>URCS01000005.1 GCA_900546455.1 uncultured Collinsella sp. | reverse complement strand
GCGGTGCTCGCGAGCATCGCGGTGGCGACCTCCGGCATCAAGACGCCGGCGCCCGAGCGCCATACGCCCGAGGAGAACGCCGAGGCGTCGCACCGCGCGGTGCGGGCCTTCCTATTGGAGACGGCCAACGGGTACCGCGAGCTCAAGCGCCATCACGGTCTGTTCGCCATGCTCTGGATCGGCTTCGCCTTCTCGGTCCTGTTCTCGCCCATATCCGCGCTGTTCCCGCTCATGGTGTTCGACCATTTTGGGGGCACCACTACGCAGTCGGCTATCGCGGAGATCGCGTTCTCGGTCGGCATGATCGCGGCGAGCGGCTGGATCGGGGCGACGGGTGGCCTTAAGAACCGCGCTCTTTCGTGCACGCTGGCCATCGGCCTCTTCGGAGCGGGCACGCTCGCGGGCGGCCTCGTGCCCCCTTCCGCGCTCGTTGTGTTTCTGGGGCTTACGTTCGCGATGGGGGTCTCGAGTCCGCTGTACAGCGCGCCGCAGATGGCGCTCATGCAGGAGCGCGTCGATCCCGAGTGCATGGGCCGCGTCTTCGGTCTGTACGGAGCGGTCTGCAGCTGGGCTATGCCCGTGGGGCTCGTCGCATCGACCTTGTTCGCGGACGCCATCGGCGTAAGCGCGTGCTTCGTGCTCATCGGTGCTGCAATGGTGATCCTAGCAGGCATCACCTGGGCGATCCCGAGCATCCGCAAGATTGGGTAGCGCTCTGGCGGAGTGCGTTTCGTTTCGGACGGCTCGTAGGGTCGCTGCGACGTGAAGGGTGGTCGACGGTGCGCCTGCGAGGGCGCCGTCGACCACCCTTTTGTTTAATTCGTCTGGCCCGGCGCCGATCATCATCTGTTCGCCGGGCGATTGCGATGCCGCCGCTTGCCGATACGCGGCTCCTTACGTTGTGCGCATCCCATCGTTCTGGCAGCGTTTCCTGCAGTTAATCTCCAGAGCTCGAGGCGGTGGCCCCTATGAGTAATCTGCTCGAATCCATTCTGCGCGTCGGTATGACCGTGTTCATCGTCGGCCCGCTCACTGCATGGGTCGCCCGCCGCGGCGCGCGCGAGCGCAGCGAGGCAACGGACAGCCTCGATTGCTTCACGGTGCGCATGCCCGCAGCCATCCGCACGATCATCGCCTGCTGCGCCGTCGCGTTCGAACTGCTCATGCTGGGTGTCTACGTCTGGCAGGGCGTCTCGCTGGGCGAGTGGGACCACGAACTTGTGTGGTTCGGTCATGCCATGGCGCTCGCGGGTATGGCTATCTGGGCCTTGCTGAGCATCCCGCGTATCGACGTGGACGGTGGGCGCATTCTCTCGCGTAACGCCTTCGGCATCCGCAAGGAGACGACGTTTGGCAACATCACCCGTGCAACGCTTCACGCGCAGATGATGAGGATCGACCTGTTCGAGGGCGACCGGAAGTTCTGCTCGATAAGCCTCGAGGGGGTGTGCTCGCTCAACCTCCTCGCCCGTCTGGAGGAAGAGGGCATCGAAGTCTCGGACGCCGTCGACGGTCCCATGACCAAGGCGGGCCTGTGTTGGTCTGCCATCAACCCGTTGACGATTGTTTTCAACGGCATGGCCCTCGTCTTCTCGCTCGTCCTCGCCTTCATGGCGGTCTTCACCGACGAGGGTGCGTGCCTGCTCGTGCTCATCCCGTTCCTGTTCCTGTTCATAGGGGGGGGGTTCCTGCCCCTGCTCATGCTCGGCATGCCGGCCCGCGGCATCCTCGAGATCGGCAGGCAGGAGCGCGCGCTCGGTTTCTCCTTCTCCGAGGAGATGGCAAGCCGAGGTGCCACGGGTACTTCGCTTGTCGATGACGATTGGTTCATCGAGATCAGCAACGCCCACGTCGTGGCGTTTCGCCGCGATTACCTCAAGAAGATCACGGCGCACGAGAACAGCGAGAGCGGCGACCGCTGCACGGTGACCACGAGGGGTGGTCGCAAAATCAAGGTGTATGCAAGCGGGCAGCACGCTCGAGGACCTGCGCACGTGGTTCAAACAGGGTGCCAAGGTCAGAAGCACACTCGACCGCGCGGGGGACGCACTCGAGGCGACCGTTTGATTGGGTTGCCTGCCAAGGATCCAAAACGGGAAGGGGCGCTGTCGGCGCCCCTTGTCATACCAGGCCCGCTGGCCAGCGAGAGGCCTGCAGGTCGACATGTCCGTTGGCGAGGAAGGCAACGCCTTCGTCCTCGAGCAGTGTGCGCTGCGCCTCGGGCCCACCGAAGGCGAACCCCTCCGCGAGGCGTCCGTCGGCGAATACGATGCGATGACAGGGGATGGTGCCGGGTTCCGGATTGACGTGCAGGGCGTATCCCACGTATCGGGCTCGACGGGGCTCACCAACGAGCTTGGCGATCTGACCATATGTGGCAACCATGCCGCAGGGCACCTGGCGTACCATGTCGTATACGCGGTTGAAGAATCCGTCGGTGTCCCGGTCTGCCATGCCGCCCTCACTTTCAATCGATATCGCCATTGTAGTCAAGAAAGGCGCCCCACATGCGCGGGGCGCCTTTCCAAAGAGGTGTTGCGCGAGGGGAGGGAAGGCGCAACGTTCGTGTCGAAGGTCTTTAATTCGCCTGTGCCTTCATTAAGTTAACTATAGCTAATTCTCTGAGACCCAAGTCGTAGACCGACGAGCACACAGCCTCTCCATAAGTTAATCAAGGGTTACAAATAGAAAGACACAGTGACATGTGGTCGTTGGGGTTCAAGGAATCGCTCGATGAGTTCGGAGAACGCACCCTCAGTCCCAGCCGTTTCAAGGACGACATCGCAATACGGCCGCACGTCGTCGGTGACATTCGCCACGCCGACGCCCAGTCCCGCCGCCTTGATCATGGAGAGGTCGTTTGCGGAATCACCAACGGCGATGACCTCGGACATCGGAATTCCCAGCATATCGGCAAGGCGCGTGAGCCCCGTCCCTTTGTCAACGCCTGCGGGCATGAGTTCGAGGTAGCGCTTGGAGGAGAAGGTGATGTCAACGCCGAGTCGCTCGGCCATCGGCGCGAGCTTGCGGCCCAATTCCTGCAGCTCATCGAAGTCCCAGTCGACGTACAGGATCTTCACGATGCCACGGCCTTCAAGGAATGAGAGGTCGGGATGGTCAGATCCGCGAAAATGAGTGACCCCGGTGATCGATTCCAGATAGTCGCGCTCCCGTGTGGGTGCGTCATTCACGAACACGTGGCCGTCGGCGACGTTGACGTGCATGCAGAGTCCGAGTTCGAGCCCCTTTGCATAGATCGCGTTCGCGCATTCGTTGGAAAGGCCGCAGGTGGTGAGCGGGGTGGGGTCTCCCACGCGGTTGATGAAGCCGCCGTTATAGGAGAGCACATAGCCGTCTTCGATCAGCTCGCGGGCCTCCCCCGAGAAGTTGTCCATGATAGAGGAATACCATCGCCCGCTCGAAGGGACGAACAGCACACCGAGCTCCCTCATGCGTTTGAGTGCTCGGAGATTGGACGCCGGGATGGCGTGGTCGGCATCGAGAAACGTCTCATCCATATCGCTGGCAACAAGTCGGTACATGCAATCCCCCATACAACGTAAAAAACGAGGCGGGCTTATTATCGCCCACCTCGTAAGACCTTGGCTATGTCGAAGGCGTGGACACGTGAAGATGGCCCATTCGCGTGTCGCGGCGCGTTTCCGCGAGCCGGATGGCTTAGTACACCATTCCCATGGCTTCGCGTACCTCGGCGAGCGTCGCCTCGGCGACCTCGTTGGCACGGCGATTGCCCTCGCGTAGGACGTCCTTGACGTAGTCCATATCCTGGACCAGTTCCTCGCGGCGGGCGCGGATGGGGGCAAAGTACTCGTTCACGCTTTCGGTGATGTACTTCTTGAGCTGGCCGGAGCCGCCCATGCCGATCTCTTCGGCGATCTCGACCTCGGAGCGGCCGGTGCAGATCGCGGCGGTGGAGAGCAGGCCGGATACGCCAGGGCGCGCCTCGGGGTCGAACGTGATCATGCGCTCGCCGTCGGTCTGGCTCTTCTTGATGCGCTTGGCCGTCTCCTCGGCGGTCATGGAGATGTTGATGGCGTTGCCGTAGCTCTTGCTCATCTTTCGACCGTCCAAGCCGGGCAGCAGCGGCGTGTCGGACAGCAGCGCGTCGACCTCGGGGAACACCTTGCCGTAGCGGTTGTTGAACTTGCGTGCGATGGTGCGGGTGAGCTCGATGTGCGGCAGCTGGCCGCGCCCGACCGGCACCACGTTGCCCTTGCAGAACAGGATGTCGCACGCCTGGTGCACGGGGTAGGTGAGCAAAAGGCCGGTGAGCTCATGGTCGCTGGCCTCCATCTCGGCCTTGACGGTGGGGTTGCGCTGCAGCAGGGCCTCGGAGACGAGCGACAAGAACGGCAGCATGAGCTGGTTTGCCGCGGGCACGGCGGAGTGCGTGTAGATCATGGTCTTGTCGGGGTCGATGCCGCAGGCAAGGTAGTCCATGACCATGTTGTACACGTTGTCCTGGATGTGCTCGGTGGTGTCGCGGTCGGTGATGACCTGGTAGTCGGCGATGAGCACGTTGGTGTGCACGCCCATGTTCTGCAGCTCGACACGGCCCTTGAGGGTACCGAAGTAGTGGCCCAGGTGCAGACGGCCGGTGGGGCGGTCGCCGGTGAGCATGGTGAACTTCTCGGGGTGCTGCGGCAGGTCGGCGCGGATCTGGTTGCTGCGCTCGAGGCTGACCTCATAGCTGAGCTCGTTGGGCATGCTGTCTCCTTTTGGGTTGAGTGCCTGGCCGGCATTGTCGGTCTTGGTTGAAGATGAAGCTACCAGAGAAACGGCGTCTCTTGCCGGAATCAACGATGGTTTTCGCCGTGTCGTCCCGCAGGGCCGTTTCCCTTCTTGGGAAGGAGCCCCTCGATATGCTCGAGCCGCTCCTCATGGGCCACGTGCGCCGCGCGCTCCTCGGCGGCGAAAGCGGGGTCTTCGGGCGTGACGGTCTCATCTCGCTGTCGACTCCGGTACCACCGCGACGGCGCTCCTGAGCCTGCTCGTCGACAAGCCGGTGACTATCTACACCACCAACGGCTATGCATGTCGGTTTACGGGCGAGCTTGCTGCTAAGGTGGTGGTAATTGGCGGCGACTTCAACCCCGTTACCTGCTCGCTCACCGGTCCTATGGTTGAGAGCGCGCTGCGCGAGCTGTACTTTGACCGGGCGTTTATAGGTGTCAACGCGGTGGACGAGGACCGCGGTATCATGACGCCAGGTTATCCCGAGGCTATCAAAAAACGTATCGTGATGCAGAATTCCCAGGCGAGTTACGTACTCGCCGATAGCTCCAAGTTCCACGTGTTTTCAAATGTAAAGGTGTGCGACCTGGAGGGCTTTACTGTTATTTCCGACAGGCGCGACTCCAAAATCGGCGAACGCGTCAAAATGATCACGGCCTAGGACACTGGGGCATCGCATCTTGCCCTCAAGCCGTTGCCCACGTAACGAAGCGTGGGGCAAACGTGCGCCCCATTCCTGATTTGGGGACTAGCTTAGTTCGTCGGCTATTTGGTGCTCGTAGAAGGCTTCTACTACGGCGTTAAAGTCGCGGGCGAAGTCTTCCATGGTTCCACGCCAGGTGGCTCGGCCGGGCTTTCCTTGGCCCACATAGGCGGTTTGAATGCCGCAGGCGGGGCTGGGGAAATCGCGCTTGGGGTCGTTGCCCACCATGAGAACCTCATGTGGCTCGAGCCCCATGACCTGCAGCTGCTCTAGATAATATGTGGCATCGGGCTTGCAGCGCGTGGCGTTGCCCATGTGCGTTACGAGCTCGAAGGGCGCGTCTGTCAGCTCGCCCCAGCCCATGCGGCACTCGATGGCCCCTTGGGGAAAGCTGGGGTTGGTGAAGAGCGCACAGCGCAGCCCCGCGTCCTGTACGGCTTGAAGCGCGGCGTGCGCACCCGGCATGGCTTTTGCGTTGATCATGTCATCGTTCTTGTACGGCAGAACTTCGTGATCGTAGTAGGTAAACGCCTCGTAGATAAGTGGGTCCGAGAGGCAAATGCCGCACCGGCGCTCGACCTCGGTCTGGTAAAACTCAAGATTGGTGCGATTGTCCGTGCTGCTGCGGCGATTGGCGTTGAGGTCGACCAGGATGGTGCCGAGGCGCGCCATCGTGCCCCCGCGGCTGCGACGTCCGATATCCGCGAGCATCGACGAGACATCCTTAAAATAGCGAAGGATGAACGCGTTGAGGTTGATGCTAAGAAGCGTCTCGTCCATATCGAAAACGACTGCTTTGAGCACGCGGGCACCTTTCTCGAAAAATCGTTCCAGAATCGTATGTCTGGGATACTTTACCCCAAAGCAGTGTGCCTAGCTGCTCATCGTCAACTTGTGGAGACAGTCGTTCACAAGATTGCGAAAAAGTCTCCATACGAGTAAAAAATCGCAGTTCACGCTTGAAATCGAAGCGATTTCCCCGTAATCTATACGAACGTGATTGCATAAGCGTCACATCAGTATCTGTCGGCTCCCGAGTGTTCCTAAACGTTGTGTGCTTGTCGCACCCATCTGTAGGTCCTAGCAATCGGGGCCCCGTAGTTCGAAAGGGGTCCACCTTTGAGTGAGATTCAGAACTCGTCCATTTTCTCTCTTGACGATGTCAACGAGGAGGAGATGAACAACCTCATCGACGGTACGATTACCGACTTTGATGAGGGCGATCTCGTTAACGGCACTGTCGTTAAGATCGAGCATGACGAGGTGCTCGTTGACATCGGATTCAAGTCCGAGGGCGTTATCCCGGTCCGCGAGCTGTCCATCCGCAAGGACGCTAACCCTGCAGACATCGTTGCACTCGGTGATCCCATCGAGGCCCTGGTTCTCCAGAAGGAGGACAAGGACGGTCGTCTGGTCCTGTCCAAGAAGCGTGCCGAGTACGAGCGTGCTTGGAACCGCATCGAGGAGAAGTTCAACTCCGGCGAGAACGTCGAGGGCGAGGTTATCGAGGTTGTCAAGGGCGGCCTGATCCTCGACATCGGCCTGCGCGGCTTCCTGCCCGCTTCCCTCGTCGACCTCCGTCGCGTCAAGGACCTCACCTCCTACATGGGCACCCGCATCGAGGCCCGCGTCATCGAGATGGACCGCAACCGCAACAACGTCGTCCTCTCCCGTCGCGTCGTGCTCGAGGAGTCCCGTAAGGCCGAGCGCTCCGAGATCCTGTCCAAGCTCAAGTCTGGCATGCGTCTCCAGGGCACCGTTTCCTCCATCGTCGACTTCGGCGCCTTCGTCGACCTCGGCGGTATCGACGGCCTCATCCACATCTCCGAGCTCTCCTGGAACCACGTCAACCATCCTTCCGAGGTTGTCAAGGTCGGCCAGGAGGTCGAGGTCGAGGTTCTCGACGTCGATCTCAACCGCGAGCGCATCTCCCTGGGTCTCAAGCAGACCACCGAGGATCCGTGGCGCGCACTGGTCAAGAAGTACCCCGTCGGCGCTATCGTCGAGGGCACGGTGACCAAGCTTGTCCCGTTTGGCGCTTTCGTCGACCTGGGCGAGGGCATCGAGGGCCTGGTGCACATCTCCGAGATGGCCAACAAGCACGTCGATCAGCCTTCTCAGGTCACCCACGTGGGCGACAAGGTTCAGGTCAAGGTCATGGAGATCGACCTCGACCGTCGTCGTATCTCCCTGTCCATGAAGTCCGCTGCTGAGACTCTGGGCGTCGAGATCGAGGTTACCCCGCTGCCTTCCGAGAAGAAGGACGAGGAGACCGACGCCGAGTAAATCGGTTTGACGATCACTTGTTTTAAGGGATCCGTCCGTAATGGACGGGTCCCTTTTTGCATTTACTGCCGAGATGTTCGGTAGTGCCTGCGCGTAACGCTGCTTGGGCTATTCGCTTGCTATTGAGTTGTCGGTGCATGAAAAAACGCCGACATCCCGCCTCGGGGAGGAGGCGGGAACGCACCGAGTAGACGGAGGGGTGCGGAGCGCGGTCGCGTCTCGACTGACGACGTTGCCCATCGACAACCCTATTGTACTGCATGACATGGTTCTTGGTTTATCGTGTCGAGCGCTTGTGTTGTGCCGCTGCCTATGCTGACGGTGTGCTACACTCTTGCACTGCTGAGTGGGCCAGACGGTCGCGCGATGTGCTGCTTGCAGCACGCGTGAGGAAAGTCCGGGCTCCAGAGGGCGGGATGCCGGCTAACGGCCGGGCGGAGTGATCCGACGGAAAGCGCCGCAGAAAAGAAGACTCCCACCTGCGCCGCAAGGCGTAAAGGGAAAAGCTGAAACGGTGGTGTAAGAGACCACCAGCGTCGTGGCAACACGGCGGCTTGGCAAGCCCCATCCGGAGCAAGCGCGAATAGGAACGCTATGGGCCGGCCCGGTCCGCGTTCGGGTAGCGTGCGTGGAGCTGCACGGTAACGTGCAGACAAGATAAATGACCGTTCACGACAGAACCCGGCTTATAGGCCCACTCAGCACTTTGTTGACGCTGCGAACCCGTCAGCGCGGCAATCTGCCTTTCAAGCCTTCGGGCATGACCATAAGGTCAATGCCCTCAGCTTTCAAGGCACCTTGCTCGCGCTGACGGGTTCTCGCCTTCGACGGCGTCAGCTGGCCGATTTGGCGCTCATTCGTCGGTCGCCGTCATAAGGCGTGCTCCCTCCTCTTTCGGGCCAAATCGACTCAGCTGACGCCGTCTCGCTGTTTTTGCCTGGTCATCGGTGTCGCCGTTCTATTTACCGGGGTAAACGGTACGGCCTTTGCCGTATTATTGAGGCTGTTTGTTGCTTTGCTTGTTGTTGAGGGGCTTTGTTGGACAGCTATTTTACTCTGCAATCGAATATTGAGGCTTCGGGCGAGTTTGTGGACCGTAAGAGCCGGTTTATTGCCCAGCTGGTCCATATTGAGTCTGAGGATGAGGCGAATGCCTTTATCGAGACCGTTCGCAAACGTCATTACGACGCTCGACACAATGTTCCCGCGTGGATTTTGGTCGATGGACGCGAGCGTCAAAGCGATGACGGTGAGCCGAGCCGCACGAGCGGTATGCCGACGCTCGAGGTGTTGCGCGGCGCGGGGCTCAAAAATGTTTGCTGCGTGGTAACGCGCTATTTTGGTGGCACGCTGCTGGGGCCTGGTGGCTTGGTGCGCGCCTATACCGCGGCGACGCAGGCGGCGGTGGCAGCGGCTCAGGAGTCCGGGCAGATCGTCGAGATGACGAGTGTCGTGCCTGTTGACGTGCGTGTGGCCTATCCGCAGTATGAGCAGGTGCTTCGCTTGGCGCAGGATTCGGGTGCCAAGGTTTCGGATACCGATTACGCGGATGCCGTGACGATTCATTTGATGTTTAAGGCGGGGGAGCAGGAGTCGTTTTGCGCCAAGATGCGCGAGCTTATGGCCGGTCGCGAGGAGATCGAAGTCGGCGCTCCCGAATTTGCTGAGTTCTAACGGCGACGGCCGGCGTGCTTTTGGATGGATCCCAAGCGTGCCGGCCGTCGTTTTCTGTTGCTGCCGTTTACTCGGCGAGCTGCTTTAGCATATCGCAGGCGATCTCGACGGCATCGTCGATGCAGCCGGGGCAGCTGCGGAGCGGACCCTTATCCGATCCGATGCCCTTGAGCGTGCCGCAGACAGTCGTCGTGTTCTTCTCGCCAAAACGCTTGGCGATCTCGCGCGACAGCTTGTAGGTCTTGCCCTTGGTCTTGGGGTTTTCCATGCCGTCGCTCATTGCAAAGCCCATGATGGCCACGGCGCCCGAGATGGCGCCGCAGGTTTCGGTCATACCGCCCATGCCGGCGCCAAAGCCCTCGGTGAGGGTAAAGGCGACCTGGGGGTCGAGTCCGACGGCAGGCGCGAGCGTGCAGGCGACGGCCTGTGCGCAGTTAAAACCGCGGGCGTGGTATTCGGCAGCCTGAGCTTGGCAGGCGGCGGCGTCGAGCTGGGCAGTATCGATTTGCTTCATCGTTGTCTCCTTGATCACGGTGTACCCGCCTATGGTACCCTTGCTGGCGCACTCACTCATCGAGACCCCAGCGCATATCTTATTGTTTTTCGCCATCGAACGCTTTCTTAAGATTTGGGACAAATAAACCTGATTAATTTGTCCCATAACCTATCGGCGGGATGGGTTGAGAGGGGTGCAGGGTAGCGGTATCGTGAACCGAATAAAACTAAAACCCAGGCAAGGGAGCTAGATATGAGCGAGCAGACTATCGGTACCACATGTGTTCAGGGCGGCTATCACCCGGGAGATGCGGAGCCGCGCCAGGTGCCCATCTACCAGTCCACCACGTGGAAGTACGACACGTCCGAGCACATGGGCAAGCTGTTTGACTTGGAGGAGTCGGTCTACTTCTACAGCCGTCTACAGAACCCCACGTGCGATTTGGTTGCCGCCAAGATCTGCGAGATGGAGGGCGGCACTGCCGCGATGCTCACGAGCTCGGGCATGGCTGCGAACTTCCTCGCGATCTTTAACGTGGCCGGTGCCGGCGATCACGTGGTCGCGAGCTCTGCCATCTACGGCGGTACCTACAACCTGCTTGCCCATACCATGGGTCGCATGGGCTTGACCTGCACGTTCGTTGCCCCCGACTGCACCGATGAGGAGTTGGAGGCAGCCTTCCAACCCAACACCAAGCTCGTCTTTGGCGAGACCATCGCCAATCCCGCCCTCGCCGTGCTCGATATTGAGCGCTTTGCCAAGGCCGCGCACGACCACGGCGTGCCGCTGATGGTCGACAACACCTTCCCGACGCCCGTGATGTGTCGTCCCTTTGAGTGGGGCGCCGACATCGTCACGCACTCCACCACTAAGTACATGGATGGTCACGCGGCCTACCTGGGCGGCGTCATCGTCGATCACGGTCAGTTTGACTGGATGGCCCATGCGGACAAGTTCCCGGGTCTCACCACGCCCGACGAGAGCTACCACGGCGTGACGTATGCCGAGAAGTTCGGCCGCGAGGGCGCCTTTATTACCAAGGCTACCGCGCAGCTCATGCGCGATCTTGGTCCTATGCAGAACCCGCAGGCGGCGTTTTTCTTGAACAGCTCGCTCGAGAGCCTGCATGTGCGCATGCCGCGTCATTGCGAGAACGGCCTGGCCGTTGCCAAGTTCCTGCAGAGTCATCCCAAGGTGCGCTTCGTGAGCTATCCGGGCCTGGAGGGCGACAAGTACTATGACCTGGCTCAGAAGTACATGCCCAACGGTACCTGCGGCGTTGTGAGCTTTGGCTTTAACGGTGGTCGCGCGGCGGCCGAGACCTTTATGAAGAGCCTCAAGCTCGCCCAGATCGCCACGCACGTGGCCGACGCCCGCACTTGCTGCCTGCATCCTGCCAACGCCACGCATCGCCAGATGAACGATGAAGAGCTCATCGCCTGTGGCATTTCCGCCGACATGGTACGCCTGTCGTGCGGCCTCGAGGACACGGCCGACTTGATTGCTGACCTTGAGCAGGCGCTCGAGCAGTGCTAGGCCAGCTCCTTACAAGGTGCCGATGCTGGCAGAAAGCTTCGGCGACCTTTCGTTCCGATTCCGTAGGCGGGACCCCAATCGCGGCTGTTTGCAGGCGATTGGGGCCCCGTTTTTTTGCGTTGGGCCACTCGAAAGGATGGATATGGAGAAAACTGCAGAGCAGCTGCGCCGCGAGCACATTGCTCTAGAGGGCGACACCCATGGCAAGAACAAATGGGCGATTCTGTTTACCGTGCTCATCATGACGTTTATGGTGTGTCTGGATTCGACCGTCGTGACCTTGGCGCTGCCCGTGATGCAAAAGGAGCTGGGCGTGGGCCTCGACCGCATCCAGCTGGTGAGTTCGGTGTATCTGCTTGCGACATGCGTGGCTATGTTGCCGTTTGGCCGTCTGGGTGATGTGCGCGGCAAGGTGAATGTGTTCCAGCTGGGCGTCATCGTCTTTTCGGTCGGTTCGCTGCTGTGCGGCCTTTCGGCCTCGCTCGAGGTTCTTATCCTGGCACGCATTGTTCAGGGCATCGGTTGCGCAGCGGCCATGGCTAACAACATGGGTATCATCACCGAATCGTTTCCGGCGCGCGAACGAGGTCGTGCCATGGGTATTCTCGCGACCTTTGTGGCCCTCGGCATGATGTGTGGCCCCGTGCTCGGCGGCATGCTGGTGACAAGCTTTCCCTGGGAGAGCATCTTCCTCATCAACCTGCCCATCGGCGTCATCTCGTTTATCGTGGGGCTCTACACGCTGCCGCATGTTAGGCCAGAGGCTGGCGAACGCCCCATGCCCCTTGCCGAGGCTGCTCGCCGCTGTTTTGCAAATTCGGCCTTCACCATCAACCTTGTCTGCATGCTCATCGTGTTCGTTGGCATTGGCGCATCCGAGTTTATTCTGCCGTTCTATTTTCAGGACGCCCACGGCTTTGGTTCTGACATCTCTGGACTACTCTTTTTGGCGCTGCCGATGGTGAATGCCCTTAACGGCCCGCTTTCGGGTACGGTTTCGGACCGTGTTGGCTGCGAGGGCCCTACGGCAGTCGGCCTGGGCGTGTACGTGTGCGGTCTCTTTGCGGTGAGCACGCTTGACGAGCACTCTTCCATCTTGATGATCGTGTGCTGCGTCGCGTTTATGTCGTGCGGCACGTCGATCTTCCAGAGTCCCAATAATTCGCTGTATATGGGTTCGGCTCCGCGTGAGGCGCTTGGCTTTGCGGGCAGCTTGAGCAGCTTGGCGCGCTATGCGGGCATAGCGCTGGGTATTACGGCGGCGTCGCGCATCCTGTATGGACAGACGAGCGCGGCAATGGGTAAGACGGTCACGAGCTATGTGGCGGGTCGTCCGGACGTGTTCCTCTTTGGCTTCCGTTTGGTATTCTACGTGCTGATGGCCGTTGCTACCGTGGGCTTTGCGCTCACATTGGTACGTTTGGTGAGGACGCGCACCCGGCATTAGCGTGTTGGGAGGCTGTCTGCCACGAATCGGGCCTATCTACTGGTCTTGCAGCTTTGTGGTGCGATGCGGCTTGTGGGGCGGGCGGGGGTCGGTCCGTGGTAGACTATCGAACAACGTTTATTAATCGCGCGGTATCGTTGCCGCGAGAAGGGGTTGCGCCATGCAGGAGCTTGAGGATCGTATTCGCCATGACGGCATCGTAAAGGCCGGTAACGTCCTTAAGGTTGATGCCTTCCTCAACCACCAGTGCGACGTTGAGCTGTTCGACCACATGGGCGCCGAGTGGGCCCATCTGTTCGAGGGCGTCGAGATCAACAAGATCCTGACGATCGAGGCTTCGGGCATTGGCATGGCCTGCATCGCGGCCCAGCATTTTGGCGGCGTGCCGGTTGTCTTTGCCAAGAAGGCGCAGTCCATCAACCTCGACGGCGAGCAGTATGCCACGACCATCTACTCCTTTACCAAGCAGAAGGAGTACCCGGTCATCGTTGGCAAGCGCTTCCTGTCCGAGGGCGACAAGGTCCTGATTATCGACGACTTTTTGGCCAACGGCTGCGCGCTCGAGGGCCTAATCAAGATCTGCGAGGCTGCGGGTGCCGAGGTGTCCGGTATTGGCATTGCGGTGGAGAAGGGCTTCCAGGGCGGTGGCGATAAGCTCCGCGAGCGCGGCTTCCGCGTTGAGAGCCTGGCCCGTATCGCCGATATGGACTGCGAGACCGGCGAGATCACCTTCGCCTAAGCGCGCAACACAAGCGATTGGTATGCGATGTGACAAAGGGACTGTCCCTTTGTCACATTTTTTGTATGAGGGGAGGTGTTGATATGGATGAGAACAAGATGGGATGGCGCGAGTATGCGCGCTATGCCGAGATGTCGGTCGAGGAGTTGGCGCGCGATTGCGAGGTGCAGGTGTTTCGCGCGACGGGCCCGGGTGGGCAGGGCGTGAACACGACGGACTCGGCGGTGCGCATGAAGCATGGGCCCACGGGGATTACCGTGACGGCGCGCGAGAGCCGCAGTCAGTTCCAAAACCGTAGCAGCTGCCTGCGTAAGCTGCGCGCTGAGCTTGAGCGTCGCGGACGTCCACCGCGCCGACGCGTAAAGACCAAGGTGCCTCAGCGCTCTCGCCAGCGCAGGCTCAATGATAAGCACTTCAACGCCATTAAAAAGGCCAACCGTCGCAAGCCGGGCAGCGACGAATAGCCTCCTCATAAGTTGCGGTGAAATAGGGATTGTTTTCCGGCTTTACCTGCATAAACAGTCCCTATTTCACCGCAACTTAGGGATGGCTAGCGGGTGGGGTGCCAGACTTCGAGAGCGGCGGGAAGGACGTCGACCTCGATGCGCGAGGCGACAACGGGCTCGCCGTCGGCCTGAATGGGGTAGTCGGGCTCCTCAAAGGTGAGCTCGGCATGGCGGCAGCGGCGCATGCGAACCGGCGGCAGCTTGGTATGGTGGCCGTCCTTGGCCGAAAGAAACATAGGCAGGGCAATCGCGCGAGGGACGGGGCCGCATGCGTAGCAGACGTCGAGCATGCCGTCGCAGGGGTCGGCATCGGGGCAGATGCGATAGCCCGAGCCATACGTGGGACCCAGCTGAATCGCCATGATGATCGCCCTTACGCGCTCGGCGGGCGCCCCGTCAAAGCTGACTGTCATGGGGTAGTTGCGGTAGCGCAGACCAAACTGCTCCAGACCCGAGAGGGTGTAGAGCGGAGCGCCAGCGAGGCCCGTCTTTTTGCGCAGCTCGGTGGTGCCCAGGCCGATGGCGGCATCGATGCCGACCGAAAGCGTTTGGTCGTAGTACTCAACGGTAGCCTCGCCGCTGCCGTTTGCGGGGTTCCATGAGCGAATGCGTCCGATATCCTGGCGCTGCAGCTCGCAGGTGAGCAGCGCGCCAAAATCCTTGCCGGAGAAATCGTCGATACCGAGGGTCTGGGCAAAATCGTTGCCGGAGCCTACGGGTAGGACGGCAAGGGCGGGACGGACCGCCTCATCCTGCTTCATGAGTCCATTGGCAACCTCGTGGATCACGCCGTCGCCGCCAAGGGCGATAACGGTGCGATAGCCCTGAGCCTGCGCGGCAAGCTCCTTGGCATGTCCCATGCGCTCAGTCAGCACCAGATCAAACTGGGATGCGCGCGCGGTCATGTCCAAAAAGCGCTGCAGGCGCTCAGCGACCTCGCGCGCCGCACCCGACTGGGCGGCAGGGTTGGCGATGATGAGCGTGCGACCAAAATCAGTTGCGTGCATGGGGCGACTCCCGGCGTATGACGTGACGGTGCGGTCGCGCTCAGGTCGAATTGCCCCCGATTGTGGCTGCACGGCGAATACTAACGTCTACTCTATCAGGTCGTTGTGGCGCTCGATAGCATCCGCTACCGTACCGCCCTCATCCACAATAAGCGAACGGCGTTTAGGCGAGACAATGCGCTGCGCGGGATATACGCCGCGGTGGCCGCCGACAAGATAGCTGATAAACGCCACGATCACGAAGAAGCCGGCTGCCGTGCCGTGGAACAGGTCGATGGCCATCATACAGGTGGTGATGGGCACGTTAAGGCCGGCGCAGAAAACACCGAGCATGCCCAGCGCCGCCAGAAAACTGGGGTCGATACCGACGAGGCAACCGATCCAGCCGCCGAGCGCCGCGCCGATGCCAAACAGGGGCGTGACCTCGCCGCCTTGGAAGCCCGCACCCAGGGTAAGCGCCGTCACCACGAGCTTGATGGCTGCGTCGGCAAGGGTCGTGTTACCGGCGAACCCGGCGCCCGAGAGCCAGGTGGCAAGGCCGGCATACCTCCAGGCGTCGAGGAGGGCATAGGCGGCCAAAACCACGAGTGAGCCGATGAGTGCGCGAACAAGGTAGTTGGTGATAAAGCGACCGTACAGGCTTTTGACGGTTCGAACCGACCAGGCAAAGAGGCGTGCCGTCAGACCGAAGATAATGGCGCTGATAACAACGATGGCAACCGTCCGTGGTGTCATGTTAGGAACGCTGGCGATGACATTCGCTTCGTACTCGGTACCCAGGGCGAGTGATGTAAAGTAGCCGGTAAACGAGGCGACCAGACAGTAGATGCCCGCGGTGTAGTCGATCTTGCCGATAAAACACATCTCCATGCCAAAGAACGCGCCGGCAAGGGGCGAACCGAATACGGCGCCAAAGGCCGACGAGATGCCGGCGAGCATGAGGTCGTGGTGGTCATGCTTTTTGAGGTGGGCGAGGCTCGAGATGTTGCTGGCGATGGTGCCGCCAATCTGTACCGCGGCTCCCTCGCGACCGGCCGATCCGCCCGTTAGGTGCGTGAGCGTGGAGCAGACGAAGGTGAGGACGGCCATGCGCATATGGATGAGACGTGTGCCCAGAGCGGAGTCGATGACCAGGTTGTTGCCTCGTTTGGCGGCAAGGCCGTGGTTTTTGTACACCCATGCGGTGGCCATGCCCACGATGGGGAGCAGGGCGTAGACCCATGCATGGTGCTCGCGATAGTCGGTGGCGATATTCAGCGAGGCCAAAAACGCCCAAGCGGCAACGCCCATGGCGAGCGAGACGATGACGACGAGTGCGAGCAACTTGGCGCTTGCGAGTAGGTTGCGGACATTGCGGCGCGTGTCGGCAGCTAAGAGATGCTCGGAGCGGGTGATCTGATGCCTGCCTGCCATGATGACGTCGTTCAGGGAGAAAAAACCGCCGTCGTCGAGCGGCTGGGAATGATCCTGCGCCTCGTTTGCGCTTTCGGGTTTGTCGTTATGAGCCATATGTTCCTCTTTTAGGTTGTAACGCAAGCATTATAAAACGCGGTAAACGCGACGAGCCGGTGGGTTGGTTTCCATTCTGTTTCGCGGCCTGCAACCGACAGGTGTATTTGCGGGTACAGGCCGAGTCGCGGTCGTGCGTCGGGGGATTATACTGAGACAAGCATAAAGAATCGGCGCTCCTGTTGTGCGCCGTGGCATTAAGAGGTGCATATGGCAGAGAAACTCATTCCGCTGGAGGACGCGCAGTCGATTGTTCTGTCGCATGTTGTTCCGACGGATCTCATCGAGATTCCCGTGTGGCAGGCCGCCGGTCTTCCCTTGGCCGAGGACGCGGTGGCCGATATCGACATCTCGCCGTTTGCCAACAGCGCTATGGACGGATATGCCGTGCGCCCGGCGGACTTGGTGCAGGCGTCTGGCGAGGCGCCGGTGACGCTCGACGTTATCGGACACGAGGCTGCGGGCCATGTCTTTGAGGGCGTGGTCGGCCCGGGCGAGACGGTCCGCATTATGACAGGCGCGCCGGTGCCCGAGGGTGCCGACGCCGTAGTGAAATACGAGATCGTCGAGGTGCTCGATGGTGACGGCAACGAGGGCTCACACGTGAGCTTCTCGGCGCCAGCCAAGGTGGGGGAGAACGTTCGCTCTGCTGCCGAGGAGGCTCATGCCGGCGATGTTGTGATGCACGCCGGCGAGGTTGTGGCTCCGGCCGGCGCCGGCCTGCTGGCAAGCGCCGGTTACGCGAGCGTGAAGGTGCATGCCGCCCCGCGCGTGGGCATTATCTCGCTGGGGACGGAACTGGTCGCGCCGGGTGAGCTGCCGGCGCGCGGTCAGATTCGCGATTCCAACTCCTCGGCGTTAATGGCCGAGGCATTCGATGCCGGCGCCGAGCCCGTGTTCTACGGCATTGCGCCCGATGATGAGCAGGCGATTGCCGAGCTCGTGCATCGTGCCGTGCGGGAGTGCGATTTTGTCATTACGAGCGGTGGCGCCTCGGCGGGTGATTACGATTTCGTGACGGCGCTCGTCCGGCGCGAGGGCGAGGTGCTGTTCGATCGCATCTCGATGCGTCCGGGCAAGGCCATTACGTTTGGCTTGCTCGGGGGTAAGCCGTATTTGGGGCTTTCGGGCAATCCGGCTGCGGCGTATGTAGGCTTTGAGATGCTCGCCCGTCCGGCGATTCGCAAGATGCGCGGCTTTGCCGAGGGCGTGCGTCCCGTGCAGCAGGCGACGCTCACGCACGGCGTGAAAAAGCGCCAGGACCGACGCTTCTTCGATCGCGCCACGGTTTTGCGCGACCCCGAGACCGGTGAGCTGTTGGTGACCGAGGCCAAGACGCAGAATTCGGCGCTGCTTGGAATCATGCAGCGTGCGAACTGCCTGTTGCGTATTCACGAAGGACCGTGCGACCTTGCGGCGGGCGACGTCGTGGATGTCGTGCGTGTCGACCTGCCTGAGGGCACGGTGCTATAGGAGGAATGCTATGGAGTTGAAGATTTCGATTGTGACGTGCTCGGATACGCGCGATCTTGCCCAGGACGAGGCGGGTGCTGCGCTCGAGGAGCTTATCGTGGCACAGGGCTGGACGGTCGCCTCGCATGTGGTCGTGCGTGACGACGTCAGCGAGATCGGTGATGCCATTGCGGAAGCCGCCGATGAGTGCCACGCCAATGTCGTGCTCACCTGCGGCGGCACGGGGCTTTCGATGCGCGACGTAACACCCGAGGCGACGCGTGCCGTCTGTGACCGCGATGTGCCGGGTATTGCCGAGGCAATCCGTGCGTATTCGATGACCAAGACGCGCCGCGCTATGCTCTCGCGCGCTATTTGCATGCAACGAGGTCATACACTTGTCGTAAACTTTCCCGGTTCTACGAAGGCCGCCCGCGAAAGCTGGGAGGCCGTGAGCGATCAGCTGGAGCATGCGGCCCAAATGACGGCGGGCGGCGGACATACCAAATAAGCGGTTTACCTGCGGCGGGGCGACCTGAACGGCTGCTCCGCCTTTGTTTTCCGCCGAAGCGACGCCGAGGTGCACGGCAACTCGAAACTATATTCTCTAGCGAGAATAATTTCTCATTATCATTATTCGCGCGGAAGTATAATCTAGTAACAGAATAAAGCCTGCGGCGGGGTGCCCGGGCATAGCGTTCGAAAGGGTTGAATATGTTCGATATGGTTTCACGCCGCGGTTTTGTCTCGCTTTCTGCTGCCGCTGCCGCCGGCCTTGGCCTTGCCGGCTGCTCGGGCAACAAGACGTCCGAGCCCGCTGGTTCCGATGCCGGCTCCGTCAAGTCTTCCTCTAAGAAGAAGGCTGTCGAGCTGCAGGTCTTTGCCGCCAACTCGCTCGAGAAGGCCCTGCCCGAGGTTCAGGAGTTCTACACCGAGCAGACCGGCACCACGTTTGCCGACACGCAGTTTAAGGCGTCTGGCGACCTCGTCGAGCAGATGCGCGCCGGTGCCACGGCCGACGTGCTCATCACCGCTTCCAAGGGCACCATGGATGACGCTGAGACCGCCGAGCTCGTCGACGCCGGCACCCGTGAGGACATGTTCGTCAACGACCTCGTGATCATTCGCGCTGAGGGCTCCGACACCAAGGTCGAGGCCATCGCCGACGTCGCGAATCTGGACGGCAAGATTGCCATCGGCGACGCCAAGACCGTTCCCGCCGGAAAGTACGCCAACCAGGCTCTGGCCTCCGTGGGCCTCTACACTGGCACCGAGGGCGACGACGGCGAGTATACTCCCGAGATCGCCGACAAGGTCGCGCTGGCCGATAAAGTGGGCACCGCAGCTGCCTATGTGTCCACAGGCGACTGCGTGGCCGGTTTTGTCTACAGCTCCGACATCTTCCGCTACGACGGCATCGAGGAGGCCTTTGTGTGCCCCGAGGATTCGCACAAGCCCATTGTGTATCCGGGCGCTGTTGCCGAGAGCTCCGAACATGCCGACGAAGCCAAGGCGTTCATCGATTTCTGCCTGACCAACAAGAAGGCTCAGAAGATTTGGGCTAAGTACGGCTTTGAGCTTTCCGCGTAGTGCGGCTTGGCGCGATAATTCCATCGTTTTGTGTTTCACTCCGTCCTTGTATTCGCTTGGAGCTTTTCGTGCTTAATAGATTCCGCATGCTTGTCGCCTGTGCTTTGACCTTCGCACTTTGCTGGGTGCCGGGATTTGCGTTTGCTGGGGACGCTGAGGACGGGGCCCAGGCTGCTGCGACCGCTCATGGGCTTTCCTATGGGATCGAGGGTTTTGAGCGGTTGGCCAAGGGGACCGCTCGTGCCATGGAGGGCCAGCCTGAGGGCTACCGGTTTCCCGTTGACGAGGACGTGGACCTTGTAGTGGCGCCTGCTGCCGATCGCGTTGTGGTGTGGATATCGCCCAAGGCGGTCGAGAAGTATGGATTGGATCCGCAGGACAACGAGTGCGTATCGGGTCTCAAGGCCCTCGTCTGTGAGCTCGACAGCGCAAACTGCATGGGAGGTGCGCAGCTGGAGGACGTGGATCTTCCTTGGTATGTTACGGCGGAAACAACGTTTGATGCCGGCGGGTATACCTATGGCTTTGACGAGCGCGGTGCGGATGGGGACCGCTATGTGGTGATTGCATCAGCCTCGGGTGATGCCAAGGGCGGCGCGCGTTGGCTTGATAGCGCTCAAATGGTAGAGGCGTCGTCTGTCGTGTTGCGGGATGAGCGGGGGCCCTTGACCTCTCTGGCCTCCTTTTTGGGCGACATCGACTATCGCCCGTTTTGGGTGTCCATAAAAACGAGCGGCCTTGCCCTGCTGATCTCCTTTGCGCTGGGCCTGTTTGCCGCGTGGAAGACCATGGGTACCTCGAGTCGCATCAAGGGCCTGCTCGACTCGGTCTTTACCATCCCTATGGTGTTGCCGCCTACGGTGTGCGGCTTTCTGCTCCTCATGCTGTTTGGCCGCTCGACCGGGGTGGGCCAGTGGCTCATCGCGCACGGTATCTCGATCGTCTTTACCTGGCCCGCGGCGGTGATCTCTGCCGTGGTGGTGTCGTTTCCCCTGGTCTACCGCACGGCGCTCGGTGCCTTTGAGAGCCTCGACATGCAGATGCTCGACGCCGCGCGAACTCTGGGATGGTCCGAGCGTCGCATCTTTACCAAGCTTATGATGCCGCTTGGCTGGCCCTCGATTGCCGCCGGCACGGTGCTCGCCTTTGCCCGCGCGATGGGCGAGTTCGGCTGCACCCTGTTCTTTGCGGGCAACTACGCCGGCATTACGCAGACCATTCCGATTGCGATTTACTTTGAGTGGATGGGCGGTAACACGTCGGTGGCGCTCTTTTGGGTCATCGTCGTAATTGTGTTCAGTTTTCTGGTCATTCTGTTCATCAACATGTACACCGCGCATTCGCAAAAGTATCGCGAGCGGGGCCTTTCCCGTGCGGAACGCAAACAGGCCAAAGATCTCGCCGGACAGGGCGATTCGCTCGACCCGGCGGGCGGCGATGCCTTGCGTATCGATCGCGAGGCGCTGGCCGAGCTCATGCGCGATGATACGGTGCCGCAGGGAGGTCGATAGGCCATGTCGCTCGTTTTGGATATCAAAAAGCGCTATCCCGGGTTTATGCTCGACATGCAGCTTGAGGCCGGCGAGGATCGTGTGGCGCTGCTCGGTGCCTCGGGTTGCGGCAAGAGCTGCACGCTGCGCTGCATTGCCGGTGTGGAGACGCCCGACGAGGGCAAGATCGTCGTCAACGGCGTGACCTTTTTGGACTCGGCGGCGGGCATCAACCTGTCGCCTCAGGAGCGCAAATGCGCTCTGCTGTTCCAAAATTATCAGTTGTTTCCCAACATGACGGTGGCCGATAACGTATGCGCCGGTGTAAAGGATGCGGGCGACGCCACGGCGCGTAAAAAGCTTGCCGAGCGCTACCTGGGCATTTTTGGCCTGGCCGACTTTGCCGACCGCTATCCCGCGCGCCTCTCTGGCGGCCAGCAGCAGCGTGTGGCGCTTGCCCGCATGGTAGCGGCGCATCCGGGCATCTTTATGTTCGACGAGCCCATGAGCGCGCTCGATTCCTATCTTAAGAGCGCGCTCGAACAGAACATGCTCGACCTGTTCGAAGTATGCAACCGCACCGTGCTCTACGTGAGCCACGACATCGACGAAGCGTGCCGCTTGTGCCAACGTATCTGCGTGATGCACGACGGGCATGTTGAGGAGGTCGGCTCCATCGAGGACGTGGTCCGCCGCCCACAGACGCTGGCGGCGCTGCGCCTGACGGGCTGCAAGAACACAAGCCGGGCGCGCAAAATCGGCGACGAAGAAGTTGAAGCCCTGGACTGGGGCATGACCTTTAACGTGGGCCATGAGGTTCCCGATAACGTGACGTACCTCGGTATTCGTGCGAGCTACTTCCATGTTGACAATCGCGCGGAGCGCGGTCGCAACAGCTACGATTTGCACGTGGCCCGTGTGAGCGATTCGCGCTTTGAGCGGCTGGTGCTGCTGGACGTGCCGCGTGCTGATGCGCCCACGCGTCTGCAGTGGAAGGTGAATAAGGTGAGTGTACCCGTGGAAGAGCTGCCGCAGGCGGGTGAGACTCTGCGCATGCATTTTGATGCAAGTAGGATCCATCTCGTTTGCCGATAATGCGGGTGCGATGCGGTCGAGGAGGTAGTCCTCGACCGCTTTGTTTTCACTTCGCCGTTCGCCGATTTCTACATGACTAAACCTTATCAGTCTGATAATTAATTATCAGACAGCGAGATGCTCACATCCCAACGTTGTCGTACGCGTGTCGACGGTGTTCGTCTTGACGACAACCGTTGATATAGTTACCTTCGACGAGAAAAGGAGGGCGCGCCGATGCTGCAGAAGACATATTCGCGTCGCGTTGCCGCGCGCGCCCTGTATATGGCTCGGAGCCGCATATGAGCAGGTATGTTCACGGCTCCGGGAGAGACGACGCACAACTAAATAATCGACCGCAAAGCGGGTTCCCCAAAATTCCGGGTTTGAGCACGGCTGGGTTTTCGCCACCCACCGTGCAGAAATACCGTAGCTATTCATTTTTGGTTCGAGAGGGGAACCGTCATGGCTGAAGAATTCGATTTCCATCCGATGTGGGAGAGCCTCGGCATGAATCTTGCCGACCACGACATGCTGCTGGGCGCCGTGGGCCAGATGTACGGCGATATGTTCCTGACGCAGAACAATCGCCCCAAGTCTACGTCCTACCTGGATTTTGTCGCCACCAACATCCACAGCGGCCGTATTAAGGAGATGCTCGACAAGAAGGAGGCCGGCGAGGCCACCAAGATCGTCGGTTCGTTCTGCGTCTACGTGCCCGAGGAGATCGTGCTTGCCTGCGATGGCATCCCCGTGGGCCTGTGCTCGGGTGCCGACTGGGCAACGGACAAGGTCGAGGAGCACTTGCCGCGCAACACCTGTCCGCTCATCAAGAGCTTTGCCGGCTTTAAGCTGGGCGAGGTCTGCCCCTACATTGAGTCGAGTGATCTGGTGGTGGGCGAGAACACCTGCGATGGCAAGAAGAAGGCCTACGAGTTCTTTGCCACGCAAAAGAACATGTACGTCATGGATATCCCCAACGTGCACGACGAGTCGACGCTCGTGACCTGGAAGGCCGAGGTCAAGAAACTTGCGGCCAAGATCGAGGAAGAGTGCGGCGTCAAGATTACGCCCGAGCGCCTGAAGGCTGCCATCCACGCCGTCAACGAGAAGCGTCGCGCCCTGCAGCGTCTGGCTGCCACGCGCGCTGCCGATCCGGCGCCCATCAGCGGTCTCGACAGCCTGCTGACCGTTCAGGCCGCCTTTATGGACGATACGCCGCGTCTGACCGGAGCCATCAACGAGATGGCCGCCGAGTGCGAGCAGCGCGTTGAGGCCGGCGAGGGCGTGGCGCCCAAGGGGACCAAGCGCATCCTGTACACCGGCACGCCCATGGCCGTGCCCAACTGGAAGCTGTTCAACCTCATCGAGAAGGCCGGCGGCGTTGTGGTAGGTGAGGAGTCCTGCACGGGCTCGCGCTACTACAAGGACCTGGTCGACGAGTCCGGTGAGACGGTCGACGAGATGCTCGACGCCATCGCCGAGCGCTACTTTAAGATTAACTGCGCCGTCTTTACGCCCAACGATCAGCGTATGAAGGACATTGTCCAGATGGCCAAGGACTTGCATGCCGACGGCATCGTCGACGTGGCCCTGCAGTTCTGCACGCTCTACGAGATGGAGTCGTTTGCCGTGGAGAAGGCTGCCGAGGAGGCCGGCATCCCGTTTATGCACATCACGACCGACTACGCCGGCGAGGATGCAGGCCAACTGCAAACCAGGATTGAGGCTTTCTTGGAAACCATTTAGGGCTATCCGGTCCAGCGGCTTCCCCAAGCACCCGATCTTGCCGTTCAAACCATCGCTTGCATACCAAAGTACGCGGCGCTCCTCTTTCACGGCAACCTCGGGCACCTGGGAAAGCCGTTTCCTTGGTTGGTTAAAAGGTTTGTTAAGGAGTTATATGTCGGAAAATATTGAGCAGCCGTTGCCGTCCACGTTTGAGGAGTTCAACGAGCACGCAAGGCGGCGTTTATTCGCGTCAAGGATTATAAGCAGGCGGGTAATCGCCTGGTCGGTTTTCTGTGCAGCTACACGCCGCTCGAGATTATCGATGCCGCGGGGGCTGCGAGCGTGGCGCTGTGCGGCACGTCCGACGAGGTGATTCCCGAGGCCGAGAAGGTGCTGCCGGCAAACCTGTGCCCGCTCATCAAGTCTACGTATGGTTTTGCCTATTCGCAAAAGTGCCCGTTTACGTACTTTAGCGACATGATCATCGGTGAGACCACCTGCGACGGCAAGAAGAAGATGTACGAGCTGCTCAACGAGCTCAAGCGCACGCACATTCTGCATCTTCCGCAGGGCCGCGATCGAGCCTACGAGCGCGAGGGCTGGTACGAGGAGTGCCGTCTGCTCAAGGAGGAGCTCGAGAACTTCTACGGCATCACGATTACCGACGATGATCTGCGCGCTGCCGTCCGTCGTCGCAACCGCTTGCGTGCGGCCCAGCTCGAGATGTTTGCGCTGCAGGCCAACCAGCCGGCGGCCATGAGCGGCGTCGACCTGATGAGCACCATGTTTGCCGGTACGTTTAGCTTTGATATCGAGGCCTATACGCAGCAGCTGGAGCAAAAGGTTGTCAAGCTGCGCGAGGCCTACGACGCGAGCGAGCGCCCGGTTGCGGCGGATGCCAAGCGCATTCTGATCACCGGCTGCCCGGTGGGCGGCGTGATCAACAAGATCGGTCGCACCATCGAGTCCAACGGTGGTGTGGTCGTGTGCATGGACGACTGCTCGGGCGAGCGCACGGCGGCCATGATGATCGACCCGGAGGCTCCCGACATCTTGCGCGCCATCGCCGACCGCTACCTGGACATTAACTGCTCGGTCATGACGCCCAACGACGGTCGTATGGAAAACACGCTGGCCATGTGCGAGAAGTATCACGTCGATGGCGTAGTGGAGAGCGTGCTCCAGGCGTGCCACACCTTTAACGTGGAGAGTGCGCGCATGCAGGAGACTGTCGAGGGTGCGGGCATTCCGTACATGAAGATCGAGACCGACTACAGCAACGGCGACATGGGACAGATCGAGACCCGCATCGCCGCCTTCATCGAAACCCTCTAGCTTCCTCAGGCACCGGATCTTGCTCCTCAAACCGTCGCTTGCGTACCCAATGTACGCTGCGCTCCTCTTTCGGGTCAATCTCCGGCACCTGAGAAACCTAGAGCTAAGGCGCCTGAACGCGCCGCTACCTTTGATGTTTAGATTGGGAGAGAGCCATGATAGGGATCGGGATCGATATCGGGTCTACGGCGGCTAAGGCTGCTGTGGTCGATGGAGGGGGTTCGGTGGCGTGGACGTGCGTGCAGCCAACCGGGTTCTCCTCGGTCGATGCGGCGGAGCGTCTGCGCGGCGAGCTTGCCGCGGCCGGCTATGACGTGGCTGCCGACGACGTGCGCGTGATCGCGACCGGCTACGGTCGTGTCGCCGTGCCCTATGCGCATAAGGTCGTGACTGAGATTACCTGCCACGGTACCGGTGCTGTGCGCCTGTTTGGCGACCACGGCACCGTGATCGACGTGGGCGGTCAGGACACCAAGGTCATTCAGATCAAGGGCGGTCGCGTGGCCAAATTTGCCATGAACGACAAGTGCGCTGCCGGCACGGGGCGCTTTTTGGAGATCATGGCCGACCGTCTGGGTATTTCCCAACAGCAGATGGCCGACCTTGCGCGTTCCGGCGAACCCACCAAGATCAGCAGCATGTGCACGGTGTTTGCCGAAAGCGAGGTCATCAGCCTGATCGGTCGCGGTGAGCCGCGCGAGAACATTGCGCGTGGCGTGATCGACAGCGTGGTCTCGCGCGTGGCGACCATGGCTGGGCAGGCGGCGGGCGCCCCGTACTACCTGACGGGAGGCCTGTGCGAGAACGCATTCGTGGTGGAGCGGTTGGGCGAGCTACTGGGGTCGCCGGTGACCACCTCGCCCCAGGCTCGCTTTGCCGGAGCCATCGGCGCGGCGATTCGCGCACAGGCGCTCAATTAATGCATCCGCCGTAGGCTCGCATTCATGCGTATACTGGGAGGAAATGATTGACCGATGAGAGGAGGTATCGATGGCTGACGATCAGATTAAGCTCACGTCCATGACGGCCGCGAGCGGTTGAGCCGCTAAGTTGGCTCCCGGAGCCCTCGCCCAGGTCCTGGGCGACTTACCCAATGTGCATAACGACAACCTGCTCGTGGGGTTCGATACCTCCGACGATGCGAGCGTCTTTCGCGTTGGCGATAACTTGGGCCTCGTGCAGTCCATCGACTTCTTCCCGCCGATGGTCGACGACCCGTTTCTGTTTGGCCAGATTGCCGCGGCAAACTCACTGTCGGACATCTACGCCATGGGCGGGCGGCCGAGCCATGCCATGAACTTGCTTTGCATACCCAGTTGCCTGGGCGTTGAGGTTGCCGGTCAGATTCTGGCGGGCGGCGCCGGCAAGTGCGTCGAGGCGGGTTGCTCCATCGCGGGCGGTCACACCATCAACGACGACGAGCCCAAGTACGGCCTGTCCGTGAGCGGGTTTGTCGCGCTCGACCGCATGCTCGCCAACAGCGGCGCGCGCGTGGGCGATGCGTTACTGCTGACCAAGGCGGTTGGCTCGGGCATCATCACCACGGCCATTAAGGGCGAGCTCATCGAGCAGGACGAGGCCGCAGCCATGTTTGACTCGATGCGCACCCTCAACGAGGCGCCAATTCGTCTGGCCGAGGGACTTGAGCTTCACGGCTGCACCGACATTACGGGCTTTGGTCTGATCGGGCACGCGTGCGAGATGGCCGAGGGCTCGGGCGTGCAGGTTGAGCTTGCATCGGGGGCGGTGCCGCTCTTTGACCAGGTGCTCGACATGGCGCGTCTGGGCATTATCCCCGCGGGCTCCTACCGCAACCAGGACTTCTTTGGCCCGCGCGTGGCGGCCGACGAGGACCTGGAGCCGGGCATGCTGGATGCGCTGTACGATCCGCAGACCTCGGGCGGTTTGCTTATTGCGGCGCCCGCGGCGGATGTGGATGAGCTTGCGCGTCGTCTGCATGCCGAGGGGCGCGTTGCCGCCGTCGTCGGTCGCGTTTGCGAGGCGGAGCCGGGCGGTCCTGCCGTCCGCGTTGTCCGTTAACGGTTTGTTTATTCAACTATCTATCGTTCTTGATTGATTCATTCGAAAGGAATTTACTATGTCTACCAAAATTGAAGTCAATGCTATGGGCGATGCCTGCCCGCTGCCCGTCGTCAAGACGCTTAAGGCCCTCAAACAGCTCGATGGCGAGGGTGCCGTGGTGACCTCGGTCGACAACGAGACCGCCGTCAAGAACATCTCCAAGATGGCACAGGAGAAGGGCTGCACGGCCTCGGTCGAGAAGGTTTCTTACGCGGAGTGGCACGTGACCGTGGCGACCTCTGGCGCCGTTGCCGTGGCCGATCCCGAGCAGGATGGCGCTGCCTTCTGTGACGCCAGTGCCGGCAAGGGCAAACTCGTCATTTCCGTCTATACCGACTGCATGGGCCGTGGCGACGACGAGCTGGGCCACAAGCTCATGAAGGCGTTTATCTTCGCCGTGACGCAGCAGGAGGAGCTGCCCGCGACCATGTTGTTCTACAACGGCGGCGCCAAGCTCACCGTCGAGGGCTCGCCGGTGCTCGATGACCTGAAGGGCCTGGCAGAGCAGGGCGTCGAGATCCTTACCTGCGGCACCTGTCTCGATCACTATGGCATTAAAGACCAGCTTGCGGTGGGCGAGGTCACTAACATGTACGTGATCGTGGAGAAGATGGAGCAGGCCGTGCGCGTCGTGCGCCCGTAGCGTATTGGTTGGAGTTGCCATGAGGGAGAAGCGCCCGGCGCTTGTCATCACGTTTCCCACCACGGCGGCCGCCATGGGCTGCGAGTCCCTGTGCATCGAGCGCGGCCTTCCCGGGCGAACGATTCCCGTGCCCGGGGAGGTCGCTGCCGGCTGCGGTCTGGCGTGGAAGGCGTTGCCTGCCGATGAGGAACTGCTGCGCGGCGAACTCGCCGAGGCGGGTGTTCCCACCGAGGGCTATACCGTGATTGATATGTGGGAGGTCGTGCGATGATCTATCTGGATAACGCGGCGACGACCATGCACAAGCCGCAGACGGTCATCGATGCCGTGACGCAGGCGATGTGCTCGCTCGGCAATGCCGGGCGCGGCGCCACGTCGGGTCCCCTCGATGCCGCTCGTACGATTCACGCTTGCCGTGCCAAGCTCGCGCGCCTTTTGGGTTGCCCGAGGGCGGACCATGTGTGTTTTACGCCCAACTCCACCGCGGCGCTCAACACCGTTATCAATGGCGTGGTGCGCCCCGGCGACCGCGTGGTCACGACGGTGCTTGAGCACAACTCGGTGCTACGTCCGCTCAACCGCTTGGCGGCAGAGCAGGGTGTTACCGTTGAGCATACGGGCTGCGACGCGAACGGCGTGCTCGACTATGACGAGCTCGAGCGGTTGGTCACGCCGGCCACGCGTGCTGTGGTGGTGACGCACGCCTCCAATGTGACCGGCAATGAGGTCGACATTGCGCGCGTGGCCGCCATGGCCCATGCGGCCGGCGCGCTTGTGATTGTCGATGCCTCGCAGTCTGCCGGCACGGCGCATATCGATATGCAGGCCATGGGGCTCGACGTGGTGTGCTTTACTGGCCACAAGGGCCTCATGGGTCCGCAGGGGACCGGCGGGCTGGCCGTGGCGGAGGGCATTGACGTGGCGCCGTGGGCCATGGGCGGCACAGGCGTGCACAGCTTCGATGCGCTGCAGCCGCTTGAGTGGCCCACGCGCCTGGAGGCGGGCACGCTCAACGGCCACGGTATCGCCGGCCTTTCTGCCGGCCTCGACTTTATCGAGGCCCAGGGCGGGGTCGAGGCGATTACGGCGCACGAGCGTGCGCTCGCTGAACGCTTCCTTGCCGGCGTGTGCGAGATTCCGGGGATTAAGCTCTACGGTGCGTTTGACCAACCGACGCGCTCTGCGATTGTGTCGCTCAACGTGGGCGATATCGACTCTGCAGAGATCTCGGATGCACTCATGCAAGGGCGGGGGATTGCGACGCGCCCCGGCGCCCATTGCGCCCCGCTCATGCACCGTGCGCTGGGGACCGAGCGTCAGGGTGTCGTTCGCTTCTCGTTTGGGTATTTCAACACGGACGAGGAAGTCGACACCGCGATTGACGCTTTGCGCGATTTAGCCTGCTAGAGCGTATATACTTGCGGGACGGGTCTTTTGCCCGTCCCGTTTTTGTTTCGACCCGAAAGGTGTGTCTATGGCCTCATCCGCCTCGCGTGGTCTGCGCTCCGACCATGTCGTTACCGTCGGCATCGCCCTGTTCTCGATGCTCTTTGGCGCCGGCAACCTTATCATTCCGCCGCTGCTGGCGCTGCAAGCAGGTTCAGCCACGCCGGTCGCCATGTTCGGCTTTCTGATTGCCGCTATCGGTTTGCCCGTCATGGGATTTATCGCCGTCGCGCTCGCCGGCACGGCCCGCGAGCTGGCCGGCCGCGTGCATCCCAAGTTTGGTGAATTCTTCGTTGCGGCGGTCTATCTGGCCATCGGTCCGTGCCTGGCTATTCCTCGCACAAGCTCTACGGCGTTCGAAATGCTGGTGCCGCTGCTGCCCGAGGGTGTTTCGCTCGGCACGGCTCGCCTAGTGTTTGCCGTTGGCTTCTTTGTCGTCGCGTTTGCTCTCACGCTGCGCCCGGGTGTCATCACGCGCGTGCTCGGCCGCATTACGGGCCCCGCGCTCATTGCGCTCATCGTGCTGGTTGTGGGTGCTGCCGTGATCTCGCCGCTGGGACCGGCTGCCGCGCCTCAGGCTCCCTACGATGCAGGCGCTGCCGTGCAGGGCTTTTTGACCGGCTATCAGACCATGGACCTGCTCGCGTCGCTCGCCTTCGGCATCATCATCGCCGAGACCATCCACGAGCTGGGTGTTACCGATGACAAGCGCGTGGCCTTTGAGATTTCGCGTTCCGGTGTAATCGCCGGCGTGCTTATGGCCATCATCTACTGCGGCTTGGGCCTTGCCGGAATGCAGCTCGGCACCGTGATGCCCGACGCCACCAACGGCGCCGCCATCCTTGCCCGCTCTGCCTCCATGCACTTTGGCCTTGCCGGCACAGTCGTGGTCTTCGCCATCTTCTTCCTCGCCTGCATGAACGTGTGCATCGGCCTCATCAGCTGTTGCTCGCGCTACTTCTGCGAGACGTATGTGGTCGAAGGGGGAGCGGAGGCTTCCGAGGAGGCCATGCGCCGCCCCTTCGCGATCCTCGCCTTTGTGTTCGCGGCTTTTTCGTGCGTGCTCTCCAACGTGGGCCTCGATGTGATCCTTATGTTCTCGGTGCCCATGCTCAACGCCTTGTATCCCGTCGCCATCGTGCTGGTCCTCATGGGTTTGGTACACGGCTTTTGCGACGCTCATCCGCAGGTGTGGGTCTGGGTCGGCGGCGTGGTTGCCGTGCAGAGCGTGATCACCTCGGTCCGCGATGCGTTCTTTGCGGGCGCGTGGCTGCCGTTCGATGCGTTGCCGCTGGCAGATATCGGTGCTGCGTGGGCACCGGTTGCCGTGGTGGCATTTGTGATCGGTCTGCTCCATAGTCGTTTTGTCGCACATTCGAGGAGCTAAGGCATCAATGCTTGCACAGGCGGGGAGTCTCCCCTATAATTTCCTTCGCTTTGGGACACGCAAGGTTTAGACCTTAGCTGCTCAACACCTTCGGGACGTGGCGCAGTTTGGTAGCGCGCCTGCTTTGGGAGCAGGATGTCGCAGGTTCAAATCCTGTCGTCCCGACCATATCTTGCGGGCGTAGTTCAATGGTAGAACCCCAGCCTTCCAAGCTGATGACGCGGGTTCGATTCCCGTCGCCCGCTCCATAAGATAGATGAATGGCTCTGGTTCCTTTTGGGACCAGAGCCATTTTCATATACATGCCGGGACCCCACATCCCCTTCTAAGTTGCGGTGAAATACGGACTGTTTTTCGGCTTTTATGGCCCATGTAGTCCGTATTTCACCGCAACTAATTGTAAGGGTGGATTTTGATGCCGTTGGGAGGGTCGTAGCGACCGTCTACCGAGAGTGGAAATATTTTTTGAAGCTCTGACCTGCGGCGTCAAGCTTTTGGACAGCTTTTGGCAAGGCCTGCGGACGGAAGCATGCGATAGCGTAATGGTATTCTCTCCGCCGTGATGGTTATGGGGTTGGCCATGCTCGATAAAGGAAATCATTTTCCGCAGTCATATGCAAGGATGCTATTCTCGGCCGTTGGAATTCATCAAGATGGACAGCTGCTTATAACAATTGATCCTTGGGATGAACGCCGTGCGCGTGAGCTTATGCAGGAAGAGCTCATGCTTCGTCTTTACAACCACGTGTATGCGGATCCGGTCTATTGGAATAATCTTGGGGTTGAAGATCGCATCTTTCAGCTGGCATCCGCTATTGCGGTCGTTGAATCGGATGCTGTGTTTTGCGGATCGACAGCAGCGCTGCTCTACGGCATCGGCTCGGCGTATACGCTTCTGGATAAAGTGCAAGTGCTGCTGCCACGGTCTACAAGGCGTGATACGTATGAGTTCGTTGAATACAAGCGCTGGCGCCCGGGCGAAGTGTGGCGGCTAGGTCCTTTTACACTGACGGATCCGTGTCGAACGGTTGTTGATATCGCTCGAACGAGCGCCTTTCGCTATGGGCTGGGCTATGTCGATGGCTTGGCCCGTGAGTACGATGTCGAACGCGAAGAGCTGCGAGCATATGCGCAGGCAAATTGTCGAGGGCTGCATGGCATCGCGCGTGCTTTTGACGTTTTTGAGTATATGGACGGCAGGTCAGACAATGGCGGCGAGTCCGAGGCGAGAGCAGCGATGATTCTCGCTGGGGTTGCCGCGCCCGAGCTTCAAGTTGAGATAACGCGACCGGGAAACGCTGGCTATTATCTAGCAGATTATGGCTGGCAGATGCCAGACGGCTCATGGACGCTGGCAGAGCTGCATGGGCTAGGCAAGTTTGAAGACGAGGGTCAAAATGATCCAGAGCGGGCGGCGGCAAAAACGTATCGAGCGGCCCTCATGCGCGACGCGAACCTTCGCGCCATGGGCCACAACGTCATTCATTTCAAACTCTCGGACACCTACGACGTAGAATCGTTCGGTGCCATGATGCGCGGTTACGGCATTCCGACAACAAAACCCTACGCCGAATCCCGATAGCGAAATCGTTCGCGGTCCACCTTCAATAAGTTGCGGTGAAATACGGACTGTTGAGGCCTTTAAAGGCATGAAACAGTCCGTATTTCACCGCAACTTAGGAGGGGATGGGGTTAGCTGCGGGGGCGGTGGCGGAGCTTGTCGATGGTGGAGTCGGTGCTTCGGCTGCGTGCTTCGGCGGCGCGGTCGCGAACGTCGGCCACGGTTTGGCGTTTACGGCGGTAATCGATCATGCCTTGGATGATGGGCTTGCCAAAGCTCACGACATCATCGTTGTAGATGGCGGTTCGGGCTGCGAGGAGGCAGTCGGTAAAGTCCATATGGGTCTTGCCAAAGAGTTTGATGGCAAGGGCGATAACGGTGGGCTCGTCGACCATGACGTCATCGAGCAGCTTGGTCATGGCCGTCGCAATCTCCACGCGCGGGACCTTGTAGACGTCGCGCAGCGTAACGGCGACGCGTGTGATGATCTCGGGGTAGACGCGAGCGGTGCGCGTGGCGATGACCTTGGCGGCGCGCGGTGACAGGACCTCGTCGTCGTTAAGCAGGTAGCGCAGGATGACGGTCTCGTCGATGATGGTGCTACTCATGGATATCTACTTCCTCGGGACCCAAAACCGACTCATCGCTTTCTGTGGCTAGGTATTCAATCCAGGCATTGCGCTCCTCGGCGCGGCGATTGGGGTCACCATATGCTTTGAGCGATCCATAGGCGGCGGTGCCGTCCTTTGAGCGCACGGCGACCGGCTGAAAGGGGAGCTTGTGCATCAAAATGCTTTGCGCGACAAATAAGCGGACAGCCTCGGCGAGCGATGTGCCCATGGCATCGTAGAGATGCTCGGCATGCTGCTTGTCTTCCTCGCGAATGCGCACCTGCAGGATGGCTCTTTTTTGAGTCGATGACATCACTGGCCCCCTTAATGAGCGTGCAATATAGTCGGTCAAATGCGGCATGTGCCGATACTTGAGCATCTTATAACGATTACTTTATTTCACTCAAGTTGATAACCATAAACACGAATACAAGCGTAGTACATCCAAAATGAGAGCGCATAAAAATCTCTGAGGCGTACGCATGTAATACACTCACCTTTATAGCTTCTAGAGAATAATTCCAACCTGCCAAAACCCCTGCAATACACCCGTATTGCAGGGCCTATGCTCAAGTTTGCCCCCTGCAACTGCGTATATTTAACCTGTATATCGTTGGAGAAACTCTACCGAGTGCATGTTTCGCCGCATGCATTCGATTCGTCGATGCCAGGCCACGGGCGGCTTGGGTCAATGTCGACAGGGTCTCTCCGGCAAGGGATTCAGGAGGGAGTGAACAACATGGGTAATAAGCGAGTCGTAGCCGATTCTTCGCGCTGCATCGGGTGTCAAACCTGCATGGCGGCGTGTATCGAGGCGCACGACATCCCCGGTAACATCGCCGCGCCGCGCCTGCGCGTGACGCGTACGTACGAGATCTCCGCACCGGTGGCTTGCCATCACTGCGAGGATGCCCCGTGCGCGAAGGCCTGTCCTACGGGCGCCTTGTTCTTTGATCCAAAGAACCATCGCATCGGCGTCAACGAGGACAACTGCATCGGCTGCAAGAGCTGCGTCATGGCATGCCCCTTTGGTGCCGTGAGCGTGGCGACCACGCAGGTCCCCGTCTTGATGGGTGACGTGCGCGTGGGTTCGCAGACTAAGAGCTTCGTGCTCAAGTGCGACCTGTGCGTGGACCGTCCCGGCGGTCCGGCGTGTGCCGAGGCGTGCCCGACCAAGGGCCTCACCCTGGTAGACGAGGAACGTTTGGCGGAGCTGACTGCCGAGCGTGCCCGCGCCACCATCGAAAACGAGGCGTAAGCGTCGGGCGACAGGCCCAATGATTGTCAAATAAGTACCGAGTATTCGGTAGCAGAGAAAGGAAGGAGGGTGTCATGGAGAAGCATAAAGTGATCTGCCCGTACTGCGGCGCCGGTTGCCAGTTTAACCTCCTGGTCCAAAACGGCCAGGTCGTGGGTACCGAACCGCTCAACGGCATCACCAATCAGGGCGAGCTGTGCCTTAAGGGTATGAGCGGCTACGACTTCATCAACGACACCAAGATCTTGACTCCTCGCGTACTGCACCCGATGATCCGCCGCACTAAGGGCGCGGATCTCGAGCGCGTAAGCTGGGACGAGGCACTGGATTTCACCGCATCTAAGATGCAGGCCATAATTGACGAATATGGTCCTAACGCTGTCATGACCACCGGCTCTTCGCGAGGCGGCGGCAATGAGGCGAACTACGTCATGCAGAAGTTTACGCGTGCGTGCATCGGCACCCACAGCGTGGACAACTGCGCACGTACTTGACACGGCCCTACTGTCCTCGGTCTGATGGACACGGTTGGTTCAGGTTGCATGTCATGCTCCATCCCCGGTATGGAGGATGCGGGCTGCATTTTCCTCTTCGGCTATAACCCTGCCGATTCGCACCCCATCGTCGCAAGGCGTATCGTGCGAGCCAAAGAAAAGGGTTGCAAGATCATCGTCGCCGATCCGCGCCATATCGAAACCGCGCGTATCGCCGATCTCTACCTTCCGATCAAGAACGGTTGCAACGTTGCGTTCCTCAACGCCTTTGCCAACTGTCTGGTCAACGATGGCCTCTACGACAAGGAATTCGTCGCCGAGCACACGAACGGCTTTGACGAGTGGTGGGAGACCATCAAGAACTACACTCCCGAATCTGTACAGGACATCACGGGTGTCGAGCCCGCGTTGATCCACCAAGCTGCCGAGATGTACGCCACGGCGAAGCCCTCTGCCATCATTGGCTGGGGTATGGGCGTATGCCAGCAGAAGCAGAACCTGAAGACGGTGCACACCATCGCCTCCATCGCCTGCGTTGCCGGCCAGATCGGCAAACCCAATTCCGGTCTCGCGCCCGTGCGTGGCCAGAACAACGTCCAGGGCTCCTGCGATATGGGCATGCTGCCCAACCTGTACCCTGGCTACCAGAAAGTCACCGACCCGGCAGTGCGTGCCAAGTTTGCCAAGGCTTGGGGCGTGCCCGAGGAAAAGCTCCCGCTCGAGGAGGGCTACAAGCTCACCGACCTGGGTCACCTGGTCGACGAGGGCAAGGTGCACTGCTTCTACAACTACGGCGAGGACCCGGTCCAGACTGAGCCCGATTCGGCCGGAATGCGCAAGACGCTCTCCGAGCTGGACCTGTTCATCTGCCAGGACATCTTTATGACGCAGACGACCATGCTCGCCGACGTCATCCTGCCTGCCACCTCTTGGGGCGAGCACGAGGGTGTCTTTACCGCATCCGACCGTAGCTTCCAGCACTTTGACGCGGCCGTTCCGCCCAAGGGCGAGTGCCGCCACGACTGGGAGATCTTCGCGGACCTGTCCACGCGTATGGGCTACCCCATGCACTACGACAACACCGAGCAGATCTGGAACGAGTGCATTAGCCTGTGCCCCAACTTTGTGGGCGCGACCTACGAGAAGATGGCTCCCGAGGGCGGCTACGCCCAGTGGCCCGTCAAGAGCACCGACGTGAACGACCACGGTACGGCCGACATGTTCGCTGGTGGCAAGTTCACCACCAAGGACGGCCGCGCCAACCTGATGGCGCACGACTGGGAGGCGCCCTCCGAGCTTCCCGACGATGAGTACCCGCTCATCCTGTGCACCGTCCGCGAGGTCGGCCACTACAGCTGCCGCTCGATGACCGGCAACTGCAAGACGCTGGCGCTGCTTGCCGACGAGCCCGGCTTTGTCCGCATGAATCCCGCGGACGCCCAGGCGCGCGGCATCAAGAACGGCGACATCGTCTCGATTCACAGCCGCCGCGGCCAGGTATACAGCCGCGCCGATGTGAGCGACCGCATCAATAAGGGCACGGTCTACATGACCTACCAGTGGTGGATCGGCAAGTGCAACGAGCTGACCATTCACAAGGTCGACCCGGTCTCGCATACGCCCGAGGACAAGTTCTCCGCCTGCCAGGTCGACGCTATCGCCGACCAGGTCTGGGCCGAGGGCGAGGTGGAGCGTCAGTACACCGAGCTCAAGCAGGCTCTGGTGGACGCCGCCGCTCCCCAGGATGTTGAGCCCGGCGCCGCCAAGTTCGACGACGAGATGCACGTGAATCAAATCGTGTAGTCCCGTTCTCGTTGGCTTTTTGGGCCGGGCGTCCCGTACGTTCGGGAGCCCGGCCCGTTATTTTGAAAGGAAGTGGGGATGAACCGCTTCATCGACATCAACCCGGAGAGGTGCATCGGCTGCGGAACATGCCAGTCCGCCTGTGCCGACGCCCACCGGATGCAGGGTCTTCAAGATACGCCGCGCCTGGCGCTCGTGAAGACCGGCGGTATTTCGGCCGCCCTTGCCTGCCACCATTGCGAGGGTGCCCCCTGCGCCGAGGTTTGCCCGGTGAATGCCATCGAGCACGATGGCGATCGCATCCACGTCAAGGAGCAGGAGTGCATCGGGTGCAGGCTGTGCGCCATCGCGTGCCCCTTCGGAGCCATCCATCCCGATGGCACGTCTATCGCCGGTGTCGCAGGCATGTGCGACCCGACGCCTTCGTATCCTAAGTCCCTGAGCAGCCTGCTTACGTGGGCTCCCGGCCAGTACGCCTGCGCTGTCAAGTGCGACCTGTGCGCCTTCGATCCGGACGGCCCGCATTGTGTGGCGGCGTGCCCCACCAAGGCGCTGACCGTTATGGGCGGCGCGGCCGATCGCGAACTCGACGAGGCCAAGCGCCTGCGCTCGATTGAAAACGGTCCGGTCGTCGACGTTACCGCTGTGGCCCAGGGCCTCTCCGAGAAAGCAGAAGGGAGCGTAAACAATGGATAGCATGACGCTGTTTATCGCATCGCTTGCCGTCTCGTGCATCGGTGCGCTCGCTTCGGTTCTGCTGATCAAGGCCGATAACGCCGCCAAGACCGCCGGCTGCCTTATCGGCGCCGCCGCCGCGGTGCTTTCGTTTGTGGCCGGTATCCAGGCCGTGCTGGGCGATGTCACGTCGGTCGACACCATCGTGTTCTTCCCGTTTGCCCATTTCCAGCTGCTGCTCAATCAGCTGTCCGGCCTGTTCGTGGCGCTCATCTCGGTGCTCGCGTTTGCCGGTTCGATCTACGGTCTCAACTACTTTGATGAGTACCCGGGCAAAAAGGGCCGCGCCGGCTTCTTCTTTAACACCTTCGTGGCGTCCATGATGCTCGTCATCACCGCCGACAACGTGTTTTGGTTCCTGGTCGCCTTTGAGCTCATGTCGCTGACCTCGTACTTCCTGGTCGTGATCGAGGAGAATGAGAACTCCATCCATGGCGGTTGGCTTTACTTTGTGATCGCGCACGTGGGCTTTGTGCTCATCATGGCGAGCTTCCTCACCATGACCAACTTCGCCGGTGGCTCGTTTGCCTTTGCGGATTTCCGCGCCACGCAGTTTAGCCCCGCGGTCGCATCCGTGTGCTTCGTGCTCGCCTTCTTTGGCTTTGGCGCCAAGGCCGGTATCATCCCGCTGCACGGCTGGCTGCCCAAGGCACATCCCGAGGCGCCGTCCAACGTGTCGGCCCTCATGTCCGGCGGCATGATCAAGATCGGTATTTTCGGCATCCTCAAGGTGGGTCTCGACCTGCTCTCCGCCTCGGGCGTTCAGGTCTGGTGGGGCCTTATGGTCATGGTCTTCGGTGCGATCTCGTCGGTCCTCGGCGTGGCCTTCGCTCTGCAGGAGCATGACATCAAGCGCCTGCTGGCCTATCACTCCGTCGAGAACATCGGCATCATTCTGCTCGGCGTCGGCGCTTCCATGGCCGCCATGGCGCTCAACTCTGTCGGCATCGCCGTCCTGGCTCTGATGGCCGCCCTCTACCACACGTTTAACCACGCGATGTTTAAGGGCGAGCTGTTCTTGGGCGCCGGTGCGCTGCTGTACTCCACGGGTACGCGCAATATGGAGAAGATGGGCGGCCTGTTCCGTCGTATGCCGGCAACGGCCATCTGCTTCCTTATTGGCGCGCTTGCCATCTCGGCCATCCCGCCCTTCAACGGATTTGTGTCCGAGTGGTTTACCTACCAGTCGCTGTTTAACGCCGCCATGCAGGGCGACAAGGCCGTCATGATCGTGGCCGTGTTCGCTGCCGTCGCGCTCGCAATTACCGGCGCACTGGCCGTCACGTGCTTCGTCAAGGCCTATGGCGTCTCCTTTGCCTCCGCGCCCCGCTCCGAGGCCGCGGCCAATGCCAAGGAGGTTCCTGCCCCCATGGTGTTTGCACAGGGCCTGCTCGCGGCCATCTGCGTCGTGCTGGGCATTGGCGCTCCCGTGATCGCGCCCGTGCTGGTCGATGTCGCCGCGTCCGTGCTGCATCCGTACGGTGGCGTATTTGCCGCCGAGGGCATGGAGCTCATGAACCAATACTCCGGCGCTGCCACCTCCACGCCCGCGATCGCTATTGCGCTCGTGGTGCTCGTCGGCCTTGCCTGCGGCTATCGCAAGCTCAAGACCGTCGGCAAGGTGCAGAGGTCCCAGCCGTGGGCATGCGGTTATGCTCCCAACGAGCATATGCCCGTCGTGGCCACGACCTTTGCCTCCGAGGTGTCCTGGTTTATGCAGCCGCTCTACACGCTGCGCGACCGCTGCACGGCCGTCTGCTGGTCCATCGCGCACTTCTTCCAGAAGCTCACCGGTGTGGCCGAGGCTGTGGAGCCCGTACCCGACAAGGTTCTCGTCGATGCCCCGCATAAGGGTGTCGAGAAGCTCGCCGACCTCGCGACTAAGCTCGAAGGCGGCAACTACAGCATCTATATCTGCTACATCGTCGCGGCACTCGTGGTGTTCCTCGTGCTCGCCGTGCAAATGGGTTAAGGAGGGGAGAGCATGAACAACATCGTACTTGCCGTTCTGCAGGGCGTGGTCGTTATGGCCGTCGCGCCTTTCTTCTCCGGTCTCGGCCGCGTGATTCGCGCCAAGATGCACAACCGTCGCGGCCCCAGCATCATGCAGGACTACCGCGACCTGGCCAAGCTCTTTGCGCGCCCCGAGTCCCAGAGCGAGGACGCGAGCTTTGCGCTGCGCATTATGCCGCCGCTGTTCTTCGCCGTCGCCTTTATGCTCGCGATGGGCCTGCCGCTCTTTACGGCACAAAGCCCCATCCCGGTCTTTGGTGACGCCATCACCATCATGTACAGCCTGGCGCTCGCCCGCTTCTTCTTCGCCCTCTGCGGTGTGGATTCGTCCAACGCCTACGCCGGTATCGGCGGCGTCCGCGAGCTGCTCATGAGCGTGCTCATCGAGCCGTCCATGCTGCTGGCGCTGTTTGCCGCCGCCCTGGTGTGCGGTTCCACCGACATCGCCACCATGGGTCAGCACATCATGACGGGCGTCGTCGACGCGCCGGTCGCCGTGATCCTCGCCGGCATCGCCTTTGCGATTGCCTGCTACATGGAACTCGGCAAGCTGCCGTTTGATCAGGCCGAGGCCGAGCAGGAGCTTCAGGAGGGTCCGCTCGCCGAGCTTTCCGGCCCGTCGCTTGCGATGGCCAAGCTCGCCATGTCCATGAAGCAGGTCCTGGTCGTCGCCTGGTTCTGCGCGATCTTCGTCCCCTGGGGCGAGCCCGCGACCGTGGGCGCCGCCGCCGTTCTGGGCGCAGTCATCTTCCTGGTGAAGTGCCTGATCGACTTTGTCGTGTGCGGCGTGATCGAGAACTCCTGCTCACGTTCGCGTTTTAAGGTGCTTGGCAATCAGACCTGGGCCGTCGTGGGCATCGCCGTTCTGGCGTTTGTCTTCGTGGTCGTCGGCGTGTAGGAGAAGGGAGAAACAATGTCATTTGCAGTCAGTCTGTCCCTTCTCGGCTTGGTCGCTATCGCGGCCCCGATGGTGGCCTCGGTGCTCGTCGCCCTGTTCCCCCGTCCGTACGCCAAGTGGTTCAGCGTTTTGGGTGCCGCCGTCTCGACGGTCTGCACCATTGCCCTCGCCGCGAATTTCGCCGGCGCCGGCATGCCCGACACGCAGGTCCCCCTGATCTCGTTTGGGCAGACCCTCGTCATGGGATTCACCTTCGATCGCATGAGCACGCTGCTCGCGCCCGCCTTTGTGGGTATCGGCCTGCTTGTCGTGATCTATTCGATTCCCTATATGAGCGAGAATAACCGTGAGCATCCCGACGCGCCGCGTCGTCGCTTCTACGCGTACCTCGCGACCTTCATCGGCGCCATGGCCGGCCTCGTGTACAGCTCGACCCTTTTGGGCCAGCTCGTGTTCTTTGAGATCACGGGTGCGTGCTCTTGGGGCCTCATTAGCTACTACATGTCGCCTACGGCCAAGAAGGCCGGCATGAAGGCCCTGATCATCACGCATATCGGTGCGCTCGGCCTGTATCTGGGCGCCGCCATTGTGTTTGCCCACACCGGCACCTTCGCCATTACCGCGATTGCCGGCCTCGACGCCAAGCTCAAGGCCATCGTCCTTTTGCTCGTGCTGTTTGCGGCCTGGGCCAAGTCCGCACAGGTCCCCATGTACATGTGGCTGCCTTCGGCCATGGAGGCGCCGACGCCTGTTTCGGCCTACCTGCATGGTGCCTCGATGGTCAAGGTCGGCGTGTGCGTGTTCGCGCGCGCACTCGTCTCTGCCGGCGAGATTCCCGAGATCGTGGGCTGGGTCGCCATTATCGACGCCATGGTCACCATGCTCTTTGGTTTCCTTATGTACCTGCCGCAAAAGGACATGAAGCGTCTGCTGGCCTTCTCCACGATCGCCCAGCTCTCCTATGTGTTCTTTGGTCTGGGCCTTTCGGTCTTTGGCAGCCAGCTGGCCTTTGACGGTGCCGTGTGCCACATCTTTAACCACGCTTTCGCCAAGACGCTGTTCTTCTTGATCGCCGGTTCGTTCTCCTTTACGCTCGGCACGCGTATGCTGCCCAAGCTTCGCGGCATCGTAAAGAAGTACCCGATCTCGGGCGTGGGCTTTGGTGTCGCGGCACTCGCCATTGCCGGCGTACCGCCCATGAACACGTTCTTCTCGAAGTTCCAGATCATCGCCGGCGGCTTCTCCGTGGGTGCCGGCAACGTCGCGATCCTGGTGCTCGTGTGCATCATGGTCGCCGAAACCGTCGCCACCTTCGCCTGGTTCCTCAAGTGGATGGGCTATTGCCTGCCCGGCGAGCCGAGCGACGAGGTCGCTGCGGGAGCCCCGCTTCCCCGCGCGATGGCGTTCGTGTTCATCGTGCTCATCATCATGGTTATCGTCAGCGGCCCGCTTTCGGCCAGCTGGATCGGTTAGGAGGTAGAACGACATGGGTTATTCGATCGTCAACATCCTTGGCGGCCTTCTGATCGTCACGTCCACCATGGTGGTTGTCTCCAAGAACATCAAGCACGCCATCAGCTGGTATGCGGTGCAGTCGCTGGTGCTCGTGGGACTGCTCGCCACGCTCGGTGCCACCACCGGTGCGCAGGAGCTGCTTATGTGGGCTGGATCTGCCTTTATCACCAAGGTCGTCCTGGTCCCTTATATCCTCAACCGCGCATACAAGAAGATGGGTGAGCCGAGCGACGCATCGCTCAAGGCCGGCCTTAAGCCCGCGTGGGCCATCTGCATCATCGCCGTCGAGGTCGCGATTTGCTTTGCCGTCGTGACGCAGATCAGCCTGCCCACGGCCGAGGTCGCAACGCCTGCGCTCGCTATTAGCTTCGCTCACTTCTTTGTGGGCCTCACCTGCATCATTTCGCAGCGCAACATCATGAAGCAGATCTTTGGATACTGCCTTATGGAAAACGGCAGCCATGTGACGCTCGCGCTTTTGGCCCCCACCGCTCCCGAGATCATCGAGATCGGTATCGCCACCGACGCCATCTTTGCCGTCATCATCATGTCCATCGTCGTGCGTCGCATTTGGGACGAATCCCACTCGCTCGATGCGCGCGACCTGTCCGAGCTGAGGGGGTAGTCCATGGAAACGTTGATTCTCGCCCTGCTCGCGACTCCTCTGGTGTTCTCGCTGGTCATGGCGTTTTTGCCCAAGAACACGTCCTATAACGTGTTTGCCGGTCTCAACCTGGTCTCCGTCGCAGCCGTTCTGGTGCTGTCGATTGTGACGGCCGGTGACGTCCTTATGAGCGGCGACACCGCGAGCGCTCTTGGCCTGTGGTTCCACCTCGATTCGCTGGGCGCCATCTTTGTGCTGCTCATCGGCTTTATCGGTTTTCTTACGGGGCTGTTCTCGCTGCCCTATGTAAAGGCCGATATCGAGGAGGGCTCCATGCCCGCCGAGCGCGCCAAGCAGTATTTTGCGCTGTTTAGCCTGTTTGTGTTCACCATGCTGCTCGCGTGCCTGTCCAACAACATGATCCTCACGTGGGCCGCCGTGGAGGCAACCACGCTTTCCACCGTGTTCCTCGTGGGTATCTACAAGAACAAGACGGCCCTCGAGGCTTCTTGGAAGTATGCGATGGTCTGCACCGCCGGCGTGGCCTTCGGCCTGTTCGGTACGCTGCTGATCTACGCCAACGCCGCCGACGTGATTCCCAACGCCCACGAGGCCGCATTCCTGTCGTGCGTGCTGCCGTATGCCGACCAGTTCGACCCGACGCTCATGCGCCTCGCCTTTGCGTTTGTCGTGATCGGCTTTGGCACCAAGGCCGGCCTGTTCCCCATGCACACTTGGCTGCCCGATGCCCACTCCCAGGCCCCGAGCCCCGTCTCGGCCCTGCTCTCGGGCGTGCTGCTTAAGTGCGCCATGCTTGTGATCATGCGCTTCTACGGCTTTACTATCCAGGCCGTGGGCGCCGAGTATCCGCAGCTTTTGCTGTTGATCGTCGGCACGCTGTCCATTTTGGTGGCTGCACTTTCGATGTTTCGCCAGGACGACCTCAAGCGCCGCTTTGCGTACTCGTCTGTGGAGAACGTGGGCGTTATCGCCCTGTGCCTGGGTATCGGTGGCCCACTGGGTATCGCCGCGGCCCTGCTGCACTGCGTGTTCCACGGCTTTACCAAGACGCTTGCCTTCTGCGTGTCCGGCAACATCCAGCACGCTTTTGGCACGCGTAGCCTGGCCAAGATCCAGGGCGTCGTCGAGGTTGCCCCCGCAACCGCCGCGCTCGCCGTCCTGGCGCTGCTCGGCCTTGGTGCCTTCCCGCCCTTTGGCATGTTTATCTCCGAGTTCCTGACTTTTGTCGCCGGTGTTACCGCCGGTCCCATGTGGCTGGTCGTCGTGGTCGCCCTCGGTCTTACCGTGGCCATCTCCGCGCTCACCCGCATCGCACTCAAGTCGGTATTCGGCCATGCACCCCAGGGTATGGGCAAGCATGAGGCCCCGGCGCTCATGCTTATCCCCGAAATCATCCTGGCCGTCATGATCTTGTGGTTTGGCATCGCCACCCCGCTGCCTCTCGTGCACGGTGTGGAGACCGCGACCGGCATCGTGCTCGAGCAGAGCACCGAGGAACTTCACGCGACGCCGATGTACCGCGCTGTGTTCGGTACCGAGACCGCTCAGAGCGAGGTGGAGTAACGAATGATTGAAACTGAGAACAAGGTGTATGCCCGTCGCTGCGAGAGCCATGTCGAGGCTCTGCGCCGCGCCGTTCCGGGCTGCATCGAGAAGGTCGAGTGGCAATGCGAGGACCAGCTGACGATTACCGTCAAGCAGGACAAGCTGCCCGAGGCCGTCCACTACCTGTATTACGAGCGCTACGGCTGGATTCCCGTGATCATCGGCAACGATGAGCGCAGCCTGTGCGGCCGCTACGCCGTGTACTACGTCATCTCCATGGAGGGGGAGGACCCCGGCTGGGTGACCGTGCGCACCGAGGTCGATCCCGCCAAGATGACATTCCCGTCCGTGACGCCGTTCGTCCCCGCCTGCGTGTGGGGCGAGCGCGAGCTGCGCGACATGTTCGGCCTGATCCCCGAGGGTCTGCCCGATCGTCGTCGCCTGGTGCTGCCCGACGATTGGCCCAGCGGCCTGTACCCGCTGCGCAAGGACTCCATGGACTACCGTTTCCGTCCCGCTCCCGCGAGCGACATGGAAAACTACGAGTTCTTGGCCGACACCAAGGGCAAGGAGACCACGCTCGTTCCCATGGGCCCGCTGCACATTACCTCCGACGAGCCCGGCCACTTCCGCCTGTTCGTTGAGGGCGAGACGATCGTCGATGCCGACTACCGTCTGTTCTACGTGCACCGCGGCATGGAGAAGGTCGCCGAGACGCGCCTGAACTATGATGCCGTGACGTTCCTCGCCGACCGCATCTGCGGCATCTGCGGCTGCGCCCACTCGGTGGCCTACGCCGAGGCCGTCGAGCGCGCCCAGGGCATTCATGTCCCGCCGCGCGCCCAGTACATCCGCGCTATCATGCTCGAGGTCGAGCGCCTGCACTCGCATCTGCTCAACATTGGCCTGGCGTCTCACTACACGGGCTTCGACTCCGGCTTCCAGCAGTTCTTCCGCGTCCGCGAGAAGTCCATGGACCTGGCCGAGAAGCTCTCCGGTCACCGCAAGACCTACGGCCTCAACGTGATCGGCGGCGTGCGTCGCGACATTTTGGCCGAGCAGAAGCTCTCCACCCTCACGACCATCCACCAGCTGCGCTCCGAGGTTCAGGAGCTCGTCGACGTCTTGCTCTCGACGCCCAACTTTATTGAGCGTACGAGTGGCATCGGCATCTTGGACCGCAAGATCGCACGCGACTTCTCGCCGGTCGGCCCGCTCATGCGCGGTTCGGGCTATGCCCGCGACGTGCGCTTTGATCATCCCTTCGACGGCTATGCCGATCCGGATGTCCAAAAGATGCACGCCGCTACGGCCGACACCTGCGATGCCTTCGGCCGTACCGCCGTGCGCATCCAGGAGGTCTACGATTCGATCGACATGATCGAGACCATGCTCGAGAACTGCCCGTCGGGTCCCATCCTCACCACGGATTGGGAGTACACCCCGCACAAGTACGCCATCGGTGCCACCGAGGCGCCGCGCGGCGAGGACGTGCATTGGGCCATGCTCGGCAACAACCAGAAGTGCTACCGCTGGCGCGCCAAGGCCGCCACGTACAGCAACTGGCCGGTCCTGCGCTACATGTTCCGCGGCAACACCGTGGGCGACGCGGCGCTGATCGTCGGCTCGCTCGACCCGTGCTACTCCTGCACCGACCGCGTGACGGTGACCGATGTCGCCGCCAAGCGCGACCACGTGCTCGATAAGGAGCAGTTCGAGAACGTCTGGCGCGACAAGTCGCCGCTTGCGGGCGAGGGCACCGTGGCCGCTCCGCTCGATGAGGAGGCGCTCTAATATGCTGAAGCTTTGGAAGGTAAACGCCAAGGCCGGCGACGCGACGGTCAAGTACCCGTTTGCGCCGTTCCCCACCAACAAGGACATGCGCGGCAAGCCCGAGCACAACGCCGAGCTTTGTATCGCCTGCGGTGCCTGCGGCGTGGCGTGCCCGGCCGATGCCATTCGCATGGACACCGACCTTGCGGCCGATACCATCACCTGGTCGATTGACTACGGTCGCTGCATCTTTTGTGGCCGCTGCGAGGAAGCCTGCCCCATGGAGGCCATCAAGCTCACCGAGGAGTTTGAGCTGGCCGTCATGAGCAAGGACGACCTCACCAGCAAGAGCGTCTACACGCTCGAGCACTGCTCGCGCTGCGGCAAGCCGTTTGCCCCGCATAAGGAGATCGACTACGCCAAGCGCCTGCTGCAAAAGGCCGGCGGCATGGAGGCCGAGCAGGCCGCCCGTACCGTCGGTATGTGCCAGGAGTGCAAGCGCGAGCTCGACGCCCTGCGCGCCGCCTCGGCCGTAAAGACCGGCAACGCTGCCGGCATGGCTGCCAACGAGACGCTTGCGTCCGGCGAGCCCCAGGGCCCCGGCATGGAGTATCTGGGCGGCCACGGCGTGAACCCGGAGTATATCGACCGCGAGCTCAACCCCGATGCGCCCGAGATTCCCGCCGGTCCGGCGCCGGTCGAGGGCATCATCATGGATTTTGATACGAAGGAGGAGTAACCATGGCCGAACCCACGCTTTTGCCCGAGCGGCTTCAGTACCGCCCGACCAAGATCGAGCTCGACGAGAGCATCGAGAAGGCCAAGGCGACCCTTCTTAAGAAGATCAAGCGCTCGGTGTACGTCTACCGCGTTGACTGTGGCGGCTGCAACGGCTGCGAGATCGAGATCTTCGGTTCCATCACGCCCGTTTTCGACGTCGAGCGCTTTGGCATCAAGGTCGTGCCCTCGCCCCGTCACGCCGATGTGCTCCTGTACACCGGCGCTGTGACGCGTGCCATGCGCATGCCGGCCCTGCGTGCCTTTGAGGCCGCGCCCGATCCCAAGATCGTGGTGTCCTATGGCGCGTGCGGCTGCACCGGTGGCATCTTCTACGACAACTACTGCGTCTGGGGCGGCACGGACAAGATTCTGCCGGTCGACGTCTACATCCCCGGCTGCCCGCCCAGCCCCGCGCAGACCGTCTACGGCTTTGCCATGGCGCTCGGTCTGCTGGACCAAAAGCTCCATGCCGAGACCACGGTGGAGGCCGCCGGCGAGCAGGCCGATATCCTGCACCCCGGCGTGCCGTACAAGCTGCGCGTTGCCATCGAGCGCGAGGCTCGCGCCATGAGCGGCTACCGTTACGGCCGCGACCTGGCCAACGAGTTTATGGATACGCTCGAGGGCGCGCCCAAGGGCGATATCCGCGGTGCCATGGCGCTGCTCATCGACAAGCAGGACGATCCGCGCCGCGTCGAGGTGTACTCGGCGCTGCAGGATCTGGTGCTGGCCGGAGGTCGCTAGATGGAGCTCACGGACCGCTCTGGTTACTTTGCGGGCCCCGGTATGCTTGGCGGCTCCTTTGGTGATGCCTCGCGCGCAAGCGACGAGGCCGCCGAGGGCGTCGCCGACCCCTGCCTGGGCCATGCGCCCGACCAGGTGGTCTTCTATGAGCTCACGCGTAAGTTTGTGGAGACCGAGGAAGACGTTCCCCAGGAGGCCTGCGACGTGCTGTACTACACGCTCGCCGTGGGCCACCACACCGGCGTGCTCGATTGCTTTGAGCCGCGCCTGTCGGTGCCGGTGGATGTGTTCTATTCGCTCGTCGACGCGCTGCCGGAGGGGGAGGCCAAGACCAAGTTCGAGGCCATCCGCTCCTTTGGCGAGTGCCAGCTCGACAAGGCGGCGGTGCCGTCGCTGCTCGAGGCCTGCGATGCGCTGCTCGACGAGCGCGGTTTTCGCGGGTCGGCTAAGGCCGGCATCTCGGTGTTCGACGACGACTTTGGCCTGCATGCCCAGCAGGTCGCGTTCTTAATGAAGTTTCGCGATCTGATTGAACGCGTGCGCGATGTGTCGGGCGTGTATCTGACGGGGAGGTTGCAGTAATGGGTCGCGTTGTGGATGGTCGTGTGAACGGCGCCCCGTTTGCGGGCATTGTGCTCACGGCGGGAAGCGTGCTGCGTGCTGACGATGCCGCCGGCCCCGTGCTCTCCAAAAAGATGGAAGACGCGCCCATCGCCGGTTGGTATACCATCGACGGCGGGCAAACGCCCGAGGATGACATCATCGAGGTCAAGCGTGAGCGTCCGCCGCGTTTGGTTTTGGTCGATGCCGCCGATATGGCGCTGCCCGTCGGCGCCATTCGCCTGCTCGACAAACGTGATGTGGCCCGCAAGTCGATGTTCACCACGCATTCGCTCCCTTTGTCGATTCTGATCGAGGAAATCGAGCAATCGTGCGAAGATATCGTCTTCATAGGGATTCAGCCGGGCGATACGGAGTTTTACAACCCTATGTCCCCGGAGGTCTTTGACGCCGTCGACGCCGTGTACGACGCCGTGGCCGCCAACGACTTTTCCCACTTTGTCCGCTTGGGACAAGAGCAATAGGAGCGCTTGTCCCTGCTGATTAGGAAAGAAGTGATTGACATGGCAGATTCCAAGGTGGAGTATCCCGCTCCCGATTGCCTGGCGCCCGCCGCGATCGAGGCCAAAACCGAGGCCGCCGGCGTAACCAAGGCCAACCTGCCGGTCGCAAAGGCCTTTGTTTTGGCGATGTTCGCCGGCGCGTTCATTGCCTTCGGTGGCCTGTTCTTTACCGTGTTCTTGAGCGATAGCACGCTGGGCTGGGGCGCCCAGCGCGTCGTGGGCGGCCTGTGCTTTTGCCTGGGCCTGGTGCTCGTGCTGGTGTGCGGTGCCGAGCTGTTCACCGGCAACTCGCTCATGGTCTGCGCGCTCAAGAGCAAAAAGATCACCCTGGCTCAGATGCTCAAGGCATGGCTCGTCGTGTGGCTTGGTAACTTTGTCGGTGCCCTGTTCATCGTCTTTTTGGTGTACATGGCTGGCATTTACAAGCTCAACGGCGAGGCGGTCGCCAATTCCATGGTGAGCGTCGCCGCCGGCAAGGTGACGATCGACTGGGTGACGATCTTCTTCCGCGGCATCCTGTGCAACATCTTTGTGTGCCTGGCTGTTTGGATCGGTACCGCCGGCAAGACCGTGGTCGATAAGGTCGTGGGCATTTTGCTGCCCATCGCCGCCTTTGTGGCCTGTGGTTTTGAGCACTGCGTCGCCAACATGTACTTTTTGCCCATGGGCGCCGTGATGCACGCGTGCGGCTATGGTGCCAAGGTCGCCGGCGCCGATGCGCTCAACGCCGCGGGCATTGCGTTTAACCTGTCCGCCGCCACGCTGGGCAACATCGTGGGCGGCGCGGTTCTGGTCGCGCTCGGCTACTGGTTTATCTACGCCAAGAAGTCCGAGGCGTAAGGTACCGTCTGTTTGACGTTGGGCCTCCCGCGGGGCGTTGCCGTGCGGGAGGCTTTTTGGGTCCGGGGCTCGTTGACGGGCTTTTGGCTTGTTGTGTTTGGCTGATGAAAGGGGTAATCGAGATGGCATCTGCTGTGAAGCGTGACGGTCGCGCCGTGGTGACCACATGCGGGGGATGCTATGCCGATTGCGCCTTTGCGGCCCATGTTGAGGATGGACGTGTGGTGGCTGAGCTGCCGGTTGCGGGGCATCCGTGCGCGGCGCGAGCCCTGTGTGCCCGCGGACGGCATCGCCTGGCAATGCCGTTTGACGAGCGTGACCGGATTTTGCATCCCATGCGCCGACGAGCTGATGGCTCGGGGTTCGATGCAATTTCGTGGGATGAGGCGTTCGCGCACATCGCAGCGCGCCTTGGGGAGATTGTTGACGAGCGCGGGCCTCGTTCGCTGGGCATGACGCTCGGGGTGCCCTCGTTCGACCGCTACTGGGCCTATCGTCTTATGCATGCGCTGGGCTCGCCTAATGTGTACGGTGCCGATGGTGCCTGCGAGGTAAGCCGACTTACCGGTTGGGAGCATAGCCTGGGCTATAGTCCCGCCTCCGACCTGGCGCACACCGATTGCATCATGTATCTGGGGCGTTCCATTGTCGATTCGTCGACGATGGGGGCCGTTGATGCGCTCAACGATGCCCGTCGCCGTGGGGCGAAGATTATCGTGGTCGACCCCCGGCGCAGCGGTTCGGCTGCGCTTGCCGACCGCTGGCTGCGTGTGCGCCCGGGTTGCGACCTGGCCTTGCTGTTGGGCATTGTCCACGTGTTGATTGCCGAGGATCTGTACGACCGCGAGTTTGTTGCCCGCTATACCACAGGTTTTGACGAGTTGGCGCAGGCAGCCAGTGCTTGGACGCCCGAGTGGGCCGAGTCGATGTGCGACGTGCCGGCGGACGATATCCGTGCGACTGCGCGTGATTTGGCTGTGGCGGCGCCTGCTGCGGTGGTGGACGCTGGCTTTCATGGTGGCATCGGCATTGCGTATGCCAACAGCACCCAGACCGCGCGTGCTATCTGCCTGGTCGATGTGCTGCTGGGCTGTATTGGACATGCGGGTGGCGCGCTCAATCCGCCCACGCCGCTTGTGTTGGGCGACCTCGATCCCACGCGCTTTGCGACGCCGCCGGTGCCGCGCGAGCCCAAGCTGGGGTCCGAGCGCTATCCACTGGTCGATCCGGTGCGCGGTCTGTGCACGACCATCGGCCAGTCGATTCTGGCCGGCGATTTGCGTGGGCTCATCGTCTATGCCAGTAACCCCGGTGCTGGCTATGGCAATGCGCAGGCTTGGTTGGGCATCTTGCAGCAGCTCGACCTGCTCGTGACGATTGATATTCGCTGGTCCGAGACAGCGCGCGCTTCCGACTTCGTGCTGCCCGATGTGACGTATCTGGAGGCCGACCGTGGCGTGGGAACGGTGACAGGCGCCAACGATGCGCGCGTGTTCTTCCGCAATGCCGTGCTGCCCGTGCAGCATGACGACACACGTCCCGGTCGGGAGATTTTTGCCGGTCTGGCGCAGGCGTGTGGCGTGGGCGAGTACTTCCAGTTTACGTCTGACAATCTGGCGGCTGCCCAGGTGGCGCCTTTTGGGATCGATCTGGACGAACTCAAGGAACGCGGCTGGGCCGACACGGGCGTCGCGTTGCCGTCGCGTACGGGCGAGCCGGCGATTCCCCTGTATGGCGGTAAAATTGCGCTGGCAAGCGACGTATGGGAACGAGCCGGCCTGGGTCGTGTACCCAACTGGATCGCTCCCATGGTTGAGCCCGGTCCGGGGATGTTTCGCCTCATTAGCGGCAACCGCCCCTTTGAGTCGCATACCTCGCGCAGACTCGCGGCCCAAGGTGCCGCCGAGGCTGGATCGGACCTGGATGCCGTGCAGATGAACGCCGATGTCGCCGCTCGCATGGGTATCGCCAATGGCGAGGTCGCGGAACTCGTGAGCGATATGGGCCGCGACCGCGTGCGCGTGGAGACGACGCCGTATCTGCATCCGGCGTGCATCTTTACATCGGCCGCCCCCGGCGGACGTTCGTTTGGCGCCGATGCCGGTGGCGCTCAAGCCTTGGGCGTCGGCCCGCTCGACCACACG
>URCS01000004.1 GCA_900546455.1 uncultured Collinsella sp. | reverse complement strand
TGACCCGGCTGCCGCTCCTGCCTGCGGCTCCGCCGATCCCGCGGCTGCTCCTGCCTGCGGTTCCGCCGACCCCAAGACCGCTCCGGCCTGTGGCACCGCTTGCGGCGCTGCGGACGCTCAGTAAGCAATCGCTAGGAAGGGACTCGTAATGGATGCTCAGACTTGCCTCAAAAAGATGCAGCTTGCCGGGACGCTCTCCCTGGCAACCGTGGACGAGAGTGGCGCGCCGCAAATTCGCTGCGTAAGCGCCGTCCATTACGAGCCCCGTGCTATCTACTTTCTTACGGCACGTGGCAAGGAGATGGCTCGTCAGCTTATGGCTGACGGACGTGTCCAAACGCTTGTTCACACGCGATTTAACGAGATGATCCGCATGTCCGGCGTTGCCACCCCCGTCTCGGATTCCGAGCAGGTTCACTGGCGCGACGTGATTTACGCCGAGCAGCCGTATCTTGCCAACGTGTATCCCGGTGATACGCGCGAGATCAACATCATCTTTAAGGTTGAGAACATGGTGCTTGACTACTTTAACCTGGGAGTTCATCCCATCGAGCGCGCGGTCTTTACCTTAGACGAGAGCATGGCGCCTGTGCCCGCCAGGGGCTTCTGCATCGATGCCGATGCGTGTATCGGTTGCGGCACCTGCCTTGAGTACTGCCCGCAGAAGTGCATCGAGCCGGGAGACGCCTATCGCATAGAGCCCGAGCACTGTCTGCATTGCGGTGCCTGTGCCGAGAATTGCCCCGTCGGCGCCGTTACGCGCCTGTAGCCCAAATAGCGTCATCAGTTTTCACATCGACCAAGGGAGTCCCACGATGCAAAAGCCTGCGTTTGCCTTCCAATGGCATATTACGGATGAATGCGATCAGCGCTGCAAACATTGCTATATCTTTGCCAACGGTGCCTGCGCCGGTTTCAAGCGCATGCCGTGGGAGCAGATGGCCCAGGTCGTCGATCAGGCCCAGGCGCTCTGCGAGCGCATCGGTCGCCAGCCGTACTTTTACGTTACGGGCGGCGACCCCATTCTTCATCCCGATTTTTGGCGTCTTGCCGAGCTCCTGCACGAGCGCGGTTTTATGTGGTGCGTGATGGGCAATCCGTTCCATCTGACCGACGAGGTCTGTACCCGCATGAAAGAGCTGGGTTGTCGTAAATATCAGCTCTCGCTCGATGGACTCGAGGCGACGCACGATTACTTCCGTAAGCCCGGTTCGTTTGCCGAGACCATGCGCGCCATCGGTTGTCTTAAGCGCACGGGTATCTGGGTTGCCGTCATGAACACAGTTTCGAGCATGAATGCTGCCGAGTTGCCGCAGCTCATCGATCTGGTGGCAAGCCTCGAGGTCGACGTATTCGCCTTTGGGCGGTACTGTCCCACGTCGGGCCAAAAGCGTGACGAGTTCCATTTGGAACCGCTTGAGTATCGCGACGTGCTGCTGGCCGCGCAAGAGCGCATGGAGTTCCATCAGGCGGCGGGCTGCAAGACGTTCTTCCAGCTCAAGGATCACCTGTGGACGCTGCTTTTGTGGGAACAGGGTAAGTTCACCATTCCCGAAGATGCCAAGCCCGGCAGGATCTATGACGGCTGCCATTGCGGCACGGGGCATATGACGGTGCTGCCCACGGGCGACGTCTATGCGTGTCGTCGCATGGAGAGCAAAGTGGGTAACGTTGCCGAAAACTCGCTGGAGGAGCTCTTCTTCTCTCCGCAAATGGAAGCCAAGCGCGATTTTAAGAAGTTCAAGAAATGCTCTAAGTGTGAGCTCTTCGGTTGGTGCCGTGGGTGTCCTGCGGTGACGTACGGCTACACGGGTGATATGTACGATGCCGATCCCCAGTGCTGGAAAGAGATTGAGGAATAGGGCTATCGTCTAGTCATCGGGGACGTTCCTTAACGACTAGTCATTTAAGAACGTCCCCAATGACTACCTGCAAAAAGTTGTACGCCAGCATCCAAAGATGTCGAAAAATGTCGACTTTGGATGCTGGCGTACATGTTTTGGGCTGGCGGGGGAGCGGGTTCTAGGCAATCATTGCATCGAGTGTAATGAGCTCCCTGAGTCGCTCCGTGCGTGTTTGCCCATGACGCTTTGCCTTTTCGTCAAACGCTTGAAGAATCGATTCGCCCACACGCGCCGATAAGACAACGCTCGGCTCATCAGAGATTGGCGGCCTGCCCAACTTGATGGTGCGACCTTTCGGCCACTCATCTTTTTCGTAGGCTTCTGCGGCTTTCTCCAACTCTCCAGGGGCAAATCCCATTATCTTTTCGAGCTGTTTAGCATCCATAGCGCCTCCTATTGATTGGCATAATGTCGAACGCTGGTTCTCGGAATCACTTTTTGTATACAGTTTTGTAGACAAAAATACAAGTAGTTAATAGGGCTAAGCGGCCTGTTTTGACTAGCTAGCCAATGGGGATTCCAGATTGGGGTCAGGTGGGTTGATGAATTCTTTTGGAAGCTGGATGGGGCGTTTACCCCGCATAACACGGTTATAGCTTTGGTTCAGGCTTCTTCGCATGAATATTTCTGCTTTTTTCGCTTCGTCTGGATGAATGATCGCCTCTTGCCGCGGGATATCGAGTGGGAAACCTTCCATGATCTCATCGTATCCTGGATCGGAGATTCCTGCGATGCAGTCGATCCAGAGGAAAGGTTGATAAAGCCTTGCGCCTGCGACAACGGCAAATAGCTCCCCAGCCCTTACAATCGGTTCTTCGTTGGGCTTGATGTCGCTAAGGGGCCGAGACGCCGTGAAGGTGTAATCGCAGTATAGATCGCCCTTGGCTTTGGCTCCGCAAACACACACTAGATACTCTAAAGTGCGGAGCTCCTCGGATTCTGCAATGGCCTTTTCTATGCCGGCGATTTCTGCCAAGCTGTTTACTCGAATCAGAGATTCCTGGTATCCCATGTCTTTTCCTCTCGTATCTCTAAAATTGAGATGTTGGTCGCTTTTTCCATTGCTGCTCTGCGTGTGGGCTCTAAAGCGTTGGCGATCTCTTCTTCTGTTGGCATATATGTGACATATGACGAGGCGTAAAGACCTTTGCCGTCGGAAAGCGCCGAGTATTTCACGACGGTCCGATCGGAGCTCGAGCAAAGGATGAGCCCGATGGTCGGGTTATCGCCTTCTGGCGCATATCTTTCTTCAAAGAGCCTTACGTAGAAGTCCATTTGCCCAACGTCTTTGGGATTGAGCGGACGCGTTTTAAGCTCAACAAGCACATGACATTTGAGCACGTAATTGTAGAAAACCAAATCGACGTAGTAGCTGGTCGTTTCGGAATCAAGTCGATATTGGCGCGCGACAAAAGCGAATCCGCGACCGAGCTCGAGCATGAATTCTTGTATTCGGGTTACTAGCGCCTGCTCGAGGGTCTTTTCATCGAAGTCGGTGCGACCTTCTAAATCTAGGAAATCGAGAACGTAGGGGTCTTTGATAAAAACGTCAGCCGCAGTCGTCGGCTCGGATGATTGGATTTCATAGCGAATGGTTTCGCGTTTGGACTCGTCTGTCTTCAATAATCGTTCATAGTAGAACGTCGCGATCTGATGGTCGAGCTGGCGGACAGTCCATCCGTCCCGCGCAGCTGCGCGCATGTAGAAGTCCCGGTGTTTCTGGTCAGGAATCCTCGTCAGTCTCCGATAATGAGACCAGCTCAATTCGCGACACAGCGTGTCGCGAATTGGAAATGCCCGATAGAAGGAGCGCATATTTCTCAAATTGGTCCTGTCAAAGCCCCTTCCGTATTCAGCCGACAATCGTTCGGACAGATACTCGATCAAGTGCTTACCGTATTCGGCTCTGTCGCCCGTCGCTTCGGATATCTGTCTGCCGATTTCCCAATATGCCTCGACCATCGTCGAGTTGATGGCGCGTTCAACGTGGGAACGAGCGCGCTCGAGCGTATTTCTGACAGACGCGTAGACATGATCTTCGTCTGCTGGCACGGGCGCGATGGGGTTTTGGGCTGGCAATTGTTTAGCCATAGCGATGCACTCCTGTGAACTCACGGATAACGGAAACGTTTGGTTGTGAGTGCTGTTCTTTGATGGCGACGGCGAACAGGAGCGCAGCCTGTCTGAGGTGGACGAGTGCGGTAACCACTGATCTTGCTTACCGAGCCCGCTCCGGCGTGTCATTGGGGACCTCCGCGGGAGCTCACGATCATCCTCATGCCTCGAAGTGAGTATAGCATGAAAACCAAACGCATGTTCGATATATTTCGAGAAAGTGAATCCAGTTAGTCAACCCAGTTAGTCATCGGGGACGTTCTTTAACGACTAGTCATTTAGGAACACCCAACGACTACCTACAAAAAGCTGTACGCCAGCATCCAAAGATGTCGAAAAATGTCGACTTTGGATGCTGGCGTACATGTTTGGATCGTATGGGTTGGGGCGAGCCGGTCGCAAGGCGAGTGTTAGAGCAGATTCTCCTGCACCCATGCGATGATGTCGCTCGATTCGTAGAGTGGCTTGCCGTCGATGAACAGGCAGGGAACCTGGCGTTTTCCGCCGACGGCGATGAGCGTCTGCTCGGCATCGGGGTCGATCGAGATGTTGCGCTCAGGGATGGTCACGCCGTTATCGGCCAAAAAGCGCTTGACCTTTAAGCAGTACGGGCAGCCAGTCATAACGTACAGCGCGAGCTCGTGATCAGTAGCCATAGGTCTCCAATCGGTTGAGGTTTTGATTGAAATACCCAAAGCCGCCGCGGTCTATGCGCACGCCAACGACGACTCGATGGCCTGGACCAGAAACGCTGTGGCGCCGGTGCCGCAGGGCTTGTCGTAGTAGTCAACAAAGCGCTGGTCGGCAAGATAGCCGTGGGCGAGGCCCAGGTACGCTTCGTTCTGGGGTTCGCGTCCCCAGTTGAGACCAATCCAACGACGATGCATCGCGACAAGCTTGCGAGCCTCGCTTCCATCCGCATCGCCGTCGCCCATGGCAATCGAGAGTTGACCCAGAATAGCGCGTTCAAGTTCCTTCATGTCGTTCCATGTCTGAGGATCCATGTCCAGTGACGTTTCGTTTGCTGCATCGATAGCCTCATCGCCATAGCGCGCCCGCGCCTCGGCGCCGTAGCGCTCCTCGTTTTCCTGCACGGTGCGCCAGCGCTCCAGTTGCGGCAGGACGGCGCCCATGAGCGAGACGGCTTCGTCGAGCGACATGCCGGTGTGTTGCGCCAGCCGCGGGGCACAATCCTCGATCATCGCCTCCATGGTGGTGTCGTAGGTGTACTTGCCGTGGTCGTAGCACCACTTGCAGTAATGATCGGTCGTGGTGCCCGCAGCATCGGTACCGCAGTCGTCGGGCGTGAGTATCATGCCGCAGCTCTGGCAATAATGCTCGGGCATTTCGAGCAGGTGGGGCAGCGGCTCTCCGGTCACGGCGGCAATGAGCTTCATCATGTCGATGCCCGGGGTGACCTCGCCGCGTTCCCAACGGCTGACGGCTTGGCGTGTGACGAAGAGCTTGGCGGCGAGCTGCTCTTGGGTAAGGTGATGGGCGCGACGGATGGCAATGAGCTTTTCTGCAAAGGCCATAGCGGCTCCTTTCTGCTGGTTGATGGCTTAAGCATATGCGGCCGCAGGTGCCCTTCCAAGCAACCGTTGGTTGCACGACGGGGACCGCGGCGAAGAATTGCGCGCAACGCCCCACACCTCCATGCCGTACAATGACCGGCATGGAACCTATCGCACACATACATACCGACCTGCCGCAGAAGTTCGGCATTCCGCGCAACAGCTTTTTGGCGCCTCATCTGCAGGGACACATCGTCTTTGAGCCGGAATTTGCCTCCAATGCAGCGGTTGAGGGCCTGGACTCCTTCTCTCACCTATGGCTGTTGTGGCGCTTCGAAAACGGAACGCCCGGCGGCACGGCAAACGACATAGCTGCCGATGCCAAGTCGCAGGACAGGTCTGGCGCCAACGTCAAGTGGTCGAAGACCGTGCGCCCGCCGCGTCTGGGCGGAGCCGAGCGCGTGGGTGTCTTTGCCACACGCAGTCCGTTTCGCCCTAATCCTATCGGTCTCACCTGCGTTAAGCTCGACCGCGTGGAGCTTACCGACGACGGCCCCATCATCCATGTGCTGGGGGCCGATCTGCGCGACGGCACGCCCATCTACGACATTAAGCCCTACATTCCGTTTGCGGACTGCCACCCGGATGCAACGGGCGGCTGGATTGAGGATGCTCCGTGGCAAGAGCTCGACATCGAGTTCCCGCAGACGCTGCAGGATATGGTCCCGCCCACAAAGCTCCCCGGCCTGGTCGAGGTCCTACGCCAAGACCCGCGCCGTGCGGGCAGCAAGCACGAGCCAAACCGCATTTACCACTTGGCTTACGTCGGGCTCGACATATCGTTTACGGTCGATAAAACCCAGCTAACCGTAGTCGCCGTCAACGACGCGCAAGACTAACCAGCCATTCGTCTGAACCCGTCAAATTAAGCGCCAAACCCCATGTCAAAATCGCCCGTGCTGGTGGACAATAACGCCTACCAAAACAATCACTTTGCATGGGAGCTCAGCATGAAATACGACTTTAGCTCGCTTATCGACCGCCACGGCATGGACTCTATCGCTGTTGACTCTTGGGGTGAGATCCCCGGTATGGCCCCGAACGCACCCGACGAGGGCTTCGACCGCATCCCCATGTGGGTGGCCGACATGAATTTTGCCACGGTGCCCACGGTCCAGGAACACATCATTCAGCGTGCCCAGCACCCCATGTTTGGCTACTTTAACCCGCGCGCTGAGTACTTCGATCGCATCATCGAATGGCAGAACCGCCGCAATGGCGTCGAAGGTTTGAGCCCTGAACATATCGGCTACGAAAACGGCGTGCTGGGCGGCGTCGTGTCGACGCTGCGCGCGTATGTCCAGCCGGGCGATGCGGTGCTGGTCCACAGCCCTACCTACATCGGCTTTACCAAGTCCATTGAGGCCGCGGGCTATCACATTGTCCACAGCCCGCTTAAGCTTGACGACCAGGGCGTGTGGCGTATGGACTTTGAGGACATGGAGCACAAGCTCGCCCAAAACCACATCCATGCCGCGGTGTTCTGCTCGCCGCACAATCCCTGCGGCCGCGTATGGGAACGCGACGAGATCGAGCGCGCCATGGACATCTATCGCCAGCACGATTGCGTGGTGATTTCGGACGAGATTTGGTCCGATATCATCCTGCCGGGGCACAAGCACATCCCGACGCAGTCGGTGAGCGAGGATGCCCGCATGCGCACGGTTGCCCTCTATGCGCCGAGCAAGACGTTTAACCTGGCGGGCCTTGTCGGCAGCTACCACATTGTCTACAACGAGACGCTGCGTGACCGCATCTGCGCCGTGTCCAACAAGACCCACTACAACGAGATGAACGTCCTCTCCATGCATGCGCTTATCGGTGCCTACCAGCCGCAGGGCTATGAGTGGGTGGACGAGCTCAATCAGGTGCTTGCCGGCAATATCGAGTACTTCTGCAATTACGTGGACGAGCATTTTGAGGGCGTGTCCTATTCACGTCCGCAGGGCACGTACATGGTGTTTCTGGACTGCACCGAGTGGTGCCGAGAGCATGGCCGCGATATTCAGTGGTTGCTCGATGAGGGGGCACGCGTGGGCGTGGGGTATCAGGACGGCCGCCCGTTCCACGGACCCTGCCACATTCGCGTGAATCTGGCGCTGCCGCTTTCGCGCGTAAGGGAGGCGTGCGACCGCCTGGACCGCTACGTTTTTAATGCACGGTAAGTGAGCACTGCATGCGGGGCCTTCTGCCAAGTCGGCTAGAAGGCCCCGCATGGTAAAGCGCCTGTAACAATTGGGCACTCGTGTGGTTTTGTTTGCTATTATCTTTAACCATTTCAGTCTGTAAACAGGATCGTATGGAGCTCGATGAAAAGATCCCGTCGCTCGGTTGCCATTTCGTTGTTTGTTGCGCTTGCAGTGGCGAGCGTCTTTGTCGTAGCGATAGCTGGCTGCTCCGGGTCGAATGACGGAGCCTCGACGTCTGCATTAGAAGGTCTGGACGCCTCGCAAGTCAAAGACGACGACCTTAAGACGCTCAACGTCGGAAGCGACCTCTATCCACCGTTTGTGTATACCGACGAGTACGGCGATATCGTTGGCCTGGATGTCGAGATATTGACCGAGGCTTTGGCTCGCATTGGTTACAAGCCAAAATACCAGCTGATTGACTGGGAAAAGAAGAAGGAGCTGCTGGCGAGCGGCGAACTCGATTGTGTCATGGGCAGCTTTAGTATGACGGGTCGCGAAAACGAATATCGTTGGGCCGGCCCGTACCTTGCGAGCCGCCAGGTGGTCGCGGTCGATCCCCAGAGCGATATCTACACGCTTGCCGATCTTGAGGATAAGATCGTGGCGGTTCAGTCCACCACCAAGCCCGAGGACATTTTGCTCAATCGCATAAATGAAAACGTTCCGCAGATCAAGGAACTCTACAGCTTTTCGGACGGTTCATACCTGAACCCGGCGCTCGTCGAGGGCCTGGTCGACGCTATCGCCGCGCATGAGTCCTCGTTCCTCACCTACGAAAAAGACTATGGTGTGACATATCGCATTTTGGATGAGCCGCTGCTAGAGGTCGGTTTGGGCACCGCTTTCGATATCAACGATACGCGTGGCATCGACGTCAAGCTCACTCATGCCTACCAAGAAATGCTTGCCGATGGCACCATGGAACGCCTGGTGTCAAAGTACTTCGATGATCCTTCGCCATTTTTGAATATGGAGGGCCTGTCATGATCGATGCGCCCGACCACGCTGCTCAGGAGCGGGGCAATCGTTCGGCAGGGGCATGGCTCCTTGTCGCTCTGCTGGGGATAGCGCTCTCGGTTGTTGCCGGCATGATGAGCTACGGCTACATGACGGCCCAAGCCGAGCAGCGCTTTGCCGACGTTGTCGATTACGTGGCGACGCAGAGCCTTTCCTACGATGCATTCAACAGCGCCTATACGACCAAAAACCTGATTCGCGTTATGGAGATTGCCGGAGAGGCTGCCCGCGATATGGAGCGCGACGGTTCGGTGGATAGCGCCATGCTGGAGCAATATGCCGACCAGTTCAACGTGAGTGCGCTGATCGTGACGGACGCATCGGGCAATTTGATGTCCGAGTCCTCGACGGGCGATGTAGGCTACGAGTCGCTCGCTACGTATCTCAAAGAATCACCCGTGCTGGAGGTGGCAACTCATCCGCTTAAGTCCTATACCGCCCGCATCACGCTTGCGGATGATTCGGTCGCAGACATTGGCTGCGTGACTCGGCAGGATGGCGAGGGCATCGTTATCGCGGTAAGGCATCAGAGCGCGAAGGCGGTTGCAGGCAATACACTCAAACTGCAGAGCTTGCTTGATGGCTATGAAACCATCGATAGCGGCAATATCGTGATCGAAAGCGACGGCAAGGTCGTTGCGACCAATGCCGTTGAACCCACCGTATTGGGCGTGTTCGATCTGCCTGCGACGGACGTCTTCATTGTCGACGGTATTAAGGATCGATGCCTGGCTGGTAAGGTCAGATTGGTTAACGCCGACGGCGAGTGGTATTTGGGCACATTTGGAAAAGCGCACAAATTCTATGTGTACACCTATGCCTCGGCGCGGCGTTACTTTGAGGTTGTCGCGGCTGTTGCTGCCGGCGTGCTGGCGCTCTACAGCGGTGTTATAGCCGTTGTTGTGACGGTGCGTCGCCGCGCTGATCGCCGACGTTTGACGGACTTGCTGCAGCAGGAGCGCGACTATGGCGACAAGCTGGCAAAGGCGGCGCGTGAGGCCTCGTCTGCCAACTCGGCAAAGACAGAGTTTCTGCGTCGCATGAGCCACGATCTGCGCACGCCCATCAACGGCATTCGCGGCATGGTCGAGGTCGGCGATGCCAATGCGGACGATTTGCAAAAGCAGACCGAGTGCCGCTCAAAGATCTGGACGGCGTCGGGACTGCTGCTCGACCTTGCCAACGAGGCACTCGATATGAGTCGCCTGGAGAGCGGCCAGGTCGACCTGAACCTCGTACCCACAAATTTGGTGGCACTCAACTGTGAAGTGCGCGATATTCTGGAGCGCCAGGCCGAGGAGCGTCTGGTGACAATTATCTGCGACCAGCAGACGCTTGATCATCCCTATGCACGGGTGAGCGTGACGCACCTCAAGCGCTTGTTGCTCAATATTGCCGGCAATGCCGTCAAGTACAACCGCCAGGGCGGCTATGTTCGCCTGGTGTGCCGCGAGGTGGAACCTGTAGATGGCGTCCCCGTCTATGAATACACGATCGCCGACAACGGTATTGGCATGAGCGAGGAGTTCCAGCAGCACCTCTACGAGCCGTTTTGCCGCGAGGAGGAACAGGTGGAAGGCGCCTCATCGGGAACTGGCCTGGGCGCGCCTATCGCAAAACAGTTGGTCGAGCTTATGGGCGGAACCATGAGCTTTACGAGCGTCTTGGGGCAGGGGACGACGTTTACCATCCGTCTGCCGTTCGAGAAATGCAAACGCTCCGAGATTCCTCAGGCAGTTCGCGCGGATGCGGGCGATGACGATGCGCTCCAGGGCTTGCGCGTTTTGCTCGTAGAGGATAACGATTTGAATGCCGAGATCGCGCAGTTTACGCTCAGCCGTGCCGGTGCCGTCGTGACGCATGCTAAGGATGGCGAGTCTGCCGTTGAGGCGTTTGCCGCGAGCGCACCGCACGAGTACGACGTGGTGTTGATGGACATCATGATGCCCGGTATCGATGGCCTTGAGGCCACGCGTCGAATTCGAGCACTCGATCGCGAGGATGCCGCGACCACGCCGATTATCGCCGTGAGTGCCAACGCCTTTGCCGACGACCGCAGGCTTTCGCGTGAGGCGGGCATGGATGCGCACCTGAGTAAACCCGTGAGCTCGCAGGAGCTCGTTGAGGCGCTTGCGCACATAGCCGCCGACGCTTCATAAGCATATGGCCTGGTTCCAAGGTGGGTTGGAACCAGGCCATAGTACTATTTGTGAGTTTTGCTTTTGAGGCTTACTTTTCCTGAATCTGCTTACCGCAGAGATGCTCAATCGAAATCTCGTAAAGCTGGACGTCCTTGATGTCTTTGGCGATTTCCTCTTCGACTTTCTCGGCAGAAGGGTAGTACTTAAGCGCGAGCTGGCGAACTTTGTCCTCGATAAGCGCGGGGGTGTCATTCGCCAGGCGACAACGGCCAAAGACCACGGTACTCATAACGTAGGGAGCCCAGTCGCCGTCCTTGTACCACTCGTTGCCGTAAACGGTAAAGCAGACCTTGTCATCGCGCTTGAGTGCGTCGACCTTGTGGCCAGCCTTGGCGCCATGGAAATAAATCTTGTCGCGCTCGGCGTCAAAGAAGTAGTTGACGGGGATGGCGTACGGGTAGCCATCGTCGCCGTTGACGGCAAAGACGCCGCGCTTGCAGGTAGCGAGCAGTTCGCGCGCTTCCTCGTCAGTGATGGCACGTTTCTTTCGACGTAAGGGCCTAAACATCGTTGGTTTCCTTTCTGGTCGTGCGTGGTGGTTGAGCACAAACTATAGCGAAACGAATCCGTTTTTCTTGATGCGGGCGAGTATGTTTTTGAGCTTGTTAAAGTCGAGCGGTTTGGACAAATGGGCGTTCATGCCGGCATCGTGTGCCGCCTTGGCGTCCTCGGCAAAGGCATTGGCGGTGAGCGCGATGATGGGGATATCGGCTGCATCGACCTTCTCGCTCAGACGAATCGTGCGCGTTGCCTCATAGCCGTCCATGCCCGGCATCATAATGTCCATCAGGATCGCATCGAAGCTGCCGGCGGGATGCGACAGGTACAGATCGACGACCTCGTTGCCGTTGGCGGCGCGGGTGACCACGACGCCCTCGGATTCTAGCAGCGTCTGGGCAATCTCGGCATTCAATTCGTTGTCTTCGGCGAGCAGCACGTTCATGTCGGCGAGCGAGCAGTCGGGCGCACTCTCAACCGTATTCGCCCGCGCCTGGGGATTCTCGTCGATATCGAGCGGAATCTCCACGTAGAACGAGGTGCCCACATGGAGCTCACTGGTGACTTCGATGGTGCCGCCCATCAGTTCAATAAGCGACTTGACGATTGGCATGCCCATGCCGGTTCCTTGGAACTTGCTGCGCGCATCGTCACCTTCTTGGGCAAACGGCTCATAGATATGCTTTAAAAACTTGGGAGTCATGCCAATGCCGGTATCCGAAACGCTAAAGCAAAAGAGCGCGCGCCCGTTATCGAGTGGCTTGGTCTTTGAACTAAAGGTGACGGAGCCGCCGTGCTTGTTGTACTTAATGCTGTTGTCTAACAGGTTGATCATGATCTGTCGGATATGGGTGGGACTGCCGATCATGTATGGCCCCGTGGCGTACGGCAGACTATTGTCCTGCATGGTGATGCCGTTACTGGTCGCGCGGAGCTTGCACAGAACCAGCGTATTGTCACAGAGCTCTTTGAGGTTAAAAGGCGCATGCTCCAGTGTTAGCTTGCGGTCTTCGATTTTGCCCATCTCGAGGATGTCGTTGATCAGCGAGAGCAGGTGATTGGCGGCAACGCGCGCCTTGGCACGGCTCTCGCGGGCGACCTTGATATCGCCTTCCTTCAATTCCTCGATCTCGATAAGGCCCAGGATACCGTTGAGCGGCGTACGGATGTCGTGGCTCATGCGCGTGAGGAATGCCGTCTTAGCGGCGTTGGCAGCGTCGGCTTTTTTGCGCTCGGTTCGAGCGCGCACGAGCGCCCAGATGAGCAGCACGATGCCGACCGACAACATACCGATGAGGGTAGCGGCAATGGCGGTGCGGTTGCGAAAAAGGAATTGAAGCGTGTTGGATTCCTGGGTCGTGTACGACGTGGAGGAGTAATTGCTTGCGGAGAGCGATTCTCCGGCATTGATGATGCCCTTGTTGATGATTCCCAGCAGCTCGGGCTTTCCGCGCGAAATCCAGCACGAGAGCTCACAGGTGTCAGGGAGCTCGACCGTCTCGTAGTCCTTGAGATCATGACGGTCGCCGATAGTTTTTACACGTGAACTGGGAGCGAGGATGCAGCGCGCCGTTCCCTTCCTGAGAGCGTCGAACACTTCATTGTCGGATTGGTATTCGGTCACGGTCGCTGTGGGGAACAGATTTTCAAGTGCATTTTTGTTGACAAACGATGATTTGGTACAGGCGATGTTCTGAAGGTCTTTGTTCAGGTCGCTGCCGGTGTGGATGGCGGTGAGGGATATGGTCCCCAACGATACCGACTGCGCAACGCCTGTTTGCTCGGCAAACCAGTAATCTCGGTATACCGGCAGCGCAACGTCTATGCTTCCCTTTGACAGGGCCTTTGACATCATCTTGTAGCTATCAAAGGGGACGGTTTTGACCGTAATGCCAAATTTATCGTGCAGCGTCGTCGCAAGCGATGCGAGCGAGCCTTCCATTTTGCCGTCTTCGTCTTCGTTGCAGTAGGGGAGTTTGCCCGTAATGTAGCCGAGCGTGATGGTGTTGTCATTTGCTTTGAGCCAGGAACGTTCGGGGCCGTTGAGCGATGATGAACCGCTGTTTTGGGCCGAGTAGTTAGATTTGACTTCGTCGATATAGCGTGGGTTGACGCGGACGATTGCCGACATGGCGGCATTGATGTCGTCCATCAGGTCGGAGCGGCTTTTGGGGACGGCAAAAAAGTAGTCGCTCGAACCAATGTAGAACATGGGGGAGGCGCTGGGCGACGAGGTCGTGTCGTTCATGATGATGGCATCGACCTCGTTGTTTGCGAGCGCGTCAAAGAGGGCACCGCCAGTGTCGATTTCTTTATAGGTGCAGGTAATGCCTTCGTTGGCGAGCCACTGCTGGCCAACGAAGGTTTGCATAACGCCGGGGTTGCAGCCGATGGTAAGGCCTTGGAGCGCTCGGGGGTCACCCTTGGCCAGATCGTCGCGATCGGGCTTGGCGTAGATGAAGTAGCGCTCGGTGCCCTCGGGGTTCGAGGAAAAGAGCAGCTTTTGGGCGCGTTCCTCGGAGTAGGAGATGTTGGGCATGAGGTCGATCTCGCCCGCCTCGAGCATGTCCATAAGCTCGGTGAAGGTGCCGGAGACGTATTCGTACCGCCAGCCGGGCGTGTAGTACGACAGAGTCTGGAGGTACTCGTAACCCCATCCCGAGAGACGCTCGCCGGGGGTGCCGTCCTGGAAGCCCTCGTTGTTGACGAGCCAGCCGACACGGACCGTTTTGACCTGCTGATCGGAGTCGGCGGCAAAGACAGGGGCGGGCGCGACGGCGCTCAGTACGGCGAGCGCGGTAAGCGCGGCGGCCAGGGTGCGACATATAACTGAACGAAGGACAGTGGCAGCTCTCACATGCAATCCTAACGAATCGAGACATTACCGCATAAGGATACCAGCTCAGCCCGCCTAGTCGGCCGCTGCACCGCTAAACGGTCCCGCCCGGCAGCTGGGGACAGTCCCTTTCTGCCGGCACAAAAGGAACGTCCCTAGCTGCCGGTTGTGGGACAATACCGAGCGAACGTGATTGGTTGTCCGTGGAAGGGGTCGCGATGAAAAAGCTCAGGACGCTTGCCGACGTGTTGCGCCAGGCGGGCTTCGTGCGCATTACGGAGCTGTTCCTCGTCTTCTACCTGCTGTGCTCGACGGCCGTCTGGCTGTCCGAGCCCACGACCCTCACGTTTGGCGATGGCCTGTGGTTTAGCTTTGAGACGGTCTCGACCATCGGCTTTGGCGACATTCCGGCCGAAACACCGGTTGCCCGCGCCATTACCGTCGTCTTGAGCGTTATCAGCATCTTCTACATCGCCATGCTCACGGGCGTGGCGGTGAACTACTGCAATACGCTTATCAAGATGCGCCAAAAGGACACCATGGCGCGCTTTATGGATGATCTGGAGCATTTGGAAGAGCTCGATCGCGACGAGCTTGCCGATCTTTCGCGTCGCGTGCGCGAGTATCGTCGACGCCAGCGCTAGAACGGGCGCCGTGCGTCACGATGAGGGGGACTGAATATGAATATCACCGTGTACCTGGGTGCCAACACTGGCAATGACCCGGCATTTCTGCCCGCGGTGCAGGAGCTGGGCAACTGGATTGGCGCCAACGGACACGCGCTGGTATACGGCGGGTCCAAATCGGGCCTGATGGGTGCGCTCGCCGATAGCGTGCTCGATGCTGGCGGACACGTGACGGGTGTGGAGCCGAGCTTTTTTATCGAGGCCGAGTTTCAACATGACGGTATCGACGACCTCATCGTGACGAGCGATATGGCGGAGCGCAAGGCCAAGATGATTGAGCTCGGCGATGCGTTCATTGCCTTTCCCGGTGGGACGGGCACGCTCGAGGAGATTGCCGAGGTTATTTCTGCGGTATCGTTGGGGCACTTGAGCGCGCCGTGCATCTTGTACAACCTCGGGGGCTACTACAACGATCTTAAGGCGCTGCTCGAGCACATGATCGATAAGGGCCTATCGAGCCTTCAGCGTCAACGGGGCATCTTCTTTGCCGATACTTTGCTCGAGATCGCCTCGATCGTCACGGAACAAAGCGTGGAATAAAATCGCAGGCCGACCACAGGCGCCTTGCTCAACGGTGCCTCATGCGGCGCAGACGGTGGGTCAATTGCCGTCTCGTCCGTCGTAAAATAAAGCGCATCTATGACCGCATGACTCCGGGAGGTCCCGATGGATAACCTTGCCAAACCCACAAATCGCGCGCTGTTTTTGGTCAGCGTTGCCGTGACCGGTGCGTTCGCAGGTGCCGCGGTCTGGCTGTTCTTTTTTGCGATGGAGCACGGCATCGACTATCTATGGACCGAGATTCCGAGCGCGCTGGGTGTCGCTTCGCCCGAGCTTGCCAGCGGCCCGTTTGGCTTTCTGCCGTACCCGTTTTTTGTCTGCCTGCTGGGCGGCCTGTTAATCGGTCTGTACGAAAAGATGACAGGCACCAAGACCGATGACCTCAACCAGGTGATGGCTAAGGTTAAGCAAGACGGGCGCTACCCGTACGACAACCTGGGCAAGCTTTCGCTCGCGGCATTGCTGCCGCTGCTGTTTGGCGGAAGTATTGGACCGGAGGCCGGCCTGACCGGCGTTATCGCTGGTCTGTGCAGCTGGGTCGGCGACCGCATGCGCCGCTTTGGCGCCGAGTTTAGGGAACTCACGCTGTTGGGCACCCAGGCCGCGCTGACGGCGCTCTTTACCGCGCCCGTCTTTGGCTTTGTGGCGCCGCTCGCCGGTAGCGTCGACGGCGACGAGGGCTCTGCGTCCGACGAGATCACGATCAAGCTGCCCAAGGCACAGAAGACCGTGGTCTACGGCATTGCGATTGCCGGCGGTCTGGGCACCTACCTGCTGCTTGGCCAGCTTGTGGGCGGCGGCATGGGCATGCCCAGGTTCGAGTCCTCCCAGGTGGGCAACCTGGAGCTTACCTGGCTCATTCCTCTGTCGCTGATCGGAACAGTCTGCGGCTGGCTGTACTTTGTCTCGGAGCACGCGAGCGAGGCATTGGCTCATGCCGTGGGGGAGCGCCCCGTCGTCAAAGCCATGCTGGCCGGTCTGGCGCTCGCCATCTGCGGCACAGTTCTGCCTTATACCATGTTTGCCGGTGAGACCCAGGCCGATGTACTTATGGAGACCTACCTCAGCATTCCCGCCGGCGTGCTTATCGCGACCGGTCTGGTCAAGGCCATGCTGACGCCCGCCCTCATCAATATGGGCTGGCGTGGCGGCCACTTCTTCCCGGTTATCTTCTCGGGTGTGAGCCTGGGCTACGGCTTAGCCATTCTTACCGGTGCCGATCCGGTCTTTTGCGTCGCCGTCTGCACGGCATCGACGATGGGCGCCGTTATGCGTCAGCCGGTCATGGTCGTGGGCCTGCTGCTCATGTGCTTCCCGCTCAAAGGCATCGTCTGTATGATCATCGCCGCCGTTATCGCCGCCGGCATTCCGCTGCCCAAGCCGCTGCGCAAGTAGCGTATTGCGCTTTGCGTTTGTTCAGAACTCGTTTTAAAGAAGCCGCGCGAGGTCGTATGATTGCGACCTCGCGCGGCTGTCGTTTAGAGCTTCCTCAGCACGATGGCGATGGTGCTGAGGTATTTGAGCGCGCTGGCTTCAACGGCAGCGCGGTCGCCTGCTGCGTACTCGTTGTCGCAGGCGAGCCAGTCTTCCCATGCTTCGTCCGTGCAGAGCATAGGCTGCATCGAGACAATCTCGAGGCCGGGGGTCGGCTCGATGATAGCGCGCCACCAGTCTATGTCGTGCATATAGTCGAGCTGCTCGGGTGTCCAGGATTTGAGCAGGCAAACGGGCAGGTTGTCGTGGCAGTCGCGAACCATGCCCGGGATACTTACGTAGAGCATCCCACCTTGCTTAACGTAGGGGAGCAGGCGCTCGCCCAGATAGCGTGGATCACGGCCGTAGTAGTTGTACGAGTCGATACTCACGACCGCATCAAAATAGTCGAGCTCAAACGGCAGCCCCTGTGAGACGTCCGCCTTAACAGGGTGAATCGCATTGCGCGAGATTCCCAGCGAATCGAAGAATGCGCGGTTTTCTTCGGGGTCGCTCCACAGATCGACGGCGTAGGTGTCAAACCCGTATTCGCGGGCAAGCAGGGCACTGGTGATACCGGTACCCGACCCAAGGTCGCAGACACAAGCGCCGCGGGGGATGATTGCACCGCAAAGCAGCTCTTCGCAGAGCTTGAGGGGGTTCGGCCCCATAATCTTAGAGCGTACGAGTGCCGAGTCGAAACTGGTGGCTTTTGGGAAGGATCGAGATTCTGTTGATGACATTGTTCTTTCCTATCACGTGCATATACGGCAGATGACGGAGGCGGAACGGCGCAACAAACCACGGCCGTTGGACGGCCGTTTTCATGGTTCTATGCGATTGACCGTTCCCTAAAGAACAATGACCAAAAAGACATCCCCTTGGATGATCGAGATTGGGCCAAGGCCCGTGACGCCTCCATTGTAGACCACGGGCGCACGGGCTGGGGATATGCCATTTGTCACGGATTTACGGATGGGCGATTGCGACCGATTGTGGCCAGCATGGGTCAAGTTCCGCGTGGCTACAGATCGCGCGCTCGATAAACCTTGGTGCTGATGGCGCAGCTGATTGCGCATAGCGCGAGGGCAAGTGCGGCGATGCCTGCACACAGACAACCAAGAACGGCAGGGTCGGGATTCGCTCCGGCAATCGACATGAGCCAGTTGCTGATGGGGTTGGAGGAGCTCAGCGTGGCCATGGCAAGGCATCCGAGCATGGCAAACAGGCCAACGGATAGGCGTAACGCCTCCATGTGTCCAAATCGAAAGAACAGCGGCTGCGCCAAAAACACCATCATGAGGGAGATGAGCATCGATGCTGCCGAGGCGATTGCGATTTCAAAGACGGTTTGTCCCGTCGAGGGCATGCCCGAGTGATCGAAGAACGGAAGGGCGATGATGTTCAAAAGCACGGCGGCGCAGGCCATGATGGCCGAGAAGACAACGATGCACAGGTAGCGTGCGCAAATAATGTCTTTGCGCGAGAGGGGCAGCGTCGCTCGATAACGCTTCCAGCCATTTTGATTGTCGAAGCCGGCCAGCGAGCTCATGACCATGATGGGTGACATGGCACTGACCGCGCAGGCACCGGCACTCATGCCAGAGTCACCGTCCGATGCGGTGGCAAGGGTCAGCACGACGAATATGAACAAGCCGACGCCCGCAATGCTCAGGACAAGCGAGCGAACGATGGCGAGCTCGGATATAAAGGCGCGTTTCATTTTGAAGCCCCTTTCAGCGTGAGGCGCAGATAGTCATCAATGGTTGCCCGATCGCAGGGAATCTCGGGAAAGGCCTCGAGCGTTTCGCGGCGGTTGGGTACGAGTACGTCCACGCTGTAGGCGTGGTGGACGGCACGGGCGCCATCGACGCAAGCCATAAGCTCGGCGGCCTGTGCCTGGGTGCAGTGGGCGATGCCTGCGCGGTCGGTAATGTCCTCGCGCGGCAGGTCAAACATAATCGAGCCGTTATCGATGCAGATGATGCGGTCGGCAGCACGATCGAGGTCGGACGTAATGTGGCTCGAGAGCAGCACGCTGTGCTGGCCGTCGGAAACAAAGGCGAGCAGCTCATCGAGCAGTTCCTCGCGCGCCATGGGATCAAGGCCCGCGGTGGCTTCGTCCAAAACGAGCAGCCTGGCATTGTGGCTGAGTGCGCAAGCAAGCTGCAACTTCATGCCCATGCCGCGGGAGAGGTCTTTGACCTTTGCCTTGGGATCGAGGCCAAATCGGTCGATGAATCCGGCGAATGTTTCGCGGTCCCACGTGGGGTACGCCGGGCCTACGAGCGACTCGATCTGGCCCACCTTAAGTGTGGAAGGGAAAGGGCATGTGTCCAGCACGAGGCCGATACGGGTGCGCAAGCAGCGCTGCACTTCACCGGGCGCGTCGGCGCCACAGCGCTGCCCAAACAGGTGCACTTCGCCGGCATCGAGCTTTATAAGCCCGAGTGCGGCTCGAATCGTCGTGGTTTTGCCGGCACCGTTGGCACCAACAAAGCCGACAATCTGGCCGGGCTCCACGGCGAGCGTGACATCGCGCAGCGAAAAGCGGTCGCTTACAGTGCGTGAGATGCCTTTGAGTTCTAGCAAGTTTTGCATGGTATAGCCTTTCTTGCAGATGGCTACTGCATGGTTTCGGGGGCCACCAGGTCGAGCATTTCGTGCAGTTTGTCGCGCGTGACGCCCAGGGTTTCGGCTTGGCTCGCCGCTTTCGCAAGCAGCTCTTCGATATGGCAGAGCTGGTTTTCGCGCAAGAGCTCCTGGTTGCCCTCGGCGACAAAGCAGCCCTTGCCCTGCACGGTGCAGATAAAGCCGAGTTGCTCCAGGTCGGCGTAGGCGCGCTTGGTGGTGATGACGCTCACACCCAGGTCACTCGCGAGTGCACGGATGCTGGGGAGTTTGGCTCCCGCAGCGAGCGTGCCCGATAAGATCTGAGCTTTGACTTGCGAGGTTATCTGCTCGTAGATGGGCTTGTCGCTCGAATTGGATAGGATGATGTCCACAGCGGCTCCTTAGCTGTTGGGCTACACGTGTATATAACCGGTAAGCACAGTATATATACACTATGCACAGTTATGCAAGAGGAAAATAGGGATTGTCCGCTCGTTCATTCATCTCAATCTGTAACATCTGGAAGCGATTTGGACGGCTACCTGTTACAGATTGAGATTTTGCTGGCGGGTCCCACCTGGTTGTCTCAATCTGTAACAACTGGAGAAGTTTTTGGCTGCTAGATGTTACAGATCGAGACATTGGCCACCCGTCTATCCTTATATCTCAATCTGTAACAGATGGACCCGTTTTGAGTGGCTAGATGTTACAGATCGAGATCTTTCTGGGACGCCCACCTGTTTGTCTCAATCTGTAACAGGAAGAGGTTCAAAAACCGTCTAGATGTTACAGATCGAGACAAACTGCTGCGGAGTGCCGCTATCGACTGCTACCCTAGACCCCAACTGATGAATTTGTCCTGATAGGCGCCCTAGAGCGGGATTTCGCGGCTACAATAGTGCGGTTACAACGACGTAATGCACTCAATGCAAGAAAGGATCCGCATGGCAAGCCTGTCGGATGAAATCTCGTCGCGCCGCACATTCGCGATCATCAGCCACCCGGACGCCGGTAAGACCACGCTTACCGAGAAACTGCTGCTCTATACCGGCAGCATCCAGACCGCCGGCTCGGTCAAGGGCAAGAGCTCGGCCAAGCACGCCGTCTCGGACTGGATGGACATCGAGAAGGAGCGCGGCATTTCCGTTACCTCCTCGGTGCTGCAGTTCACCTACAACGGTGCCTGCGTCAACATCCTCGATACCCCCGGCCACCAGGACTTCTCGGAGGATACCTACCGTACCCTCATGGCTGCCGACGCCGCGGTCATGGTCATCGACGGCGCCAAGGGCGTCGAGGCCCAGACCAAGAAGCTCTTTAAGGTCTGCACGCTGCGCCATATCCCCATCTTCACCTTTGTGAACAAGCTCGACCACGAGGCCCGCGATCCGTTTGAGCTCATGGAAGAGATCGAGAATGTCCTGGGCATCAACACGTATCCCATGAATTGGCCGATCGGCAGCGGTCGCAACTTCCGCGGCGTGTTCGACCGTCAGACCCGCCGTGTCATCGCCTTTGAGGGCGACGGTCACGCCAACGCCACCAAGAAGGTCGCCGAGGTTGAGGCCGAGCTGGGCGATCCTGCCATGGACGAGCTCATCGGCGAGGAGAACCACAAGAACCTGATGGACGACATCGAGCTGCTCGATGGCGCCGGCGACGAGCTCGACCTGGATGCCGTGGCCTGCGGCAAGCTGAGCCCGGCGTTCTTTGGCTCGGCACTCACCAACTTTGGCGTGGAGCCCTTCCTCAAGGAGTTCCTGCGCCTGGCCCCGACGCCGCGCGCCTATACCGATACGCTCACCAGCGAGCCGGTCGATCCCTGCCGCGACGACTTTAGCGGCTTTGTCTTTAAGATCCAGGCCAACATGGACAAGAACCACCGCGACCGTATCGCCTTTGTGCGCATCTGCTCGGGCAAGTTCGAGCGCGGCATGGACGCCTTCCATATGCAGGGCAACCGCAAGCTCAAGCTGGCCACGGGCACCTCGATGATGGCCGACGACCGCGCCATCGTGGACGAGGCGTACGCGGGCGATATCGTGGGCCTGTTCGACCCGGGCATCTTTAGCATCGGCGATACCGTGTGTTCCGGCAAGCGCCACGTGCAGTACCCGCAGATCCCGACGTTCGCGCCCGAGATGTTCGCCCGCATCACGCAGGTCGATACGCTCAAGCGCAAGCAGTTCGTGAAGGGTATGGAGGAGCTTGCCCAGGAGGGCGCCATCCAGATTTTCCGCGAGCTGGGCGCCGGCATGGAGAGCGTTATCGTCGGCGTGGTCGGCGTGCTGCAGTTCGAGGTGCTCGAGCGCCGTCTGAAGGCCGAGTACCGCGTTGAGGTGCGTCGCCAGCCGCTGCCCTATACCGACATCCGCTGGATTCAGAACGACCCCGACACCATCGATATCCCGAGCCTGTCGCTCACACGTGACACCCTGCGCGTCGAGGACATGCGCGGCGGCAAGCTGCTGCTGTTCACGAGCCCGTGGAACGTGGATTGGGCAACCGACCACAATCCCGACCTGATCCTGTCGGAGTTTGGCAACGTAACGTTTTAGTGCATCGGCGCGGTGGCCCTGCGGGGCTGCCGCGCCGTTTGCTTGCCTGATGCCGCGCGAGCGGCTATCATACCCACCGTCGTCTCAAGACCGGGGCGTCCGAGCAGTTCGGGTCCGATATCCTGCTCGTTAAGCCTAAAACCAAAGGAGTACATAATGATCAAGAAGGTCATGGAGGACTACAAGGTCCTGTTGCGGAGCATTCCCGCGGCAACGGTTTCGCTGTTTTTCGTGAGTGTCATCATGATGAACCTGCTGGCCAACAAAGAGCTCATCAGTCTGCCGTATCTGGCGCTCGACTGTGGCTTTGTGGTGAGCTGGGTTTCGTTTTTGTGCCAGGACATGATCTGCAAGCGCTTTGGCGCCAAGGCATCCATCAAAATCTCTATCCTCGCGCTGCTGGTCAACCTGGCCGTGAGCCTGTGCTTTTGGGCATGCTCGCTCACGCCCGGCATGTGGGGCGCCTACTACGACACGGGCATGATCGAGGTCAACACTGCCCTTAACACCACCATCGGCGGCACCTGGTACGTGGTGCTGGGCTCTTCGCTGGCAATGCTCGTTTCTGCCGTGGTTAACTCCACGCTCAACCAGTCGCTCGGCCGTATGCTCAAAAAGAATAATTTTGCGAGCTTTGCCTTCCGTTCCTATGTGTCCACGGGTGTTGGCCAGTTTATCGACAACCTGGTCTTTGCCATCGTGGTGAGCCACACGTTCTTTGGTTGGACCTGGGTGCAGGTTCTTATGTGCTCGCTGACCGGCGCTGTTGCCGAGCTGCTGTGCGAGGTCTTCCTGAGCCCCGTGGGCTACAAGGTCGTGCGCGGCTGGGAGCGCGAGAACGTGGGCTCCGAGTACCTCGAGCGCCACGCAACCGCCTAAGGAGCAAGTATGCGGGTTTTGATCACGGGCGCTTCGGGCGGTATCGGAGCCGCGTGCGTGCAGAGTTTTTTGGACGAGGGCCACGAGGTCGTGGGCTTTGATCTTTTGCCGGCGGCGGTCGAACACGAGCGCTACCGCCATCTGATCGTTGATGTCCGCGAGCCGGACTCGTTTCCGGTCGACCTTGAGCCTCAGGTAATCGTGAACGTTGCCGGTACGCAGGATTCGGCTGACGACATCGCCGCCAACCTGTGTGGCACCATCAATGTGACCGAGCGCTACGCCTTTGTGGGGGAGGGGCTTGCCGCCAAGCCGGCGCCGGCTATCAAATCCGTGGTCAATGTGGGGTCGGCGAGCGGACATACGGGATCGGAGTTTCCCGCCTATGCCGCCAGCAAGGGCGGCGTTATCGCCTATACCAAGAACCTTGCAAACCGCCTGGCGCCGCAGGCCATCGCCAACAGTGTGGACCCGGGTGGCGTTATCACCCCGCTCAACCGTTGCGTGATGGAAGACGAGCACCTGTGGAACCAGATTATGGAGCTCACGCCGCTTAAACGCTGGGCCACCGCCCAAGAGATCGCCGAGTGGATCTACTTTGTGGGCGTGACCAACCGGTTTATGACCGGACAGAGTCTGTTGATCGATGGCGGCGAGGCCGGCCGTACCCAGTTTATCTGGCCCGAGTAGCAAAACGCGCCCGATGGCAAGATTGCCGTCGGGCGCGTTTTTGATGTATCGATTTTTATCCGAGGCAATTCCAGTTGACGGGGGTCGAGCCGTGCTGTTCGAGTAGCCGATTGGCTGCCGAGAAGGGGCGCGACCCCATAAAGGCGGGGAGTTCTGCCGTGGCACGGTTGGCCGAAAGCGGCGAGGGATGCGTAGAGGCCAGGCAGAACTTGTCGGCTGCCTTGTCCGCGCCAGTCGCGACGAGCTTGCCTTCGACCATCTGTTGGGCAAAGCGACCCCATGCCAAAAAGACTACCGGCTGGGGCAGCTGGCAGCAGCGTTCGATAACGTAATCGGTGAGCGTGCTCCAGCCCAGTTTGGCGTGCGAGTTGGCGGCATGCTCGCGCACGGTGAGCGTAGTGTTGAGGAGCAGGACGCCCTGCCGTGCCCATGGGGTTAGGTCTCCCGTGGCGGGAATGGGGCAGCCCAGATCGGCTTTGAGTTCCTTGTAAATGTTGCGCAGGCTCGGCGGCAACTTGGTTTGCGTCGCGGGGACCGAGAACGACAGCCCCATGGCCTGGTTGGGTCCGTGATAGGGGTCCTGACCCAAGATGACAACCTTGACCTGGTCGGCCGGCGTGTAGGCGAGGGCATTGAGAATGTCGTCTTGTGCCGGATAGATGGTCTGCTCGGCACGCAAAAGGGCGATGCGCTCGAGCAGCTGGTTCGTAGTGTCACGTACCGGCTGCGGCGCATCGCCCAACCAAGTTGCTATGTTGCGGTCGCGGGTCGCGGCGTCCATGGGGCTCCTTTGCGTCAGATGCTCTGTTTGCATCTATTGTAAAGGCGCACCGGTTGCCTTTATGCCGCGGCTGTATAAGGAGTGGGGTCTACGAGACGCGCTCGGGCGCTCCTGCCATGCGAGCCTGTCCATGTGCGTGAAGGCGCGGAAGCTCGACGGTTGCCACCATGACGCCGGTGAGGATGAGAGCGGCGCCAAAGAAGGCGATGGGGCTCAGGACCTCGCCGACCAGGAAGAACGAGAAGACGGCGGAGCAGACCGGCTCGAGCGAGAAGGCGAAGCCGGTGGTCTCGGCGGGCACGTGGGGCTGCACGAGCGTCTGGGTGATAAAGCCATAGGCAGAGCAGATGAGTGCGAGCGCGACGACGACCACGATCTCGCTGGGCGTACTGGGAAGCATGAAGCCGCCAAAGGCGCATGCGGCAATGCCCGAGAACAGGCCGCCAAAGCCCAGCTGCCAAACGCCCAGAGCCAGCGGGTCGACATCTTCGACAAAGCGCTTGGCGATAATGATGTGTCCGGCGTAGACAAAGGCGGATAACAGCATGATGAGCGCGCCCGGGTTCAGGCTGGTGAAGTCGGCGCCCGAAAGCAGCAGCATGCCGCAGGTGACGATGGCCGTGCCGATGAGCACCTTGCGCTCGGGGGCGCGGCGCAGCAGGGCGGCATTGGCAAACGGTACGATCACGACCGTCAGGCTCTGCAAAAAGCCGGCAGTGGAGGCAGAGGTGAGGCTGGAGCCCAGGCACATGCAGGTGAGCTCGGTTGCCATGATGGCGCCGATGATAGCGGCGCGGACCATAAGGTCGCGATTGATGCGGAAAGCGCGCTTGTGGAAGAGCAGCAGGCAGGCCGCAAAGGCGATGATGCAGCGCAGCGCAACGATGCTCGTGGCGTTCATGCTGTCCATGCCGATCTTCATGAGGGGATACGAAAAGCCCCATGCGACGGGAACGGAAAATGAGAGCGCGATTGCTTTTTTGCGATCCATGGGGCTCCTTTTGTTACAGAACGGTTTTGTAAAAAGGATTCTGCTCCCAGATGTGGATGTAGTAAAGCGAATGTATCTTCAGTATGATTAAGAAATGCTAATGTTGGCAGAAAAAGCCCTGGCAAAACGTTTTACGGCTACATCGATGGGGAGGCACGATGGCATCGCGGTATCAGATTGTGTGTATGGTGGTCGATTGCGGCAGCCTGAAACGCGCGGCGGACGAGCTTGGCTATACACAAAGTGCGGTGAGCCAGGCCGTCAAGGCGCTTGAGCGTGAGCTGGGCACCACGCTTATCGAGCGCGGTAAGCAGGGTGTGTCGCTTACGCGCGACGGCAAACAGTATCTGCCGTATCTGCGACAGATCGTAACTGCCGAGGCCGAGCTTGAGGGCAAACGTCAGGAGTTGCTGGGGCTCTCCTCGACTGATATTCGCATTGCGACGTTTACCAACGTGAGTCGAACCGTGTTGCCGCGCGTGATTCGCGACTTTGGAGCCCTGCACCCGGGCGTGCACTTTACCCTCAAGCAGGGCGATTACACGCGCAACGCCCAGTGGGTGCACGATGGCGTGGTTGATTTTTGCTTTACGGCACGCGGTTTTACCGCGGGGCTTGAGAAGCGCGTGGTCTATCACGACGAGTTGGTAGCATTGTTGCCGGCCGCGCATCCGCTGACGGCAAAGGAAAAGGTGACGCTCGCTGACCTAGCGTCCGAGCCGTTTGTGCTGCTGGATGAGGGCGAACAGAGCCTGGTGCTCGATGCATTCGCGGCGCATGGGCTGTCGCCGCACGTGACGAGCGAGGTGACCGATGACTACACCATCATGGCGATGGTCGAGGAGGGCCTAGGCGTGAGTATGCTATATCGCCGTACCGTCGAGGGCATGCGGGCCGATATTCGTGTACGTCCCATCGTGCATGCCCCATCGCGCGACGTGGTGGCCGCCTGGCGCAGCTGGGACACCATGCCCATCGCCACGAGGCGCTTTATCGACTACATGAGCTCGCATATTGTCAATTAATGACTGGCGTGGCGTTGAGTGCGCTGTTTAGCGGGCTGTTGCTTTGGCTTTGGTGGCGCGATAGGTGCGTGCCGGGTGGCAGAGTAGTACCGCTACGACCATAAAGAACGCTGTGGTGCCCAGGCTGATGGGGTAGACCATCATGATGTTCGCAAAGGTGCGGAAGTGCGGGAACACGCAGAATACCCAATAGAAGCGGATGCCGCAGACGCAGATCATGGTGATGAGGGCGGGCGTGAGCGAGATACCAAAGCCGCGCAGGTAGCCTGACATGTTTTCGTAGAACATGCTAAAGGCGTACGCCGGGAAGATCGAGCACACGCGGATATAGCCGATTGAGACGATGTTGGGATCGCTATTGAACAGCGACAAGATTTCGCGCCCCAGGCCGACAATAACGATGATCGTGGTGAGTGCAACGATGCCGCCTTCGACCAGGCAGACCTTGAGCGTTTTGGTACAGCGGTCGATCTGACGGGCACCGTGGTTTTGTCCCACAAAGGTGGTACAAGCCTGGCTAAAGCTGTTGAGCAGGTTGTAACACACGTACTCCAGGCTCATGGCGGCGCTCGATGCCGCCATGACCTCGGTGCCCAGGCTGTTGATGGCAGACTGGATGATGATGTTGGCGACGGCAAAGACGGCGCTTTGGATGCCGGCGGGCAGGCCGATCTTGACGATGCGCTTGAGGGCGACGGGGTCGATAGCCAGGTCGCGTAGGGTGACGCGGACGACGGAGTCGGTCTTGAGCAGGCGGATAAAGAGCGTAGCGGCGCTGACGGTGTAGGCGATGGCGGTGGCGATGGCGACGCCCGCGACGCCCCAGTGGAGTACGGGGACAAAGATGAGGTCCAGGCCAATGTTGAGGACGGTGGACACGGCAAGCGCCTGCAGCGGCATGCGGGTGATGCCGACGGAGCGGAAGATCGCGGCCTCAAAGTTGTAGAGCAAAATCGAGGGCATGCTGAGCAAAAAGACGCGAAGGTAGAGCGAAGCGAGCGGCATGGTTTCGGCGGGAACGTTGAGTGCGGCGAGCATGGGCTCGGCAAAGATCTCGCCCAGCGCGATGACGACAAAGCCCACGAGCGCCATTAAAATCGAGGTATGGACGGCACGTTTGACCATGTTCTGATCATTGCGGCCGATAGCGTTGGCGATGACCACGTTGGAGCCAAGCGACATGCCAATAAACAGGTTGAGCATAAGACTGGTAAGCGGAACATTGGAGCCGACCGCCGCCATGGCGAGGGTTCCCTGGTCGCCCGAGAAGTTACCGATGATGACCGTGGCGATGAGGTTCGACAGCTGCTCCAAGATGCTCGTGGCGGCCACGGGGAAGGCGAACAGGGGAATATTGCGCCACAGCGATCCGGTGGTCATGTCAATGTGCTTAGATACGGTGTCAGCCATGCGCTCTCAATCTCTAACATGCTTTTTCGTGCTCATTTGCGCAGACGATGATACTCCTAATACAACCAGTCGGCACTTAGGGACGTTCCTTTTCTGTCGGCAGCTGGGGACACTCCTTATCTCTTCTAACTAGTCATTCAAGAACGTCCCCAATGACTAGGTGGGGAAGGCGTGCGACAATGGTGGGCGTTGTGTTGTTCGCGCTAAGGAGTTGCCATGTTGTTGTGTCCTGTTTGCCATGAACCGTTGGTGGATGACGAACGCGGTGCTGCATGCGCGGGCGGACACCGGTTTGACCGTGCGCGCGAGGGCTATCTATATCTGCTGCGCTCGTCCAAGAGCGGCGACTCCATGGGCGATCCCAAGTCGCAGGCGCGCAGCCGTCGTGACTTTCTGAACCGCGGATACTATGCGCCGTTACGCGATGCGATGGTCGAGCTGGTGCGCGAGCGGGTGTCTGAACGTGCCGCGTCTACGAACGGCCCCATGACCTTGCTCGATATTTGCTGCGGCGAGGGCTACTACACCAGCGCCATGGGTGCGGTGCCGGACGTGGATGCTTACGGTTTCGACCTGGGCAAGGAGATGGTGCGCCTGGCCGCCAAGCGCGGCGATGCGACCTACTTTGTGGCCAATATGAAGGACATCCCCGTGGCCGATGGCGCCTTCGATATGGTGACCGAGCTCTTCGCTCCCTTTAACGAGCGCGAATTTGCCCGCGTGCTGGCGCCAGAGGGCTCGCTCTATACCGTGGTGCCGGGTGCCCGTCATCTGTTTGGGCTCAAGGAGGTGCTCTACGACACGCCATACCTTAACGACGAGAAGCTGCCGAAGACTACCGAGCTCGAGTTGGTCGGAACGCAGCGGGTGTCTGCGAACATTACGCTCCAGACCCAGGCCGACATCGAGGCGGTGTTCCAGATGACGCCGTACTACTACCGCACGCGCCCCGCCGACAAAGAGCGCCTGGCAAACCTCGATACCCTTCAGACCGACATCGACTTCATCATCGCCGAATACCGCCACTAACCTACCAAAAAGGGACAGGTTTATTTTGGCAGGTTTTATCTGGGTAAACGTAAAAGGCCGACCGCGTTGCTGCGCGATCGGCCCTTTTTAGTTCAAGACTATAGTCTGCTGGGCGCGCAGCGGCCAGCTTCAACCCACCCGCTACGCGGGTGGAGACAAACGGCTTTACAAAGCCACCCCTCCGACCGATATTGACGATTGTTCAGGCCGTCAAGAATTCGAGTCGAAGGGGTGGTCGCCATGGCCCAGAAGGCCTACAGCCTTTCCCACACGAAGTGGATGTGCAAGTACCACATCGTGTTCACGCCGAAGTATAGGCGCAAAGTGATCTACAACCAAATCAGGAGCGACATAGGGGAGATCCTCAGGAAGCTGTGCGAGTACAAGGGGATCGAGATAATCGAGGGGCACCTGATGCCCGACCACGTGCACGTGCTGCTGGCGATCCCGCCGAAGTACAGCGTCGCGAGCGTCATGGGCTACCTGAAGGGGAAGAGCTCGCTGATGATATTCGACAGGCACGCCAACCTCAAGTACAAGTTCGGCAACAGGAAGTTCTGGGCGGAGGGCTGCTACGTGTCCACCGTCGGCCTGAACGAGGCGACGATCGCGAAGTACATCCGGGAGCAGGAGAAGGCCGACATCGCGCTGGACAAGCTGAGCGTGAAGGAGTACGAGGACCCCTTCAAGAGGAGGTGACCCCGCCGGTTTGACCGGCGCGCCACGGGTCAAGATGCACTAGGCCTGGACGAAGTCCGGGCCCGCGCCTTTAGACGCGAGCCCGGAGCCCGTGGGTTATACCCTAAGAGCAAACCACCCTTTTTAAGGGTGGTTCTGATTTGCTTGGCTGCAGAGGGTATGAGAAGCGAGCGCTTACAGGCGATCCTTGTTCTCGGCCTTGACGGCGTGCGCCTGCTGAACAAAGAACAGGTCGTACACCACGATGACAAAGGCGCCAAAGTTGATGGCGTCGCCGCCAAACGCGGGAAGCGTGAGCACCGCTTGGGCAAGCGTGGCGACCGCGGCAACAATACCGAGCTTAAACGCGCCGTCCACCTGCGAAGGCTTGTTGGCGCCCTTGATACCGGCGACGCCTGCGGCAAGGTCGACGAGACCCTTGGCGATAAGCACGACCGCTGCGAGCGTGGCGTACGAACCGTACGTGGAATCGAGACCGCCCGTGGCGATACCGACGCCGGCGGTGACGAGGCTGGCGATGCCCAAAACAAAGTAGATGAGAGCAAGGATTTTGAGAGTCTTGCGAGTGAAGCTCATGGCTGGTCCTTTCGATACGAGTACGCCAACTTGGCGCACCCAATGTACTGCACATATGGTGAAGCACATTGTAGTTCAACGGGGCGATGCATGCGTTTGAAAGCGTCTCTTGCCTGTACGGTCCAACCTTTCAAAAAGGAAAGCTGGACGTAAGCCAAATCGATGGCAGCCCATGTGCGGCGCTGCGATGATGAGGCCGTAACAAGGAGCTGGTCTCAAGGAGGAGTCATGATGTACGGAGCAGGGCAAGTGCGTGAGCCGCAGTCGTTGGGAAGGCACATGGGTGATTCTGTGATCGCTGCCGTGTGCACGGGATTGATGGCGGTGCTTTGCATTGCGATGCTGTGGGCCATGTCGCATGTGGGACAATAGCGGACGGTTGGGTGCTGGCATAAACGGCACTCGCGTATTCGTTTTGCTTGCTAAGGAGTGCCCATGGGCGTCGTCGATCCCTTTTCTGTTGCTCGGGCCGCGGGGCTTGAGCTGATCGGGAAGTCCGAGGGCCTCACGCTCACCGACGGCACGATGGAGCTGCGTGCCGATTTTGACCGCATGCTTCCGCGGCTCAAGCAGGGCCGTCTGCAGCAAGAGCTGTTGGTAAAGGCTGCGCGCGCAAAAGGCATCGAGTGCCCATGGGCGATTGATGCCACGGCAGGCTTTGGCGAGGATTCGCTGCTGTTGGCGGCCGCGGGCTTTACCGTCGATCTGTATGAGCAGGATTGCGTGATCGCGGCGCTCCTCAAGGATGCCCTGGATCGCGCGGCAGATGATCCGGCGCTTGCGGCTGCCGTGTCGCGCATGCGCTTACATGCGGGCGAGGACAGCATTGCCGGCCTTCGTCATACGGCTGAGCTGATCGGGCGGGGCGAGCTTGCCGCCCCCGACGTGGTATATCTGGATCCCATGTTTCCCGAACGCACCAAGAGCGCGGCGGTGAAAAAGAAGTTCCAATTCTTGCACCATCTGGAGCAGCCGTGCGCCGATGAGGAGACGCTGGTCGAAGCTGCGCTTGCGGCGCGCCCGCGCAAGGTCGTTATCAAGCGGCCGGTGAAGGGGCCGCTGCTTGCCGGCGTTAAGCCGAGCTATCAACTTGCGGGCAAGGCCGTTCGCTACGATGTGTTGGTGCCGCCGCGCCCGTAGCTTGCGTGCGATGGCTGGCGCTCCGTCAATGCCGTGCCGATGCGGCGCCTATTTCCAAGGGTGCGACGTCAAGTGCCAGCCGCCGCAGTATTCGCATTTGTAGCAGGCCAGCCCGCGGCGTCCGCGGTTTTCGCAGTCGGCCATAACTGCCTCGGCCTCGGCGCGCGTGTCGTAACGGTTTTTGCGCTCGCACGATTTGTAGCGCCAGGCTTCATCGCGCTCGGCGTCCAGGGCGTCGCGGCGCTCGTCCTCGCGTGCAAACAGGTCGCTCATATCGCCGCCGGTAGCAGCGCTCAAAAACTCGCTTTTGGCCTTTGACCAGGCGGCTCGCTTTTTGCTTCCCATCTGCTTCGCGCCCTTCTCCAAACGTTGGTATCATTGCTCAATCAAAGTGATACCAATAAACGTGAGGTCGCCGCGTGATGATCAGAAAAACCCTCGATACCGACATTCCCACCGTCATGGCCATCTATGACGCGGCCCGCGCCTTTATGCGCGCACATGGCAACACGACGCAGTGGCCCGAGGGCACGCCTTCGGGCGAGCAGCTGGCTGCCGATATCGCCGCCGGTGGCAGCTATGTGTGCGAGGAAGACGGACGCGTGGTGGCGACGTTTGCCTTTCTGCCGGGGCCGGACAGTTCCTACGATGTGATCGAGGGCGGCCAGTGGCGCAGCGACGCCCCGTATGCTGTGCTGCACCGTGTGGCGTCCGATGGCACCGCGCACGGTATCGCGGCTGCGATGTTTGCCTTTGCCAAGGAACGCGCCGATCACCTGCGCATCGACACGCATCAGGACAACCTGCCCATGCAGGGAGCCATCGCCAAGGCCGGGTTTAAGCGCGCCGGTATCGTATATGTGTCGGACGGTACGCCGCGCGTCGCGTTTGATTGGCTGCGCGAGGCATAAAGGCCGAGCCACATACCAGCGTTTTACCAAAAATGGTCCCGAGTGGGGCCATTTTTGGTAAAACGCGTTGTTGTGGGGCTCGCGTTGTTATCGCCCCAGATGAGCCCAGGCAGACAAAAAGGGGAGGTGCCGGCTTTCGCAAGGCGCGAACCTACGAAAATCGCTGCGCGGCAACGCGGGGCGATGAGCTCGGTCGGGGGATAGGGCTCGCTTCGCCCGCCGGCCCGTACATTGTATCATCCAGTGTGGAACAAGGATGCCCGTTGCCGCGTGCGATGGGCTTGCAATAAGAGGAGAGCCATGTCGAAGCAAGCGGTCGTTGGAATCTTGGCGCATGTCGATGCCGGCAAGACCACGCTGGCCGAGGCCATGTTGTTCAACGCGGGTCGCATTCGCAAGCGCGGCCGCGTGGACGATGGCGATTCGCATCTGGACACGAACGCGATCGAGCGTGAGCGTGGCATTACGATCTTCTCGTCGCAGGCCGTGCTCGACCATGGCGATACCCACGTCATGCTCGTGGATGCGCCGGGGCATGTCGATTTTTCTGCCGAGGCGGAGCGCACGCTGCGCGCGCTCGACTACGCGATTTTGGTTGTGGGTGCCAACGATGGCGTACAGGGTCATACCGAAACCCTGTGGCGTCTGCTTACACGTTATGACATCCCGACGTTTATCTATATCAACAAAATCGATTTGGAGAATCCCGGCCGCGATGTCTTGTTGGCACAACTTGGGCAACGTCTTTCCGAGGGCTGCCTGGATGCCAACGAACTGCTGGCGGGCGGCGCCGTTCAGGAGGACGCTGCTGCGTTGGACGAGGCGGCGCTCGAGGAGTTTCTTGAGGCGGGTGAGCTTTCTGTCGCAACGCTGTCGCGCATGGTTGCCGAGCGCAAGCTCTTTCCATGTTTTGCCGGCTCGGCGCTCAAGGACCAAGGCGTGGACGAGCTGCTGGACGGCATATGCGCGCTGATGCGTGAACAGGCATGGCACCCGGAGTTTGCCGCGCGCGTCTATCGTGTCAGCCGCGGGGATCGCGGCGAGCGCTTGGCATGGCTTAAAGTGACCGGCGGCACGCTGCATGCCAAGCAGATGATTGACGGACGTTCCGGTGCCGAGGCATGGGAGCAGAAGGTCGATCAGGTACGCATCTATAACGGCGAGAAGTATGAGCTTGCCCAAGAAGTTGCTGCTGGCGGTATTTGTGCCGTGACGGGTCTTGCGCACGTTCGCCCGGGGGACGCCCTGGGCGCGGAGCCCGCGGGCGATGCACCCGTCATTGCGCCGGTCCTTACCTATACGGTGCTTCCGGGCGAACACGATGTTCATGCGGTGTTCAAAGCGTTGACTGAGCTGGCGGATGAAGATCCCATGCTCGGCGTAAGCTGGAATACGCATCTAGAGCAGATTCATTTGCAGTTGATGGGCGCTGTGCAACTCGAGGTCGTGCAGCGGGTGTTGGCCGATCGCTTTGACCTTTCGGTTGAGTTTGAGTCTGGCGGCATTCTCTATAAGGAGGCTATTTCGCAGCCGGTCGAGGGCGTGGGCCACTTTGAGCCGCTGCGCCACTATGCCGAGGTGCATTTGCGCCTGGAGCCGTTGCCAGCGGGTTCGGGCGTGCAGTTTGGCACCGTGACCTCGACCGACGAGCTCGATCTTAACTGGCAGCGTTTGGCACTCACCAACGCCATGGAGCGCGACCACCTGGGCGTGCTGACTGGCTCGCCCATCACCGATGTGCGCATTACGCTCACGGGCGGTCGCGCGCATGCCAAACACACCGAGGGCGGCGATTTTCGCCAGGCCACGTACCGTGCGATTCGCCAGGGACTCATGCAGGCGCGTGAGGCCGGCGCGGCGGTACTGCTGGAGCCGTGGTATCGCTTTGAGCTCGAGGTACCGGGGGAGTGCGTGGGCCGGACGCTCTCGGATGCCACACGCATGGGTGCCGAGTACGAGCCGCCGACGATGGCGGGAGACCGGACAAAGCTTGTGGGTCGCGTGCCAGCATCCGAGGTGCAGGATTACGCGCTGGAGGTGGCCGCCTACACGAGCGGTCGCGGGCATCTGTACCTGGAGTTCGCCGGCTATGCGGCTTGCCATGATGCCGAGCGCGTTATAGAGGCGGCCGCCTATGAGCCCGAGGCCGATCTGCCCAACACGCCCGACTCGGTCTTTTGCTCTCACGGCGCCGGTTACACGGTCAAATGGTACGACGTACCCGCCGCGGCACACGTAAAGGTCGATCCCGCCACCTTCCGCCCCTGGCGTGCAGCAGACGCGGAGTTTTTCGGCCACATGTGACAAAGGGGCAGTTCCTTTTGTTCCATGCTATTGGTATAACTCGGTATAAGTTGGTATAACTATTATCAGGGTTTGCCAATCCGAGGAGGCCGACATGAATCCAAATCCCTTTAAGCCAACGGCAGGCAAGCGGCCTCCGATACTCATCGGTCGCGAGTCGGTCATCGAAGATTTCGAGGAAGGGCTCGATAACGGCGCCGGAGCGCCGGGCAGGCTCATGCTCATTACGGGAAACCGCGGCTGCGGCAAGACAGTTCTCCTGCGGGAGCTGCAACGTCTGGCCAGTGAGCGCGGATGGGCGGTTGTCTCCGATTCCGCTTCGCTTGGCTTATGCGACCGCTTGGCCGACGCGCTTCGCTCGAATAAACCCGTTGTGACGTCAATGGAGTTCGGTCCGTCGTTTGGGCGGATGTCGGTCGAGGCGGCGCGAGCAAAGGGCGAGACGTTGCGAGGGCTGGTCAACGAGCGCCTCAAGAAGCTCGGTCCAGGCAAGGGCATACTGTTTGCGATTGACGAGGCTCAATCTGCGTCTATCGAGGAGCTGGCGGCTCTTGCCGTTCTCTATCAACAGGTGCTCGGAGACCAGGATGCCACGGGCTTGTCCGATAGCGACCAGCGCGGCCTTGCGCTTGTTTTTGCCGGCTTACCCAGTATGGTTGACGATCTGCTCGAAGAGCCGAGCGTGACGTTTTTGCGGCGTGCCCAGCAGCGTACGCTGGGGGCGATATCTTTGCCCAAGGTGCGCGATTCGTATATCCAGACGGTCAAAGACGCTGGTCTTTACGTTGACGCGGAGACGGCGGACCTTGCGGCGCGCAAAAGCATGGGGCATCCCTATATGGTTCAGCTGGTGGGCTATTACATGTGGCGGTCTGCTGTCCGGCGCAACACGCGAGTCATTGAAAGGCGCGATGTCGAGGCTGGCTACGCCGATGCCGTCTCCGAGTTCTATGAAGCGGTCGACGCTCCCTTGTATTACGGGTTGCGCAGTCCGCAGCGCCTCTTTATCGAGGCCATGGCGGCTGACGAGGGCAAACCGACTCGCATGGCGGATATCATTGAGCGTTGCGATCGCACCCAAAGCTGGGCGAGCAAATATCGCGCAAGCCTGATTCGCGAGCGCGTCATCGAGGCTGCCGGATACGGCCTCGTCCGATTTACCGTGCCCATGCTGGGCGCGTACATTCGCGATCGAGTTATATGACATGAGTAGGGTGATAAAGGTGACGGAACAGAAGATGAGCCCGCAGGCTATCGAGGTACGTGGCGCACGTGTACACAACCTCAAGGACATCGATATCGATATTCCGCTGGGAAAGCTCGTGGGTATTGCCGGCGTGTCGGGTTCGGGCAAGAGCTCGCTGGCACTGGGGGTTCTTTATGCCGAGGGCTCGCGTCGTTACCTGGAGGCGCTCAGCACCTATACTCGACGTCGCCTGACGCAGGCCGAGCACGCTCAGGTGGACGAGGTACTGCACGTGCCGGCGGCGCTCGCATTGCATCAGCGCCCTAGCGTGCCGGGCGTGCGTTCCACCTTTGGCACCATGACCGAGCTTAACAATAGCCTGCGTCTGCTCTTTAGCCGTTGCGCCCATCATGTGTGCCCGCATTGCGGGGCGCGTGTGGAGCCGAGCCTTAACGTGGCCGCTGGCCTGTCGCTCACGTGCCCTGCATGCGGCCGCGAGTTCTACGCGCCGAGTGCCGAGGACCTTGCCTTTAACAGCGGCGGCGCGTGCCCTACTTGCGGCGGCACCGGTGTCATGCGCGAGGTGGACGAAGCGAGCCTGGTGCCCGACGAGTCAAAGACCATCAACGAGGGCGCGGTGCTTCCCTGGGGCACGCTCATGTGGGATCTGATGAAGCAGGTGGCTGGCGAGATGGGCGTGCGTACCGACGTGCCGTTTAACCAGCTCACTCCTCAAGAGCGCGACATCGTGTTCCACGGCCCGGCGGTTAAGAAGCACATTCTCTACGTTCCCAAAAATGGCGAGGGCGCCACGCCGCTCGACTTTACCTATTACAACGCCGTCTATACCGTCGAGAATGCGCTCGCCAAGGTCAAGGACGATAAGGGCTTAAAACGCGTTGCGCGCTTTCTGCGCGAGGGGCCATGCCGTGATTGCGGCGGCACGCGTCTTTCCGAGGCTGCGCGCCAGCCCCAGGTGCGTGGTGTCAATCTGGCGCAGGCCGCGGCCATGACGCTTGGTGATGCGATTGAGTGGGTGCGCGGGGTGCCCGCATCCTTGCCGACCGAGATGCAGCCCATGGCGACGGATATCTGCGATTCGTTTTTGGGCGCGGCCCGTCGTCTGGTCGACCTGGGTCTCGATTACCTTTCACTCGACCGCGCCGGTGCCACGCTCTCCACGGGTGAACGCCAGCGCGTGCAGCTTGCTCGCGTGGTGCGCAATCGATCGACAGGCGTGCTTTATGTGCTGGACGAGCCTTCGATTGGCTTGCATCCTGCCAATGTCGACGGCCTGGTGGGCGTAATGCGCGATCTGGTGGATGACGGCAACACCGTGGTCGTTGTCGACCACGATACGCGTGTGCTGGCGGAAGCCGACTACCTGGTCGAGATGGGCCCCGTCGCCGGAGCAGGCGGCGGTAATGTGATTGCCGCTGGTACGGTGGACGAGGTCGAGCAATCGCAGAGCAGCCGCATCGCGCCGTTTTTGCGCTCAGAGCCCAAGCGCTTGCGTCCGCAGGTGACTGACGACGAAATGTTCGACCAGGGCCATATCCGTATGGCGACCAATGCTATCCACACCGTTAAACCGCTCGAAGTCGATATCCCGCGCGGCCGTCTCGTTGCGGTGACGGGCGTTTCGGGCTCGGGCAAGACGACGTTGGTGCTCGAGACGCTCATCCCGGCGCTCAAGGCTCGGGCAACTGGCGAGCGCCTGCCAAGCCATGTGCGCTGGGTCGACGCCGAGGGTATCGCACGCGCAAACCTGATTGACGCTACACCTATCGGCGCCAACGTGCGCTCGACGGTGGCGACCTATGCCGACATCCATGATGAGCTGCGCCGCGCCTTCGCCCGTACGTCCGAGGCTAAGGCAGCCGGCTACAAGGCGGGCGCCTTTAGCTACAACACCGGCGCCTTGCGCTGCCCTACGTGCGATGGCACGGGCTCTATATCGCTCGACGTGCAGTTTTTGCCCGATGTCGAGATCGTCTGCCCGGCATGTCGCGGCTCACGTTATGCAGACGCGGCTTCGCATATCCATCGCGAGGGCAAGGACGGGAGCCTGCTTACGTTGCCGCAGCTCATGGATATGAGTGTGGATGAGGCGCTCGACGCCACGGTGGGACTCAAGAAGGTTCAGACGCGTTTGCAGACCTTGCACGACCTGGGCCTGGGTTATCTCACGCTTGGCGAGCCCACGCCGGCGCTTTCGGGCGGTGAGGCACAGCGCCTTAAGCTCGCGAGCGAGATGAGCCGCGTGCAGGATGATGCCGTATTCGTGTTCGATGAGCCCACGATTGGCCTGCATCCGCTCGATGTTCAGGTGCTGTTGAACGTGTTCGACGGCCTCGTTGCCAAGGACGCCACGGTTATCGTGATCGAACACGATCTCGACCTTATCCGTAACGCCGATTACGTGATCGACATGGGCCCGGGCGGTGGCGACGCGGGCGGGCAAATCGTCTGCGCCGGCACGCCGGGCGACATCGCTGCCTGCTCCAAGAGCATTACCGGCCGCTACCTATAGACAATGCGACAAAGGGACAGCCCCTTTGCCTCATTGATGCCTATTTCACGCATTGAGCCGCGAGATAGTCGCGGAAGAATGGCAATTCAAATGCGACGAGCCCCCGTCCTCGTTCCCCGATGATGCCGGCATCTATCATGCGACGTCGGTAGCGGGAGACCTGCTGCGGCGAACGCTTAAGGCGCTCGACAAGGTCAGCGGTGGTGGATTCTTCCTCGTCATCGAGCATGGCGATGAGGAATCGCTTGTCCTCTGCAGTGAGTTCCCGATAGGTTGCCGCGAGGATTCGGTCGTCCATCTCGTCGCGCGCGATTTTGATTCCCAGGTCAAAGTCGCGTGACGAGATTTCCTTCGAATCGCTTGTGAGATCCCAGGCACGGTAGCCTACGAGTTGCAATAGGAAGGGAAAACCAGAGATCGAGCGAACGGCTCTATCGATTCCCTCAGTATCTGCCAGGCGATCGTTTTCTTGGATTGTGCGAATCAAGGCCTCGCGTACGTCATAGTCGGCAATGCGACCCAGATGATATTGTTGGGCACGGCGAAGGAACGAGACCGTCTTGTGGTTCAGCAACGTCGAGACGTTATTGGGAAGTCCCGCCATGAGCAGGGCGACGCGTTTCCCATCGGTCACAAAGTGCTGATACGTCGCTGCGAGCTGAATCATCTCGTCGAGTGTCGGGTCCACCTCGTCAACCGTGACGAGCAGACCGGTGCCCGCCTCGTTGAGCTGGTCGATGATGTCGCTCATGCGATAACGCCAGGTTGAGGCATCGTGAACGCGATTGACCTCGATGCTGCCGAGCGGTGCAATTCCGAGACCGGTGACTTCGAAGTTGTGAGACGGGTCGATGAGATGACCTGCGGCACGTTTCGCCCCGAACTCGATTTCCTCAAGCATTCCCGGGAGCGCGGTCGCCTTTACGGCTATCCAGCCGTGGGATTCCGCCCTCGTCGCGAGCGACGACATGAGAGCGGTTTTACCGGTTCCACGCGCGCCTGAGAAGATCGAGGTCAATTCTGGGCGCCTACGCTGGCTCAAGAAGGCACGGTCCAAATCCCGAATAATCTGTTGTCTGCCAGCGAGATGGGCAGGAACCTCACCAAAACTGGGGGTAAACGGGTTCTCGAGATATTTCACTATGCCCTCCTTTAGCGTCTCGGGTTAACTTCATTTTATTCTAGTTAATTTCAATTAAAAACGATTAATTTTATTTCAAAGCATAAGGTTGGCACCGTGCGTTATCGAAGCGGTGCTTGAATAGCTTACGTTGGAGCCCGAAAATGGGTTCAACCCATTCGCGAAATTTGCACGCCCTATTGTGAGTGGGCTCTCAGATGAGCTGAAGCTGCCATCGTGCGGCTGATAGGGGCAATCATGAAAAACAGAATCTATGGGTATGCTCGAGTTTCGTCAGCAGATCAGAACCTGGATCGCCAACTGGATGCGCTGGAGCGGTTTCCGGTCCAAACGAATTTGATCTATGCTGACAAAGCGAGTGGAAAGGACTTCAGGCGTCCTCAGTACCGGCGTCTTCTTCGTCGTCTGCGCGAAGGGGACGTTCTGGTGATTAAGAGTATCGATCGATTGGGTCGCGACTACCGTGAAGTTATCGATGAATGGCGTCGCCTAACGACGGACAAACGCGTTGCCATCGTGGTGCTCGATATGCCATTGCTTGATACACGCGAACAACCCAATGGAATTACGGGGACTTTTATTGCCGATCTAGTGCTTCAGGTTTTGAGTTACGTGGCTCAGGTGGAGCGCGAAAACATAAAGCAGCGCCAGGCGGAGGGTATCGCGTCGGCGCGTCTGCGGGGTGTGAGATTTGGGAGACCGACGCTCGAACGTCCGGATAGCTACCGCGATGTCATCAAATCATTCGAAGGAGGTGAGGTTACGAGACAAGAGGCCGCAATGCTTTTGAACGTTAGCGCATCGACGTTTGATCGTTGGAGACGGGCGGACGCGAACGGATATGACCGTTCGCCGTCTGCCCGTCCTCTTTAGCTAGACATTTTGACGAGGGGAGTTTATTGCACAGGGCCCACTCCTTCCCTCGATGTTTATCCAGTTCACGCCCTTGAATCAAATAGTGCCACTGCGTCGCCAATTCGTCTGCTATTTGACGAGGGGGAGGTTAAACGACTACCAAGGGATATGTAATGAAGAAAAAGTTATTTACGGCAGTTCTGGCTTTTAGCGCGGCGGCGCTAATCGGCATTTCTCTACCACTCGGAATTACGGGTCGCGGCTGGAGTCCGACATGCGCATTTGCAGCGACTAAGAAAAGCAGAAAGAAGCCAAAGCCAGGTAAGAAGGATTCAGTAAAAATCGATCAACTAAACTGGAGTGTCTCAGAAGGCGTTGTTGATGGCGTCGAGATGATGACATTTGAATATGACAATAAATCGAGCTTCGATATTGCTCAGTTCACTATTCAGTTTGAGCCGAAAGGGGAGTTGACTGACGAACAGAAACTTCTGTTTACTGACGTTTTTGATGAGGAAGAGGCTACGCACGATTATTCAACGCTGAAAATGACGGCGGATAGCCAGCGAATCGTCGAGAAGCGAGAATCGGTTGATAGCGTTCCGTGCATTACCCATGGTGACTATGTCGCCAATGCCCAGCAGAATCAATATGACCTGATGGAGCCCTCAGTGGCGACTATTGCCTATCTAGGCGGCGATGGAAAGATATATCTCGAGTACTATAGTTTCAAGTCGAAAACCTATACGACTTCATCAAAGGGCGGTGTCAAGGCGTATGACTGGCCAACAAAAGCCCTTGCAAAATCCTTGCCGAAGCCTGACTGCCCTATCGTCTATACGTCGTTAGACGAAAAAGACTGCCTTTCGTTTGTCGCATTTGGCGTCGATCATGATGGGTACGACAAATACATCAAAGCTTGCAAGAAAAAGGGATACAAGGACATCGAATATTCGTATGACAGCAGTTTTTGCGCAAAGGATAAAAAGGGACGGGAACTGATGATCGGATATAGCGACCGAGATCAGCGGATGGACGTCAGCGTTTCAGTTGATTAAGTTGGGCATATGATCGAATGATCAACGCGTTATGATGCCTATGTATGGATTGGGGTGCCGGCCTATGGTCTGTGCCCCAATCTTTCTAAAGTTACGTGCAGCAGAATAGGTATTAAATTAACGTATGAATGTGTATTCATATTATGTTGGATTTAAGTCCTTCCTTTCTGAATTGGTTGACATCAAAACCCAATATAAATGAATTGAGTCTGTAATTACCCTGAGGACAACTGGAGGACAAGGGCTAAATGAGCGTTTCCAATCCGTTTAAAACAATTGGCCAGAAGATAATTGTCGCCCTATTGGCGTTAGGCTTGATTGCAGCTTGTGGCGGCTGCGTGTACCTGTGGTTGACGCGCGATCAGACCGTTATAAGCGATGATTCGATTCGGGAAGAAATTAAGCCGGTAACGAAGTTGCTTACCTACGAATACGATTTTACTCAGGTTCTATATATTGACGATGCAGGGAATCCGTTTGGTTTTAACAACCCATTTACTACTAAGCGATATGTGGCGACCATCGATGGCAAGGCGGATATCGGCCTGAACGTAGACGATGAGAACCTGAAGGTAAAAGTCCATCGTTCGAAAAACAACGAGTCGGTAATAAAATCTGTTAATGTTACGCTTCCGCATTCCGAGATCGTGACGTTGTCAACGGATCCGAACTCGCTTAAAAAGTACGTTGAGGACAATGGTTTTCTTAATTGGAATCAGGTCAGTACGGACGATTTAAATAAATTGCTTCAGCAGGCTGATAAGGACCAGAGGCAAAAGGTTCAAGAAAGTGGCATGCTGGAAAAATCTGATGAACGTGCAGTAAAACTGGTGAAAAAGCAGGTGTTGACGTTCTGTGGTCCAGACGTAAGGGTCAATGTCGAATTCGAAGATTAATATCTACCTTTGAAATCAAATTACTGATTCAGCTGAATGCCCGCTATCGCGATGCCTTACGTTGCGATAGCGGGCATTTCTGATTTCGTTTGAAGGGTGTCAATGTGACAATTGTCCGATATGACAACGAGACTGTCCCTTTGTCACATGCCGGCAAAGCCTGCCTGGCGGAGAGCTTCGTAGAGGACGATGGCAGCGCTGTTGGAGAGGTTGAGTGCGCTGATGCGGTAGTCGTCGGGGTTGACGAAGTTGCCGCAGATGTCTTGTTGCAGGATTGCCTCGTGGCTGTTCTCGGTATGGCCGAGCGATTCTTCGTGAGCTTCCCAGGCGTCGGCGTTATCGAGTGAATCGCAATCGCGCAGCATGGGGATGCGCTCGCAGCACTCGGGTGCCGCGGCAAGCAGCTCTTCGGGAATGCCCGAGCTTTCGCTGCCAAAGACCAGGAAGTCGCCATCGCGGTAGGTGCTTTGGGCATAGGTACGGCGTGCCTTTTTGGTCAGCAGGTGCAGGCGCTCGTCGGCGGGGGAGAGACCATTGCGCGCAAGGAAATCCTCCCAGCCGGCATAGGTCGTCACGTTCAAGTTTTGCCAGTAGCCCAGACCGGCGCGACGTACCGTCTTGTCGTCGAGCGAAAAGCCCAGCGGTTCCACCAAATGCAGGTGGGCTCCCGTGACCACGCACGTGCGGCCGATGTTGCCCGTGTTGGCCGGAATCTCGGGCGCGTACAGCACAATGTTGAACATGAATCTCCTTGGCTCAAAACGAAAAACCACCACGAAGGGGGCAGGCACCTTCGTGGTGGCTTGGCGGTTATGCAGGCGGAAAATCCGCTTCAATACACCTAGGCGCGGTGCCAGTCGGCTAGGCAGGCGTCGAGGGAGGCGATAAGCGCATCCTTGTCCATGTGACGGCCGATAATGCACAGGCTCGTCATGCGGTCGCCCGTCTCGTCGTCCCAAATCTGCATGATCTCGGGGTTCTCGTCGATAATCTTCTGCTTCTCACCCTCGGGCGCGGAATCGACAAACAGGCCGTTCTCCATCAGGCGCATCTGGTGGCCGGCCTGCTCAAACATGTAGCACATGTCCGGATCGCCGGTCTGCCACAGCGGACCCTTAACGCGGATGACTTCGTCGGGCCACTCCTGCTCAACAAAGTCGGTAAACTTCTGCAGGTCAAACGGCTTGCGGCGCGAGTAGACAAAAGTCTCGATGTCGTACTCCAACACCTCGGGGTCGTCGTGCTCCTCGGGATGCTCCATGGCCTCGATCCAGGCGGCGGAGTTGTAGGCGCGCATAAAATCGAAGCGATCGGTGTCGAGCAGCTCCTCCATGGGAACCTCGCCGTTTTGAGCCTCGACGATCACGGCGTCCTTCTGCAGGCTGCGCACGATGGCCTTGAGCTCGGCGATCTGTTCGGGCGTCACGGTATCGGTCTTGTTGAGGATCAGCGTGGAGCAGAATTCGATCTGCTGGATGAGCAGGCTTTCGATGTCGTCCTCGTCGATATCCTCGGCCAGCAGGTCGCGACCGCCGTTGAACTCGTCGTACATGCGGGCGCAGTCGACCACGGCCACGATGTTGTCGAGCGCGAGCTTGGGCTCGCCGCCCACCTTGGCCTCGTCGCAGAAGCTCGAGATGGTGTAGGCGATGGGGATAGGCTCGCAAATGCCCGATGCCTCGATGATGATGTAGTCGAAGTTGCCCGAATCGGCGATGCCCTGCAGCTGGTTGGCCAGGTCATCCGAAAGCGTGCAGCAGATGCAGCCGTTGGTGAGCGGGATGAGGTCATCGGTCTCGGAAAGGCCGCCGTCGGCGATAAGGCTGGCGTCGACGTTGATCTCGCCGATATCGTTGACGATCACGGCGGCGCGGATACCGCCATCGTTAGCGAGGATGTGGTTGAGCAGCGTGGTCTTGCCGGCACCGAGGTATCCGGTAAGCATGATGATCTTCACGGGTTTGTTGGGCATGTGCCCTCCTTTGTTAGACATGGCTTACAGTTGAATCTTATGCCAAACGCCTGCTCTTATACCCACGAGCCGGCAAATAACACAAGCTACTCCCAGGCTCCCCATACATCGGGGCAATAACCGACGGTGGCCTTTTTGCCGTTGCGCACGATGGGTTCGGCGAGAACCTGCTGGTTCTCGAGCAGCTTGTCAAAGCGCTGGCTGGGGGTGAGGTGCTGGATGAGCGCGAGCGTCTCCTCGTCCTTGGCCTTGGGGTTGAGTAGCTTGTCGATGCCGCCGACCGCCTGCATCACGCTCGTGAGCTCGCCCTTGCTCATCTCCTTTTCCTTAAGGTCGATAAACTGCACCTTAATGCGGCGCTCCTTAAAATAGCGCTGGGCCTTCTTGGTGTCGAACGACTTCTTAGTCCCGAAGATTTGAATATTCATGGCCCCGCCGCTCTATCGAATGAAGTTGGTCGTTGCGCGATCTGCCTCGGGTGCGTTGATACCGGCGGCCTGTCCTGCCTCGATACAGCGCAGGAGCCAGACCATGTTTTTGCCGATGTTTCGCATGGTGGCAAGGCCCTCGGCATCCCCATCGGCGTCGCCGGGCACGCGGCCAAACACGTTGTTCCAGTAGGTGGAGGCAACTACGGGCATTTGCTTAATGGTGAAGTACTTGTTGAGCACATCGAAGGTGGTCGAGGTGCCGCCGCGACGGGCGACGGCGACCGCGGCGCCGGGTTTGTGCTCAAAGGCATGCCCGCCTGCATAGAAGGCGCGATCGAGGGCCGAAAGGATGCGTCCGCTGGGGTGCGCATAGTAGACGGGTGAGCCAAAGACAAAACCATCTGCCTGCTCGGCGGCAGCGATGAGCTCGTTCACCACGTCGTCGTCAAAGGTGCAGCGACCGCCAAGCTTGCCGCACAGGCCACAACCGATGCAATCGCGAATGGGCTTGGCGCCCAGCTGAAACACCTCGGTATCAATGCCTTCTGCATTAAGTTGCTCGGCGACCTCGGCGAGTGCGCGGGCGGTGTTGCCGTTTGCCTTGGGGCTGCCATTGACTAAAAGAACCTTCATCACAAACTCCCTCTGCTGTCGATGACTTATGCAGAGGATTATCGCACGATGGGGGAGGCGGTGCGGGCGCGGTGCTAATCCAGTTTGGTACCTGGCACCTGCACGGCTTTCCCGAGCAACGCTTTAAGCTCGTTCAAAATGGAAACAGGCTGACGGTCGACGCCGTCCAGATGGAGCGTGGCCACGCGAATGGGCGGCTGATATTCAAGCGAGCCGATGAGCACGGGAGAACCCAGGAACCGTTCGATGTCGCTTGCGATCTCATCGATTGCCTCGGGGCCGAGCTCATCGAAGAGTGCCACGAATGTCGGCCCCGTCGAGCGGAACAGGCGGCCCTTGCCGCGCGAACAATCCATGAGGCAGGCGGCGCTTTCGGCGAGCACGCGGTCGCCTGCATCGAATCCAAAGCGGGCATTGACCTCGGCGATATCGTCGACCTTAATGGCAATAAAGCCTGCCTCGTGCGGCACGCGGCGCATCTCTCCAATAGCGTTGACCAGCGCGTGGACATCGCCCAGGCCCGTTACCGAGTCGGTCGTATCCGCTAGGCTTCGGTTGACGATAATGCCCACATACATGCTGGGCTCGGTATCGGTGCCGTCCAAGCGGTAGCCCGTGCAGTCGCAAAGCGCGTATTTTCCGGTGGCATCCATTACGCGATACTGCATGTAGTGGAAGTGCCACGTGCCGTTTATCACCATGTCGAGCTCGGCGCGTACGTTGTCGCGGTCCTCGGGATGAACGCGGGAGAGCCACATGTCGAGTGAGTTAAAAGGGTGCTGGGAAGGCAGGTCAAAATCGCGCACGGCGTTAACCGACCATTGCGATTCTCCAGTATCGAGGTTAAGGATGAACGGATAGCGCGTCTCGGAGCTCATGGAGATCGCTTGGAACACCCGGTCGTTGCAGGGAAGCTGATCGACGATTGGGCGTTGCGGCGCGTCATTGTTTTCCGGTTGCTGTACACGATGCATAAGCTTATAGCGATACATCTTGCGATCGGCGTCCATCGTCATCTGGCGACGCGTGTCGCCGGCAAGTGGATCGACGCGCGAGCAGCCAAAGCTAAAGCTGGCGATCATGGGCGCCTTGCCATCTGAGCTCGCCTCGATCAGCCCGGCACGTACCTGCTCCAAGCGCTGCTCGAGTTCAGTCTCGTTTGCGGAGAGCGAGATAAGCACAAACTCGTCTCCACCGATACGGAACAGCATCTCATCGTGCTCCATGGTTTCGGAGAGCGTGCGGCAGATGCTCAGAATATAGCGATTGCCTTCGGCGTGGCCAAACCTATCATTGCAATGCTTGAGATGGTCGATGTCAATATAGGCGCAGGTGAAGGGGTCGCCTTTGCGCCAGAGCTGCTCGACGTGACGGTCGAGTCCGCTGCGGTTGCCCAAGTTGGTGAGCGGATCGATATAGGCGTTGCGCTCAAGCAGCCGGCGCTCTTGTTGCAGGATGGCATGCGTCTTTTGCAGTTGCTCACCAACGGCGCGTAGCTCAGCAGGCAGCGCGGCAACATCGAGTTCGGCGGTCGAGATGCCATTCGCAAGTCGTTGGAGATAGGCAATAATCAATTGCTCACCCAGGCGATATGACTCGTTCATGATGGATAACCTCCTTGGGCGGAACAATGGTTTGTATCATATCCCCAATTCGGTTTGAATTGGGGATATAAGTCAGCTAATGGAGGCAAATTCCCCCTTCGGCGGTGGCGTTTTGCGCGCGAGCGTATCAGTTGTTATTGCCACCATCGAGCAATGCCTCAAAATCCTTCGCCGGCATGGGGCGGTAGTAGAGGAAGCCCTGAGCGTAGCGGGCGCCCATTTGTCGTAGCATGTTCGCCTGTTCATTTGTCTCGACGCCTTCGACCTCGACGGGCAGATGGAGCGACTGCGCCATTTCGAGCATCGATGAAATGATTTGCGTGCTGCGGCCTTGATCGCGATCGGTGGGTACAAAGGCGCGGTCGAGCTTGATGACGTCGACGTTGACGTTCTTGAGCATCGCGAGCGTGGACTGACCGGTGCCAAAATCGTCCATATAGGTCGAGAAGCCGCGGGTGTGCAGGTCGGCCGTCAGTTTGTCCACGGCCTCGGACTCTCCCGTATAAGCCGTCTCGGTGATCTCGATACGCATGAGCTCGGGCGGTAGGTTGTATTGGGCGGCGAGCGCCCCCATATGCTCGGCAACGTCGCAGGCAAGGATATCCACGCGCGACACATTAAGCGAAACCGGAACCACACGAAGCCCTCGATCGATGCGCTCGCGCAGCCACGAGGCGACACCCTGCCAAATGTACTTGTCGAGCGTCACCACAAAGCCGCTTTCCTCGAGTGCGGGGATAAACGTTGCGGGCGAAATGAGAGAGCCGTCCTTGTCAATCCAGCGGGTGAGTGCTTCGGCGCCAATAATCTCACCGGTTTCCATATCGACCTGGGGCTGAAGATAGTACGTGATGCGACCATTTGACAGCGCGTACTGGAACTCGGTTAGCGTGCGGTGGAACGCAACCTCATGCTCATATTCCTCGGGGCGGAAAATAGCAATGCGCTCCTTGAAGTCGTTTTTTGCGCGTCGATTGGTAAACATGGCCTTCGCCTGTGCATCGATGGTGATTTCCTCATTGGAGTCGATGGGGTAAACGCCCATGGACGGCCAAAAGCCTACGCCGTCATCATGCCTGGCTACGGCCTCGCGAATGCGGTTGTAGATTTGATGGACGGTGTCGTGCTTAAAGGGGATGAGTACGCAAAAGTCATCTTGGCCCCAGTACCCTGCGACGCCCATATCGGCATTCTCGATGTCCTTGAGGACCGTGCCCACATCGGCGAGCACGCGGTCGCCCTCTGTCTGGCCGTGCCATTCATTAAACAGGCGCATGTGGCCCATGTCGACCGTGGCAATGCACCAGGCGCCGTCGCGCCTTGCCTCGAGAAATGCGTTGGCGCGCCGCATAAACTCGCTGGGTCGATAGAGGCCCGTGAGCGAGTCGATACGTTCGGCGATGGCGCTTTTGCGCTCCGCCTCGGGTATGGGGAGGCTGTCGTTGGGAACAAGCCCGCCGGCCGTGCGAAGGCGACGGTCGAGTTCGCCTAAAACGGCGGTCGCTTGATGGGTTAAGTGTTCGTAAAAGGCCGGGACGACAAGACAGACGGGAGTAATGGTGTCGCCCGCGATTTGCACAGGAGCGAAAACGGCCTCTTTAAGGTGGCGGGTCAGCTGCTCGAATGCCTCGTGGTCCAGGTCGTTGCTGAGCACGACGAACTGGACGCTACGTGAACGGTAGACCCTGCTCCTGCCGCGGGTGATCGACAGCATGCGGCCTGCGTATTCGGCGAGCATGTTGTCGACAGCCTCGGCTCCGTAGAGCTCGTTGAGCTTTGTCGTGCCACGAACGCGCACCGCTATAAGGCCCGTCTCGCAACGGTCGCAACGACAGGCGTCGATGGCATTGACCAACATGCGCTGGGTTCCGAGGCCTGTCGCGGCGTCGACGGTTTCGGCAAGTGAGTGGTTGACGAGCTCGCCGACATAGAGCGAGGGGACATTTTCGTCGCCGTCGATGCGAAACCCGCGAGCACGGCAGAGGACGTAGTCGCCGACGGCATTGCGCACACGATACTGCATGACGCGACGGTGCTTGGTGCCGTTATAGACCTGGTCGATGTCGTTGATGTAGGCCTCAAGGTCATCGGGATGCACGCGCGTTTTCCAGTAATCGCGACAGTTGTCTATGTGCTCCGAGGGAAGGCCAAGATCGCGCAAGGCGCCTTGTGACCAAAGGGTGCGATGTTTGTCCAAGTTCTCGATAAAGAAATAGCGGCCCTCGTTGAGCATCGAAAAGGCGTCGAAAATGCGATCGCTTATTTCGAAGTCGTCGGCGTGGACTTGCGTGATATTGCGTCGATCAAGGTGCATGGCATGACGTAGCTTGTAGTCGTACATGCGATGGTCGGCATCGAGCGTCATGCGATTGGGGGCTTCGCCCAGGGCGGGGTCGGCATGCGACACTCCATAGCTAAACGAGTGAGGCATCTCGGAATCGTTGTTTTTGAGCAGGACCGTTCGGCAGTGTTCCAGACGTTCGGCGAGGTCGTCCTCAGTCGCAATCGTAGATAGGATGGCAAACTCGTCGCCTCCCAGACGAAATGCCGCCTCGTCTACCTTCATATACAGCTTGAGATAAAGGCTTACCTGCAAGATATAGCGGTTGCCCTCGTCATGGCCAAAGACGTCGTTGCAGTGCTTGAGATTGTCGATATCGATGAACGCCATGGTAACGGGGGTGTCCTGCTCCCAGAGCTCCTCGAGGGAACGGGCAAAGCCGCCGCGGTTGCCAAGTCCAGTAAGCTGGTCGGTAAAGGCGGTCCTAATCAGATCATCCTGACGCTCGAGAAGGTCGCGAACGGTCTTTTCGAGCGTTTCGGTGTAATTGCTGACAGTATCCATGTCGTAAGCGGCTTTCTGAGGTCGGGCGGATTGCGTCGGGCGAGCTCGTTGTGCACACGCGTTGTTGTTCGGCGCTTTGCGTGTATCCAGGCCCCGCCTTGCTGCGTTGTTGGGTTACTTTACCGGCTAATGTTCGCTGTTGATAACTACTGCGTAGTATAAACAACAGCACACAATTATATATGGGTGCACATGCTGTGGGCGGCCATTATTCGACAAACGGCAGCGCGACGATGCGATGTCCGATAAAAATGCGACTGGGACGGTATATGTTGACGGGTATACTTGTCCCGGTTTTAAACGCAGGAACGGAGATGGTCGCATGGCACAGCCGGATACGACGCGCACGGTGGGGCTCGCGCTCGAGGGAGGCGGCTACCGCGGTATGTATACGGCGGGCGTGCTCGACGTATGGATGGAGCACGGCTTAACTTGCGACCATATGGTGGGTGTCTCGGCGGGCGCGGCGTTTGGCTACAACTTTAAATCGCGCCAGATCGGCCGCGCCATTCGCTACAACAAGGCCTATTGTGCCGACAAGCGCTATGCGAGCGTGACCAGCTGGCTGCGAACCGGCGATATGTTCAATGCCGATTTTGCCTATCACGAGGTGCCCATCGAGCGCGATCCCATCGACCTGGAGACATATCGCGCCTGCCCCATGCGGTTTACGTGCGTGTGTACCGATATCGAGACGGGCAAGGCCGTCTACCATGACCTGCCTTATGGCGACGAGCGGGATATCGAGTGGATCCGGGCGTCGTCTGCTATTCCCGTGGCGACGCGTCCCGTTGCTATTGACGGGCATAAGTATCTGGATGGTGGCGTGGCTGATTCTATTCCCAGCGCATGGCTGTTTGCGCAGGGGTATGACCGCAATATCGTGGTGCTCACGCAGCCGGCGGGCTTTGTGAAGCAGCCCAACAGCGTGATGCCCATGCTGCGGCGCGTGTTCCGTCACTACCCAGAGTTTGTCGCAGCGCTTGAGCATCGGCATGAGGTCTACAATGCCACGCTCGATGACCTGGCACGTCGCGAGTCTGCCGGCGAGGTCTTTGTGGTGCGGCCGAGCGAGTCGGTGAAGGTGCCGTCGCTGTGCCGCGAACCGGATGAGCTCGAGCGCATCTACCAGGTCGGCCGCCACGATGCGGAGGCGACTTTGCCGGCGTTGGAAGCGTATCTGGCGGGGTAGGACAAGCTGCCGTGGACTCGGCGGAAAGCGCATCCCGGAATTTGTGTTCAGACTGGGATGCAGTTTCCCACTGGCCCTCTATGCGGAAAGCGCATCCCAGAATGGACGTCCAAACTGGGATGCGCTTTCCGCTATTGAAGATATGAGGTTGCGAATCAGCTGCTCGGCCTATGCCTATGCCTGCTGCCAGGTGTCGACAAGTTCCTTGGCTGCGGCGTGGGGGTCGTCGGCACTGCAGACGGCGCTCACCACAAAGAAGCCGTCGACGCCGGTTGCCTTAAGCTGCGGCAAGTCGGCCGTCTTAACGCCGCCGCCCACCACGATGGGCACGGGGCTTGCCATGTGGAGTGCGGCCAGGTCCTCAAAGCTCTTGGTGATGATGGAGCCATCGGCCGCGCGTCCGCAGTCGCGCTTGGTCTCGGTCTCGTGGAGCGGGCCGATGCCCAGGTAGTCGACCAGACTCATGTCGGCGGTCTTGACGTACTCGAGCATCTCCTCGCAGCGGGCCGAAAGGCCCACGATGGCATCGGGGCCCAGCAGCTTGCGACAGACCTCGACGGGAATATCGCTCTGACCCACGTGCACGCCGTCGACAGCAATACCCTGCTCGCGCGCGGCAAGCACACAATCCAGACGGTCGTCGATCAGCAGGGCGACCTGACCGGTCTTGCCGGCCTGTGCGATTGCCTGCGCGGCATCGCCCGTCAGCGCGATGATCTCGCGGGCGCTTGCCACCTTGGAGCGCACCTGGATGCAGGTAAAGCCGGCGTCGAGTGCCTGGGCCACCACATCGCCCACGGGGCGCCCGAGGGTGTTTTCGGGGCCGAGTACCAGATAGGCGGAGATATCAAGGTTGTCGCGGATGCTCATCGTGCTTCCTCCTGCTTTTTGATCTGCGCTTCCATGCGCTCGAGTTTGCCGGTCATGGTGTCGGTAAATCCGGGTCGAATATCTGCCTTGAGCACGACTTCGGTCCGGATGCCCTTGCTCGCCAGCACAAAGGTTGCGTCGCGCACGACCTGCATGACCTCGTCCCAGTCGCCCTCGATCTCGGTGAACATCGAGCTGGTGCGGTTGGGAAGGCCACTCTCGCGAATGACGCGCACGACCTCGGCGACCTCGGCGGACAGCTCATCGCCGGTGCCGCACGGGGCGATGGCCACGGCGACGAGTGTGTTCATGCCGGCGCTGGTTGTGGACTCGGACATGGCTTATGCCTCCTCGAGTTCGAGTTGGTTGTCGGCAATATCCTGGGCGGTCGCGCGGTAGAGCTCGTCGATAAAGGCGACCTTAAAGCTTGCCGGGGCATCGGCGACAGCGGCGGCACGCGTACCGGCGACGTTGTAGACGGCGGTGCCGCAGATGGCTGCCGTAAACGGATCGGCAGCACAGGCGTACACGGCCAGTACGCCGCCTTGCGAGCAACCGCAGCCGGTGATCTTGGACATGAGCGGGCTGCCGCCGTGGGACTTGGCCACGGTCGTGCCGTCGGTGATTAGGTCGACTTCGCCCGAGACGACCACGGCGCCGCCAGTGTAGCGGGCGAGCGCCACGGCGGCATCGCGGGCGGCGTCGACCGTGTCGGTGGTATCGACACCGCGCACGCGGCTCAGATTGGCCGCCTCGCCTTCAAGACCCCACAGGCCGGCGAGCGCGATGATCTCGGAGGCGTTGCCGCGCACGATGGCGGGCTTGTACTGCTTGAGTTCGTTTACCAGCTGGGTGCGCAGGCTGCCAATGCCCAGGCCCACCGGATCGAGCACCCAGGGCTTGCCGGCGTCGTGTGCCGCCTTGGCCGCGCGGGGAATCGTCTGCTCGTAGATGGGGAAGAGCGTGCCCATGTTGAGATAGATGGCGCCGCCGCCGGCAACGAGTGCCTCGCCCTCGTCGGGTAGATAGACCATGGCGGCCGAACCGCCCACGGCGAGCTGCGCGTTGGCGACAAAGTCGATCGTCACCGTGTTGGTGATGGAGCCGGCCATCGGATTGGTGGCGCGAATCTCCCCCACGGCCTTGATCATATGCTGCTTAAGCTGTTCCGAATCAATCACTGCACATGCCTCCTTGGCATAGAAAAGGGGCGCTGTGCATAGACAGCGCCCCTGCAAAGGCGGCATGCTCCCTACGCCAGCATTAACTGACAGGTTCAAAGGATTGGGCCCCATGCCCTCTCAGCCTTGTGGTTTGCACCGCCGGCACTCCCGCATCGAATCTGTTGTTCCCTATACTAGCGCACCTGCCAAAAAGGGACAGGTTTATTTTGGCAGGTCGTTACAATAGGTAGGACCGATACGAATGGGGGCCTTATGATAAAACTTGTGCTGACCGATATGGACGATACGTTGATTCCAGCCGGGCATGACGGCGCCAGCGACTACGCCATCGAGGGCATTCATGCCATGCAGGCGGCGGGTCTGCACTTTGGCCCGGTTTCGGGTCGCCAGCCGTCTGCGATGGGCTGGATGTTCCGCAATCGCGCCGAGTGCTTTTCGACTGGTGCGTTCTGTAACGGCCAGGTTATGTTTGTCGACGGTCAGGCGATCGCTTCGCGCGCGACCGACAACGATGCCCTGATGCGTCTGGCCGATTACCTCGAGCAAGAGACCGACGATACCTATCTAAAGGTCTACAGCCTGGGTGATGACTTTTGGGATAACGATGCCTATTGCGTGACGAGCGACCCCGAGCGCGTGCGTCGCGCTATGGAGTCGGGTGGCAACGCGTGGCTCAAGGGCGAAGAGGCCCCGTGCCGTCCCGTCGTCGATGACGCGCCGGTGTTCAAGGCGAATATCTGGAGTGCTCGTTCGCGTGAGGAGCTCGCGGAGCTACGCGAGCGCGTTGCCGCTGAGGTGCCGGAACTCTCGCTCGTGTTTCCCAACAATCGTGTGCGCCTGTTCGACATTCTTCCAGCAGGTTGGGACAAGGGTTGCGCTGCGCTGGAGCTGGCGCGCGCTTTGGACCTGACGTCCGACGAGGTGGCCGTATTTGGCGATTCCGATAACGACCTGCCCATGATCGGTGCCGTCCCCAACTCCGTTGCAGTTGCCAATGCCAACGAGGCCGTCACGGCTGCCGCGCGCTGGCATATCGGCGCTGCGGCAGACGATGCGGTTGCCGGGGCTCTGCATCAGATTGCCGCCTGCGCCGCGACGGGGGAGATGCCGTCGTTTATGCGTCAGGCAGATGCGGCGGGTTCGGGTATCGCGGACGTCTAGGGAGGCCATCATGAAGCTTCAACAGCTCAGGTATGTCGTCAAAGTTGCCGAATGCGGCAGCATCACCGAGGCCTCGCGCCGGCTCTTTGTGTCGCAGCCTTCGATTACCGCGTCGATCCGCGATCTCGAAAACGAGATGGGTGTGCACATCTTTGAGCGCACCAACAAGGGTGTCATTGTGTCCGAGGAGGGCGAGACCTTCTTGGGCTACGCGCGCCAGGTGCTCGATCAGGCGGATCTGCTCGAAGGCAAGTACAAGGGCGCGTCCGAGCAGTTGCCGCACTTTAGTGTGAGCTGCCAGCATTATTCCTTTGCCGTCAACGCGTTTGTCGATGTGATCCGTGAGTTCGATGCCGCGCGCTATGACTTTACCCTGCGCGAGGAGCAGACTCACGAGATTATCGAGGACGTCGCGCATATGAAAAGCGAACTGGGCATCCTATATCTGTCCGAGCACAACCGCGAGGTCATCGAGCGCATGCTGGTGGCCAACGAGCTCGTGTTCGAAGGGCTCTTCTGCGCCACGCCGCATGTCTTCGTCTGCGCCGACCATCCGCTGGCGGCCCGCTCCAGCGTGACGCTCGAGGACTTGGAAGACTACCCGTTCCTGTCCTACGAGCAGGGCAGTTACAACTCGTTTTACTATTCCGAAGAGCTGACCTCGACGTTTGAGCGTCGCAAGAATATCCGCGTGCGCGACCGTGCGACGCTGTTCAACCTGGCCATGGGCCTCAACGGCTACACGGTATGCTCAGGCGTGATCAGTCACGAGCTCAACGGGCCCGGCATCATCTCGATTCCGCTCGATGTGGATGAGTACATGGAGATCGGCATCATCACGCGCAAGAACACGACGCTTACGCGCTACGGTCAAGCCTATATCGACGCGATCCGTCAGCATATCTAGACTGCTGCGTCCTGTACAGGTCAAATCTCTTCATGGCAGTCCCAACTGATATAGGAAGCATCTATATCAAACTGTTATAAACGTATATTTTACGATGGCTATATGAGCGCTCATACTTTGTCCCAGTAAAGCAACCAATTCAAAGGGAGATATCTATGAGTGCTTTAACCACGCTGAACGCGCCGTTTCGTGCCGATATCGTCGGCAGCTTTCTTCGTCCACAGGCCGTAAAGGACGCCCGTGCCGCCTATGCTGCGGGCACACTCGACGCCGCCGGCCTTAAGGCCGTCGAGGATGAGGCCATTCGCGACCTGGTGGACAAGCAAAAGTCCGCTGGCCTGCAGGTGAGTACCGATGGCGAGTTTCGCCGCAGTTACTGGCACCTCGACTTTATGTGGGGGCTCAACGGCATTGAACGCCGTACCTCGCGTACGGGCTATATGTTCCACGACGAGGAGACCACAGCCGACACCGCCGTGGTAACCGGCCCCATTAGCGGCGAGAACCATCCGTTCGTCGAGCACTTTAAATTTGTCAAGGCGCTCGAGGGGGAGGGCCAGGTCGCGCGGCAAACCATTCCGGCGCCGATCCAGACGTTCTCCGAAGTCACGCTCGACCGCTGCGACGGCCAGCAGGAGAGCCTGCGCGCTGTCTATAAGACCGATGAGGAACTTGCCGACGCCATCGCAGCCGCTTATCGCACGGTGATCGCCGACCTGTACGCAGCAGGCTGCCGCAACATCCAGTTTGATGACTGCACCTGGGGCATCTACTGCGACACCGATTTTGTCGCCAAAACCGGCATGAGCCCGGTCGACCTGCAAAAGGTAAGCGAGCTGGGCGTGGCGCTCAACAATGCCGCCATCGCGGACAAGCCCGACGATCTGGTCATCAACACGCATGTGTGCCGCGGCAACTACCACTCCACCTATGCCTTCGAGGGCGGCTATGACCCCATCGCGCCGTACCTGTTCGCAAACGAGGATGTCGATGCATTTTACCTGGAGTTCGATACGCCGCGCGCCGGCGGTTTTGAGCCGCTCAAGTACGTTGCCCCGGGCAAGAAGGTCGTGCTGGGCTTGGTAACCACCAAGGCGGCAGAGCTCGAGAACGAGGATGTTATCGTCGAGCGCATCCGTGAAGCCGCAAAGTACGTGCCGCTTGAGAACCTGTATCTGTCGCCTCAGTGCGGCTTTGCCAGCTGCGAGATTGGCAACAAGCTGACCGAGGATGAGCAATGGGCAAAGATCGCGCTGGTCAAGCGCATTGCCGAGCGCGTTTGGAAATAGCGCTAGTGTTTGCAGGTGGCGGCGCGTGCGAGGCATAGTGTATCGCGTACAATGGTTCGGATCGTATCGTTCGGGCAGGTTATCCGATATGCCTGATCGCCCTTCCATTCGAAAGGACATCCATGTCCCAGTCCTCGACGCCCGCCGTCAGCGATGCCATCTACGACGCATCGTCGCTCGGCCGCCCGCGCATGTTCCTGCTCGGCCTACAGCACCTGTTTGCCATGTTTGGCGCCACCGTGCTGGTGCCCGTGCTCACCGGCCTCTCGGTATCGGCAACGCTTTTGTTTGCCGGCTTGGGCACGCTGCTGTTCCACTTCCTGTCGCGCGGTAAGGTGCCGGCATTTTTGGGCTCATCGTTTGCCTTTATTGCCGGTTATGCCGCAATCGCGCCCAACGGCGAGACCGAGCTTTTGCCCTACGCCTGCCTGGGCGTAGCTTGTGCCGGTCTGCTCTATCCGGTGCTGGCGGCGCTCTTCCGCGCGTTTGGCGCCAAGCGTGTCATGCGTTTCTTTCCGCCGGTGGTGACTGGCCCCATCGTCATTTCCATCGGCTTGATCCTGGCAAGTTCCGCTATTGCTAACTGCCAGACCAACTGGCTTGTGGCTGTCATTGGCGTTGCCGTTATCGTCATCTGCAACATCTGGGGCCGTGGCATGGTCAAGATCGTGCCGATTTTGCTGGGCGTTGTGGTGAGCTATGCCGTTGCGGCTGCGCTCGGCGAGGTTGATTTCTCGGGCGTTGCCGCCGCTCCGTGGGTCGGTCTGCCCATCGTGTGGGACAACACCGTGTTTGCACTCTTTGGGCCGCAGTTCGATAGCGGTCTTGCCACGACGGCCATCATCACCATCATGCCGCTGGCCTTCGCGACCATGATCGAGCATATCGGCGATATCTCTGCTATCGGTTCGACTTGCGAGCGCAACTACATTGCCGATCCCGGTCTGCATCGCACGCTGCTCGGTGATGGTCTTGCCACGATTCTGGCTTCGCTCTTTGGCGCTCCGGCCAACACCACGTATGGCGAGAACACCGGCGTGCTCGCCCTGACGCGCGTGTTCGACCCGCGCGTGATTCGCATTGCCGCGTGCTGCGCCATCGTGCTTTCGTTCTGCCCCAAGTTCGCGGCTGTCATTGCGGCCATGCCGGCATGCGTTATCGGCGGTGTGTCGCTCGTGCTCTACGGCATGATCAGTGCCGTGGGCGTGCGCAACCTCATTGAGAACCAGGTCGATTTCCAGAACAACCGCAACGTGCTGGTGGCCGCCCTGGTGCTCGTGCTTTCACTCGGCATTGCCTATAGCACTGCCGGTGCCATCGTGCTGGAGCTGGGCGGCGTGACGATTTCGCTTTCCGGCCTTGCCGTGGGCTCGCTGGTGGGCATTGTGCTCAACGCCATTCTGCCGGGTAACGACTTTGAGTTTGATGTTTCCGAGCTCGAGGAGGCTGCTGAGTAGCAGCTGCGCTCAGCTAAAACAAGATATGGTGCCCATGCGTATATGCGCGTGGGCACCATTTTTAATGCGTCAGTATCCAGTGGATGCCACGTGTCATGCGTAGATCGGTTTGGGCAAAGTGGTTACCGGGGTTGAGCTCCATCGTTGTTGGAATGCCGCGCTCGATGAGTAGCTCTTCCATTGCGCGCGTGTCGTCGAGTACGTGCCTCATCATGCGGTTGGGCGTCTTGGTTTCCTTTTTGCCGAGTGACAGATAGACGGCTTGCGGGCTGCCGGCAAAAGGGGTCGTGCTGGCACGGTCGACAAAGTCGGGAAACCACAGCGACCCCGATGCGCTCGCCGCGCGGCCAAAGACATCGGTTTGCCAGAGAGCCCAAAGCGAAAAGAGGCCTGCCAGCGAGTAGCCGGCAATGCCGCGCCAGGTGGGTGGCTGAGGAAGCGACGACTCGACCTGGGGGATTATCTGATTCAGCAGCTCATCAAGAAAACCGGCAGCTTGGCCGCCGAAAGGCTCGGCATCGCGTACGGTCCCGTCGCATGCCCAGGGGCTCAGCTCGCGATTCCAATCGAGCCCGCCAATGGCGACGAGGGTGAATGGCGGACAGTCGAGCTCTCGGCAGCGGTCATAAACATCACTACCGTCGCCCATGACTACGGGGAGGTAGATGACAGGCGCGCTTTCCGTATGATTCGAATAAACGGCTATCTGCTTTTGATGCGCTTCCATGACGGGCTTCTCTCAGTGTTGTGATATCGGCAGCCCCAATTGTCGCATGCCAGCGTATGCCGGTTGGGCCAGACCAAAGACAATCTCGTGCATCCCCTGCGGACGCATATGGAAAACGCCGCCGCCGGAGGGGAGCTCGGCGGTGGCGTTGTTAAACGGTGCTGGGGCTCGGGGCCTTCGCGGGAGCTGCCATGTGCGCAGAGGCGTCTAAGAACGCTTACGGCTTACCATGGTGCCTGCGGCGATAGCGGCTGTTCCCGCAAGGACGGTTGCCACGATGGCCGCACCCGAGGTGTCGCCGGTTGCCGCGAGCACGCCGGTAGTCTTGGCTTTCGTGGTTGAAGCCGCAACGGCCTTGGTCGGCTTTGAGCCCTCAGGCTTGGGGCTCTGCTTGGACTCCGCGGGCTTGCTTTCTGCGGGCTTGGTCTCGTCGGGCTTGGGGTCTTCCGGCTTGGCTACCTCGGGAGGTGCGATGGTCGTACTTTTGGCGACTGCTTTGATATAGAAGGAGTCGACCGTGGCGTCGCCCGTGCCGATGGCTTGGCCTGCCTCGTAGATGCCGTCACGGAGCTTGCGATAGTCAATGACCTTGCCGCCTTCGGGCGTCTGGATGGCGGCGTTCTCAATCTTGATGGTGCCGATTGTCTTGCCGTCAGCGCTCATGGCACGGGCAAAGATTGCCGCTGTATCTCCTTCGGCCGTTACCTTGCTGCGGATGATCGAGATGACTGCGGGTGTGACGCCCTCGCTGGTCTGGGCGATGATGCCGATGTTCTCGCCTTGGGGTTCGCGCCTCGTCTCGCCATCTTGGTTTTCGCTCATATGACCCAATCCGCTGTCAAGAGCCACAATGGCCCCGCCGACCGCT
>URCS01000003.1 GCA_900546455.1 uncultured Collinsella sp. | reverse complement strand
CTACCAGGGTATCTAATCCTGTTTGCTCCCCACGCTTTCGAGCCTCAGCGTCAGTTATCGTCCAGTAAGCCGCCTTCGCCACTGGTGTTCCTCCTAATATCTACGCATTTCACCGCTACACTAGGAATTCCGCTTTCCTCTCCTGCACTCAAGTCCGACAGTATTGGATGCAGCCCCCAAGTTAAGCCCGGGTATTTCACATCCAACTTACCAAACCGCCTACGCACCCTTTACGCCCAGTAATTCCGGACAACGCTCGCCCCCTACGTATTACCGCGGCTGCTGGCACGTAGTTAGCCGGGGCTTCTTCTGCAGGTACAGTCTTGACTCTTCCCTGCTGAAAGCGGTTTACGACCCGAAGGCCTCCGTCCCGCACGCGGCGTCGCTGCGTCAGGGTTCCCCCCATTGCGCAAGATTCCCCACTGCTGCCTCCCGTAGGAGTCTGGGCCGTGTCTCAGTCCCAATCTGGCCGGTCGGTCTCTCAACCCGGCTACCCGTTGTCGGCACGGTGGGCCGTCACCCCGCCGTCTACCTGATGGGCCGCGGAGCCATCCCCTCCCGTCGGGGCTTTAGCCGGGGTGCCATGCGGCACCCCGGGGTATCCGGTATTACCCGTCCTTTCGGGCGGCTATCCCGGGGGAGGGGGCAGGTTCTCCACGTGTTACTCAGCCGTTCGCCACTCGCTTCCACCCGGAGGTGGGTGCCGTTCGACTTGCATGTGTTAGGCGCGCCGCCAGCGTTCATCCTGAGCCAGGATCGAACTCTCCGTCCAAAATATATGGGCTTCGAGCCCGTCCGGTCCTCTCAGTTCATCGCTGATCGGTTCCGTTCGATTCATATGGTTCTATTAGATAGGAAAAGGAATTTCTCGGGGCCGCCTCTCGGCGGCCTTGCGAAAAACAAATCCAAGTTAGACCATTTCAAATGGTTCGATGTCTGCCCGGATGCGACACTCGGAAGTGTCCATCCTCGCAGTATCCGGTTCTCAAGGTGCACGCCTGCGCTGGTTCCCGGTTCCACCGGGCCGCGCGGCAAGGAGATATATTGCCAGACCGGAGGGCCCCCGCGGGCGGGAATCCCGCACTCCATATTTTGTTCACAAATGAATAGAACCCTCAGTTGCTTCACTGAGGCTGTATTCGAAGCAGCAGCTTCTGATATTGGCGATGACCAGCTGGTTTATAGGTGTTAAGGCATCGGTCATCTCTGGAGCGCCACTTTACTCCAAAAGCATCAGCTATTTGTTTCCCGTCGGTAAAAGGCAGGTTTTGTTCGCCAAGCGTTCTTATATATAGAGAAGTTCGGGTTCGAACCCGTGGCGCGGCAACAAAAAAGCGACCAACCGGAGTCGATTGCTTTCTTTTCTATGGTGGGCCGTCAGGGGTTCAGCCTGCTTCGCAGGCGGCCGCTGCGGCGCTTTCGCGCCTTGCGCGCTGCGCTGGCAAACGCTCGCGCGTTTACTCAGCTCCGCGCCCCCCGACGGGTTCGAACCCATGAAAGGGCGACAAAAAAGACGGCCAACCGAAGTTGACCGTCTCAACAATCTTTGGGTGGGCCGTCAGGGGTTCGAACCCTGGACCTTGGGATTAAAAGTCCCCTGCTCTGCCAGCTGAGCTAACGGCCCGCGGGTGGCATTGTACCACGGTCTGGGACTATTCCCAACTCCATTGGCCGTTCTGGAAAATCACAACTTCACGTCCATCAGGCGTAATGCCCGTAATATCGATGTCGTCCGTGCCGATCATAAAATCGACGTGCGTGCTCGAGACGTTAACGCCATGCTCTAAGAGCTCCTCCTTGGACATGTCATACCCACCTTCGATGCATTCGGGGAAACCGACACCTAGCGCGAGATGGCAGCTAGCGTTCTCGTCATAGAGCGTGTCATAGAACAGAACGCCGCTTTCGCGGATCGGAGTGTTCTTGGAAATGAGCGCGACCTCGCCCAGATGAGCGGCACCTTCATCGGTGCCAACAATGCTCGCAAGCGTCGCCTTGCCCACACGGGCATCGTAGTCCACTACGCGGCCGGCCTCGAACTTAATCCAAAAATCGTCAACCTTGTTACCGTGGTGAATGAGCGGCATGGCCGAATACACGATACCGTCGGCACGCATACGATCAGGCGAGGTGAAGACCTCCTCGGTGGGGATGTTGGGGAAGAAGGGATGTCCATCGGGCGTCTTACCCTTGCCGCCGGCCCACTCGTGACCCTTCGTCATGCCAATCGTCAGATCGGTTCCATTTGCCGTGGTGTAATGCAGGCAGTCAAAACGATTGTCATTCAGGAAGCGCAAGTTCTTTTCGAACGCCGCGTCATGAAGCTCCCAGTCGCTCTCCGGGTCCTGGCCATCGGCACGAGCGGTGTGCAGAATCGCATTCCACAGCTTATAGATTGCAACTTCATCGGCGTCTCCCGGGAACACCTCGTGCGCCCAAGCCACGACCGGAGCGCCGGCGATACACCACGGGTTGATGTTGTAGTCCAGTCCACGGCGGAAGACCTTGCACTGCGTGTTCCTTGCCTTAGAAGCTGCAGCGGGCTTGGCGGGATCGATACCCTTGAGAGCCGCGGGATCCGCACCCTCGATAAAGATAAAGCAGGCACCATCCTGGGCCAAGGAATCCAGCTGCATGCGCTTCCACTCGGGTGTCTGCTCAAAATAGCTTTTATCGACATGCTCGTACGTGAGCCTCGTCACGGCATCATCGGCCCAAATGACCGTCACGTGGCCAGCGCCGGCGGCATAAGCCTCCGCGACCACCACGCGGGCAAAGGGCGCGCACTCGACCGGAGACTGAACGACAACCTCCTGGCCGGGCTTGACGTTTACGCCCTTGCGGACAACCAGGCGCGCATAGTTTTTAATCTTGGGCTCCAGGGCCTTCATGCCCTCCAGAGCTTCTTCGACCGTCAGGGCAGCTCGAATCATGTGCCACTCCATCTATCTATAGAACAGTAAAAAGGCGCGCCGCTAAAACGACGCGCCTTATATCTTAGCGATATGTATGAATACAAACGCTACTTCTTCTTGGAGTCCTTCTTGTCCTCCTCGGCAGCCGCGCGCTCGATAAGAGCGTTGAGCTTGTTCTCGGACATGCCCTCGGCCTGCGTGCGGTACATGTTGCGCAGGGGACGGATACGAACGAAGTCGTAGATAAAGTCACCCAGAATGATGACATAGGACAAAACGATGCCGACCATCTGGACGGGGCTGGACACCGTGCCGCCGGGAGCGAAGTAGAGCGAAGCCCAAATTGCCACGACGAGTACCATGCCGATGGCGAGCACGGCCCACCAGATACGGCGGCGCTTGGTGTAGTCCTCATCCTGCTTGAGGAGAATATTCGACACCGTATAGATACGATCCTCGCGAGCACGCTGCTTGGCCTTGCGGGCGCGCTTCTCCTCCTTGGAAAGGCCTTCCAGGTTTTCGCCCTTCTCGAGCTCTTTGCGGCGTGCCTTGGATGATGCCGGCACGACGTGAACAGAGCTCGCTGCCTGACGGGCGGGCTTAGCGGATGCGGCGGACTTGCGCGCAACCCCGGTAACCTCGCGGGATTGCGTGCGCTTGTTCGTGGCGCTACGGGTACTCACTTACGCGTTCTCCTTCATGCTTGTGAACTGGGAGCCCGTGATGATTTGGAAGGCCTCGCGATAGCGCTCGGACGTGCCATCGATGACCTCGGCGGGCAGGTGCGGGGTCTCCCCCGTCATATCCCAGTTGGCCTTGAGCCAATTGCGGACGAATTGCTTGTCGTAGCTAGGCTGGATCTTGCCCTCCTCGTAGCTGGCAGCAGGCCAGAAACGGCTGGAGTCGGGCGTGAGGCACTCGTCGATCAGCGTGACCTTGTCATCGATGACACCAAACTCGAACTTGGTGTCGGCAATGATGATGCCACGGGTCGCGGCGTACTCGGCAGCGGCCTTGTAAATCTTGAGGGACAGGTCGCGAATCTGCGCGGCGATATCCTCACCCACGATCTCGCAGCAACGCTCGAACGAAATGTTCTCGTCGTGGTCGCCGATCTCGGCCTTCGTGGACGGCGTGAACAGCGGCTCGGGAAGCTTGGAGGCCTCGGTCAGACCCTCGGGCAGCTGGATGCCGCAGACGGTGCCGTTCTCGTCATAGGTCTTCTTGCCCGAACCGGTCAGATAACCGCGGACGATGCACTCGATAGGAATCGTCTGGGCCTTCTTGACCAGCATGGCGCGGCCTGCGAGGTAGTCACGATACTCGGCAAACTCCTCAGGGAAATCCGCCGGGTCGATGGAGACGAGATGGTTGGGAACGATGTCGGCAAACTTATCGAACCAGAATGCCGAGATGCGGTTGAGCACCTCTCCCTTAAACGGAATCTCGTCGGGAAGAATGAAGTCGAACGCAGAAATGCGGTCGGTGGCGACCATCAGCAGGTTTTCACCGGCATCATAGATATCACGAACCTTGCCACGGGAATCCGGACGACGCTCCATCGTTGTCACGTGAGTCACTCCTTACCAAAATACGACAGTAATGCGGGTTCTTTCCCGCACGTTTTCGCAAACTCGGAGCGGCAGGGACGAAACCCCCTCCTTCACCGAATAGCGAAAAGCTAGTGCTCCATTGTAGTAGATGCCGCGTCCGCCGTGTGCTCGCGAGGCAGATGAATCGTAAAAGTCGTACCCTTTCCAAGCTCCGACTCCACGGATATGTAGCCGTGATGACGCTCGACAATCTGCTTAGTCACGGCGAGGCCCACGCCCAGGCCACCCGCCTCGCGGGCGCGACTGGCGTCGGCACGCCAAAAACGACCGAAGATGCGCGACAAATCATCCTTGGCGATACCGATGCCCGTATCCGAAACCGCGATATCGACGTGTTTGCGGTCGCTGAGTACCGACACCACGACCCAACCCCCCTCGGGGGTATAGCGCATGGCGTTACTCAAGAGGTTGATGACGCATTGCGTGATCATGTCGGGATCTGCCTCGACAACGTCATCGTGGCCCTGCGTCTCATCTGCAAAGCGCAAACGCAGGTCACGGTCGGCAAACAGGCGCTCCTGGCCATTCACAATCGAACGCACAAACGGCACCATATCCACCGGCTCCAGGTTGAGCGGCGCGGTACTGTTTTCCATGCGCGACAGGTCGAGCATCTGCTGCACCAGACGGGCCAGACGACGCGTCTCGGATGCGACCGTCTCCAGGTGTTCGTCGTCGGTGGGATACACACCGTCTTGCATGGCCTCGACCGTTGCAAGCATTGCCATGAGCGGCGTGCGTAGCTCGTGGGCAACATCAGAGGTCAGACGCTTCTCGTGCTTCATATCCTTTTCGAGTGAGGTGGCCATCTCGTCGAAGGTCTCGCCCAGCTGATCGATCTCATCATCGCCGCGCAAGCCCGTACGAGCGGACAGGTCTCCATCGCGAATCTGCTTGGCGGTGCTGGTAATACGATGAATCGGCTTGGTGAGCATGCGCGACATGAGCGCTCCGATAACGACCGAGATGCAGACGGCCACAACCGCGGCAAGGGCCATGGCGTTAAAGGTCTTCTCCCTAAACGCAGAATCCGCCTTGGTGAGCAGGGCATCGGAGCCGATAGCCCATAGCTTTACCTGCCCGACATGCTCGCCAGAAGACGTTATGATTTCGACGTTGGCAACGCTATCGGAGCCGGTGGGAGCAGACGAGACTGGGCTGTGCGACGCCTTCTTTCCGCTCGTACCGTCGGTTGTCGCCTGATTTTCGCGTACATCGGCAGTAGCGCTTGCCGAGGGCCACGAGTCGTCGTAGACGATGACGCCCTTTTTATTGACAACCTGCATACCAAGATCGTCGGACACCAAACTCGATGTCGCGACCGTACGCAGCTCCCCCGCGGTCCAAGAACCATTTTCCTCATATGACGTTGCCAACTTTTCGGCAGCGGAATTGGCGATTTCGACAATATTGGAGCGCGTGTAATCCGTAAAAACCGTGCCCCATACAACGGAGACTACGCCCACCAGCACCAATACCGTCATGAGCGATGTCAGGGCAAAAGCCAGGGCCATACGCGAGGGATAGCTCATCGTTGGCCGTGAATCGGAACGAGGCGTGTTCCAACTAGCCTTGGAACCCGCCTCGTTCTCCTGCTTATGCTTTTGCCCGATTTCAAAGCGCGCAGGTGTCATATGTGATTTCCTTTATTTCTCGTCCGACTTATCGGTCTTGGTCGGAGCCTCGAAGCGGTAGCCGACACCGTGGACGGTGTAGAGCCATTTGGGCTTCTTGGGGTCGTCGCCCAGCTTGGCGCGAAGGTTCTTCACGTGGCTGTCGATGGTGCGCTCGTAACCCTCAAAGTCGTAGCCGAGCACCTTCTCGACCAGCTCCATGCGGTTGTAGACGCGGCCGGGGTGACGGGCAAGCGTGGTGAGCAGCTTGAACTCGGAAGCCGTCAGGTCGACTTCCTTGCCCTCGACCAAAATCTTGTGGCCCGAGATGTCAATGACCAGATCGCCAAAGTCGAGCACCTCGACGGCCGGCTCATCGGCCTGGTGGGCACGGCGGAACAAGGCACGCACGCGCGCGACAAGCTCGCGCGGCGAGAACGGCTTGATCAGGTAGTCGTCGGCACCGAGCTCGAGGCCGATAATACGGTCCTCGATCTCGCCCTTGGCCGTCAGCATAATGATGGGGACATCCGAGGTATCGCGAATGGTGCGGCAAACGCGCTCGCCGGGAATCTTAGGGAGCATGAGGTCGAGCACGACCAGGTCGAACTGATGCTTCTCGAACTCCTCGATAGCGGACTGGCCGTCGCCCACGCCCACAACCCAATAGCCCTCGCGCTCGAGATAGGCAGCGACAGCGTCGCGGATTGCCTTCTCATCCTCGACCAGCAGAATCTTTTTTGCATCTGAAGCCATAACACGGCCCCCCTGTCTCAATTAGCTAAGAACAAGCTCATTTTAACGCACCTGAGCCCACCGGGCGTCGCATGGGTGCGATAGCTCGGCGGGCGGTACTCATAGTCACAACGCGCTTATTCCCCTGTCGACGCCTTTTTAACCCCTCGGAGACTAAAGAGAGAACAAGCGAGCGGTAACCGTCTCGGGAATTCCCTGGCTGTTACGCACCGTTGCGTACGTTAAGAACGAGCTCGATTTACCCGCCGTAGCAGGATAATCGCCATACTCCAAGGCTCGGTCGGGCGACAGAAGCGAGCCGTAGGTCTTAGCCGAAGTGTCAATCAAAAAATGCGACGCCTGAACTTTAACCAGGTATTTGTTTTTCCTTCCCGCAGCGCACGCGAGCGGCTCACGCGACAGGAAGAGGTACGGCCCGCCCTCGTTACCGATATAGGTGCCCATATTGCCCAGGCTGCCCACACCGCTATACGTCGCCTCAATGGAGAACACGAAGGTGTCTCCCATATACACGGCCTCGAAAGGCGAAACCGACGAAGGAAGCACCAGCTGAGCCCGCTTCGTGTTGTTGCCGTCAGTCAGGTCGATCGCCGTCATACCGTAATAGACGCCCTCATCATTGTGTACACGGGGCGAGATGGTCAGGATGCCGTCGCTCACACGCGGGGCGGATGCGAAGCGGCCCGTCGACTTCCAAATAGTCTCAGGCTTGGACTCGCTGGGCGACTGACGGTAGCAGTACGAATCGTTACTCGTCTTGGTGCCGCCGGACGAAGGCATCTTATACCAGATGACCGACGACCCATACGCCGTGAAGAGCGGCGGATCGTAGTTTTCGCCACCGCGGTCGAGCTCGACAGCGTTGCCGGTAAGGGAGGAGCCTGCAAGGTTTTGCGCATAGAGTTTCCAAGACGCATTGGCGAAGTTCATCTCGACCCACGCGAACACGCCATCACCCGCGCGAACGTCATAAAACGCATAACCGGTTCCCTCAATGGGATCCTCAATAAGTGTGGTAAGCGAGCCATCGCCCAGGTTGAGCACACCAAGCGTATTGGCATGCAGGGCAGAAGCAGGCGCCATCATCGCGGCAGCGTAGTCGCCATCGCAGTAGTACAGCAGCGTGCCCAGCGGCAGCGTCCACGAGGCCGCGGGCTCAAGATCGATATCAACAGCTTCGTACTCATCAGTGATCGAGACAATCTTCGAATCGTCCTTGATAACCTGCGGCTCGCCAGCGGCGTCATCACTCGTGCCCGTTTTTTTCGAGCAACCGGCCAGTACGGCAGCAGCACCAGTAGCGGCGCCACCCAGCACAAAACCTCGACGCGTTATTCCATTCTTAAAGCGATCAGCGATGCTCATTAGGCGATCTCTGCGCGAGCGGCCTCGATAGCGCGCGTAAGCTGATCGGCGCAAGAGGTCTTTTTCATACCGCAGGTATTACCGGCGAGAACCTCGATTACGCGATCGGCGGGAGCGCCCTCGACCAGCCTGGAGATGGCCTTGAGGTTGCCATCGCAGCCGCCAGTAAACTCGACGCCCAGCACCTTGCTGCCATCGTCAGAGAGATTGAGGTGAATATTGCGAGAGCATACACCCTGAGGCTTGTAGTCAAAACTAATCATTGAGATCCCCTCTCAGAAAGAAATTTCAGACGTCTATTATCCCCGCCTGGACCGACTTATTATCGCAAGCACCGATTCAACATCCTACGATGCTTGGACTGGTGGGGGCAAGATTAGCAGTCCGCACCCTGTACGTGGACCATGCGCTTCTCCCGATACATATTGTGGTCGGCGACGCGATATACATCGGCCAGCGTATTTCCAGCCGTCTCGACGGTCGCCACGCCAATCGATGCGCTGACCGTCAGGGTCTCATCGCTTACCGCGGCAAGACCGAGACGAAGATCCTGTTCCAGCCCGAGCGCAGACTCGTTGTCAGTATGGGGGCAAACCAGCAAAAACTCGTCGCCGCCAACGCGCATCGGCAGGTAATCCGCACCAGCCACCCGCCGCAGCACGGACGCCGTCCGTCGCAGCAGCTCATCCCCCATCTCGTGACCATAGATGTCGTTGGTCCGCTTGAGATAATTACAGTCCACCATAATCACGCTCACCGGCAAGTCCTCGTTTACCAGGCTATCTCCACGCGATTCAAGATAGTTGCGGTTGCGAAGCCCCGTCAGTTTATCTTGGTATGACAGCTCCTCGGCATGCTTGACCATCGATATGTTGTGCGTCGCCACGACAACCGACTCCAGCCGGCCTTGCTCATCGCGATGCTGGGGGACAACCTGTAGCGAGTACCAAGCGCCTCGACAATCTCGCACCTCGGCAGCCAAGTACGGTACGCCCTCCATACGTTCACGAAGCGTACTTATATCTACGAGTCCCACAACCGCTTCGCGGCTTTCGGGGCTCACGATATCCCGGCAGACTGTGTCCATAAAGTCATATGCCTCGTTGTGCTCGGCAAATATCTTCGCTATCGCCGGCGACATATTGATTCCCTCGATCTCGAGGGTGTCGAGATGCAAAAGGAAGGTCGAATCGTAGATGGCGCTTATGGCATTGATAATGCCGAGCTGTTTATCTTTTTCGACCAAATTGCGGTGGTCAACGATATTCCGAGCCAACAGTACCACGACCCAAAACGCAAGGCACACTAAGACGCCGACGGCGACAAATGAAATCCTGTCAGACATGACCTCAGATTTGGGATATAGCGCAAACAGGCGGTAGTCCTTATATGCCGCACGCACGGCATACCATTTGTCTCCTCGATATTCGATGCGCGTCAGGCCATCTTCTTTCCATTCAACTCCTGTACTGGTGAGGAGTCGAGCGAGCGACACATCGGCATCGGCGCTGTTGGATGAGACAATCTCCGCATCCTCCATAACAAGCACCGTGGGGCCCTGGTGGAAGGTGTTGTTCGAAAGCACATCGGCTATGGCATATGAATAGTCGTCCGCCGAATCGGAAACAAGTGAGCGGTATGCCAGGGCAACGCCGTCGCCATACGGGACAGCACAGACGGCAAAAACGACACCACGGCGCTCAACGACAGTTGAGTAGGTCACTTTGGAACCTTGATACATCGATGCGACCGGCGAACAGGCCAGCTCCTCTCGCCACAACATGAGCGGATCGCGACCATCGATGTCGTAGTGGGCGGCCATATGACCGTCGGAGTCCATGACCATCAACCCCGAAAGGTTCTCGGCATGGACAAATTGCTCGATAAGGTCGTTGTTAACCTCAACGCGATCAGAGGACAGGAACGTCGCAAACGATTCGACCGCGGCGAGCAAATCGTGCGTCTCCTCGGTTTTTCTCCCCTGTTCGTAGCGGTCATATTTTTCGCAAGCGTTTTCCAAAAACACCATGGTTTCTTGGCCAAACCCAAGCGTTTTTTCGAGGCAGCGATGGGTTCCAACCGCATACAACAGGCCTAATAAGACAGCGCTGACAATAACGCCGATAGCTATGACGGTCAGAGTCTTTCGACGCAAGCGGTGTTTGTCATTTGTCATGATTCCGCTCCTTGCCCGCCCGTCGTCGCTCCTGCCTTGTAATTGTCCACAATGCGCTCTATCGTGTCGTCTCGATCCATGTCGAACAGCGCGGTATTGAGGTTTTTGACGCACTCTCCCTCATAGGCAACATCAAATGCAACGCCCAGGTCAACCGTCATAACGTTGTCGGCAAACACACGATAAACGCCGGGATACTGGGCGACGAGTCGATCAAGCGATTGAACGTCCGCCATCCAACAGTCGACATACCCTTTGGCGAGGGCGGCTTTGCAGAGCTCGGCAGAACCATACGATTTGATTTGCACGTCCGGCGAGATTTCCAGATCCCCTGCGAGCAATCGGCGTTCGCTCACCGAGCCCGCAATCACCGCGATGGTCTTGCTTCCATCGAGATGCGCCAAGGACTTGATGCCACTCGTTTTCTTGGCGACAACCGAAACCGTCACGGTTAGATACGGCTCGGTCCAGTAATACTTATCCTCGCGATAACAGGGAGAATAATCACACCACAGGCAATCGATATCACCGTTTTTGAGCAGCCGGTCGCGATCGTTCCAGTCAATATCGACAAACTGTGGCTTGAGCCCCGCGCGCCTGCAGGCCTCGCGGGCGATGTCGATATCGATACCGGCGTAATCGCCCGTGGTATCGACATACACATAGGGGTCGTTATCCGTAACGCCAATTTTGAGCACAGGGAGATCCTCGTCAGCCGTACTCGGCGAGGAAGAACTATTTCGATCGGTATACGTCAGGACAGCCGTACAGGCAGCAACAAGAACTATGAGCGCGAACGAGACGATGACGACTCGTTTAATACGTCTAGGCACGCGCCTCTTTTCATCGAAATGGCAGTAGAGGTTCATTTTATTACCGGGAGCTGCCGCAGCAGCGAAAAAAGCGCCTCACCCAAGATGGGCAAGGCGCCAAAGGTTGAAATGCATCCGCGAGCGGTCGAATTAGGTTAACCCTACTCGAAGCTCAGCTGCTCCCGAATGCACCCCGACCGCTGCCTCGTTCAGGCCGTTGGCGCCGACCGCGTATCTGGCGGTTTCCGACGCGCCGCACTGCACGCGACACACGGGCTGAAGTCTTTAACGTAAAAGCCCCGTTGGTAAAACGAGTTACCAACGGGGCTTGGACTGAAAGGTCGCGCTTAAACGAGAGGGCGCCCTAACACTCGAGACGTTTGCGCATAAGCGCGAAGGCAATCAGCGAAGCGCCGACAACGGTCATAATAAAGGCGACGGCAAGGGTTTGGTCGCCCGTGTTGGCGAGCGCACCCTTAGTAGTCTTAGCGGACGTTTTGGTTACCTTGGTCGTCGTCTGCTGACCGGGTTGGGACGGCGTCACGGGCTGCGCAGGCTGAGCCGGCTCCCCCTTGGCCTCCTCGCCCGTCACCACGTACGTCGAGAAGTGGCTCGTGCGGAAGCAGAGGTAGTCGCCCTCGGTCCACGTATCCATAGCCTGAGTGGAACCATCCTCGGCAACGTAGAGCACCTTGAGATTGGTGAGCGCCTTCATGGCGGCAGTCATCTTGACACGGACGATGAAGGACATGCCTTCGTAGTCCTCGATAACCTCGCCGTCCTTGAGAAGCTTGATATCGAGCTTATCGGCAACCTTGGTAGTCCCCTGCTCAAGGCCGGAAATCGTAGCATTGGCGGCATCGGTAAGATCCGTCGGTTCCTCGACCACAAGAGAGATGCTGTTGTTCTGGGCAATGCCGGCAGCGACATTGTTCTCGGCGCTTACGCTAACGTCCGTTCCGTTGCTACCCGCAACGCCTGCAATGGTCTTTGCCGCTACGATAACGGCGCAGGTCGCGGTTTTGTCGCCACAGGTGGCGGTAATCGTGGCGGTACCGGCCTTAAGCGGCGTCACGACGCCGTCTTTGACCGTGGCGATCGACGAGTCGCTGGAGGTCCAGCTCACCGTCGTATCGTCTGCATCGGCAGGACTCACCGTTGCGGAGAGCTTTGTGGAGGCATCACCGACGGTAAAGGACAGGCTCGTCTTGTTGAGCTCAACCTTTTGGGCGGGATTGGTCACGGTCACCGAAACGGTCTGGGAGAGCGACCCTGCAGTGATGACAAAAGAACCAGAACCGGTCTTGAGGGCGGTAACGGTGTAGGAGCCATCACCGTTGTCGACAACCTTAAACGCCTTCGAAGCGCCCGTGTCATCCAGAGCAAGATTGGTCTCGTCGACCTCACCCGCAAGGGTTCCAGCAAGAGAAACCTTCACGGTGCCCTCTTCGCCCTTCTTGAGGCCGAGGACGCTCTGGTCGACCGTAAGGTTCGTTGCGGGATTAGAGACGGTCACCGCGCAATCCTGAGAATAGGTGCCGTCTTCAGTCGAAACGGTGATGGTTGCGGCGCCCTTGGAGACAGCCGCCACCTTTCCGGTTTGATCGACTGTAGCGACACTTTCGTTGCTGGACTTCCAGACAATCGTCTGGTTAGCCTCCGCGGGAACGACCGCCGCCTTAAGCTGCTCGGTTGCAGCGCCCACAAGCACGACCTTCTGCTTATCGAGCGTGATGCCCGTAGCAGGCTGAATAACCGTCACCTTGCACGTGGCGCTATGCTCTCCGTCCTCAGTGGTGACGGTAATCGTAGCAACACCTGCCTTGACCGGGGTCACGACGCCGTCTGCAACCGTGGCGACCGTAGGATCGCTCGACGACCAGGACAAGTTCTTGTTCGTTGCATTATCGGGCTCAACCGCTGCGGTCAACGTCGAGGGCTCACCGCCCACAGCAAGCTTAAGGTTTGAAGCGCTGAGCTTGACGCCCGACACCTTTACAACCGGAGTGGTTACCGTAATCGCATCCGTGGTTGCAGAGACCCCATCAACCGTTGCCGTGATCGTGGCATCACCGTCACCGACAGCGGTAACAAGACCGTTAGCGTCGACGGTAAGGACGCTCTCGTTGGAAGAGGACCAAACAACTTGGCTGGCCTTGTCATCAGGGGAGACCTTTGCCTTCAGCTGCTGAGTCGTGCCTTTATCCATGGAGGTTGAGTAGCTGTCCGCAATGGAAACCGCAGTCTTTGCAGGCTCCTCGCCAGGCTTGACAACATGAACGGTCATCGTGTCGCAGAGACGACCACCCAAGTACATTGAAACCGTTGCATCGCCGTAACTATGAGGCACTAAATACCCCAAGTAACTGCCACCACTAAACATCGGTCCTTTTACCTCGAGGACATCCGGATTATCTGAAGTGAAAGAATACTTTGCGCCGGCATAGGAGTCCATCAATTCCTCAGCGCTTTTACTCAGCACGCCCTTTGGATATTCAAACCCCCTGTCACATTCCAGCCAAAGCCAATCTTTGGATATACTATCTGAACTGACCTCACAGGGAAATGTATAATCGCTCGACACAAACTTAGCCTTCGAAAGGCTCACTTCCGCAGGGTCGACAACCTCTATCTCAAAGGGATGGTCATTGCCAAGGCCATCACGAGCATGAGCCTTAACGGTGCCAGGCTTTATTGCCTTAAACGAGTTTTCACCACCGATAAGCTCAACGACATCGTTGCTTTCCAGAGAATAGGTTACAGCGCCAAAGTCCGCACCCCAATGTGCGCGCTGGCATGCCTTCAGTACTTCATTTGGAGAAACGTTGAGAATGGCAGTCAGATAATAGCTGTCCCCAACCAGCATCTTTTGCTTTTTGTTCCCACGCTCATTGAATCCGGGCTCCTGATTCTCGGTTACAACATCACATAGCTTCTTCGTCTCAACTTCACCGTTGCAATAGTCGACAAGAACCTTGGCCTCTTTAGCATCTTTCGACAACGCCTCGAGTTGCAAAGAAGCGCTTAGCTCGGAAGTTCCATATGATGAATAATTCGAATTCACCCTTGCCTGGACTTTGGAATCCTTTGAGGGGTCTTCCTTAATAACAAAATATGTGGCCGCACGGCTCTCGTCCACGGGACGAACGTCAACTCTCCCCTCTAGTAATGCATAATGCGTGTTCCCGCATTTTTGCGGACAATCATCCGTGTAACCCAGCGTTGCGGTGTTTGTTGTCGCACCAGATTGGTCGTAAGAAACGAAACTGACCTTAATTGGATTGACTTTAGCCACACTTTTAATCTTAAGAGAACCGTTTAAACTCTCGTCGGTCTTGCTCTTCAGGGTTATAGTCGTTGTGCCAACTTTGGTGGGGCTAATTGTCAATACCCAACTATGTGACTCATAACTTACCTTAGCGATATCCTCGTCAGACGATGTGATATCGATATCGCTAGGGTCAATGTGCGCCCATTCGTGATTTTTATTAAAAAAGGAAAGCCTTCCTTTCACCGTCTGTCCAACAGCGACATCAAATTCTGACCACACATCGCCTGTAGACGAATCGTATGGGAGAAACGATGCACCCATGGAACCGTCCTGCGACTCCAGCATGACAGCATCCGCATGCGGAGCGGCCACCGTCAGCCCAAACGTTGCCGCCGTTAAAGCAACACAGATGCCTGTGGCTATCCTCCAAAACCCTTTTCTCATTCCCCTAAGTCCAATCTCTCGTGAAAAAACGCAGCATTCTCCCACACCTTAAAATTGGCTTAAGGATACCCCCCCCCGACAGTTACCGGCAAGGTAATGTTTGTCAGATGTCTCAAATTATCGGCAAGCAGCACAGTTGACGCGCATATATCGCTGACGTCCAGCTTTCTAGGTGCGCTCATGCACAAGCCCCGCTGGCAGAGCGAGCTGCGAGCGGGGCTTGTGTTGGAAAGTCGCACTCGAACGAGGGCCGCGGAGAATTGATCGATTTGACTACCTCCCCGATCGGTCAATTAGAACTCGAGCTGCTCCAGGCGATCGAAGACCGTGTCGATGCGGGTGAGGAAGTTCCACGGGTCAAAGATCTCGTCGAGCTTCTCCTGGCTGACGGTGCAGCGCGGATCGGCCTCGAGGCGCTCCTTAAAGGTAGGACCGGAGACGCAATCCTGCACCTCGTGCCACGTGGCCATGGCGTTTTCCTGCACGATGGCATAGGCATCCTCGCGGGTGATGCCTGTATCGACGAGAGCCAGCAGCACCTTGGAGGAGAAGATGAGGCCGCGGGTCTTGTTGAGATTGGCCATCATGCGGGCAGGGTACAGCTGCAGGCCGTCGATGACGCGGATGAGGCACTGGAACATGTGGTCAAGGGCGATGAAGCTATCGGCCTGGGCGACGCGCTCGGCAGAGGAGTGCGAAATGTCGCGCTCGTGCCACAGGGCAACGTTGTCGAAGGCGACCTGGGCGTTGGACTTGACGATGCGCGAAAGGCCGCAGACCTTCTCCATAGTGATGGGGTTGCGCTTGTGCGGCATGGCGGAGCTGCCCTTTTGACCCTTGCGGAACGGCTCCTCGGCCTCGAGCGTATCGGTCTTCTGCAGGTTGCGAACCTCGGTCGCAATGCGCTCGCAGGTAGCTGCCGTGGTAGCGAGCACACCGGCAAGATAGGCGTGGTGGTCGCGGCTGATGACCTGCGTGGACAGCGGATCATGAACCAGACCTAAGTGCTCGCAGACATACTCCTCGACAAACGGCTCGATGGAGCTGTACGTGCCGACAGCGCCCGAGATGGCACCGAAAGCAACGTTCTTACGGGCGTCCTCAAGACGGTCCAGATCGCGCTTGAGCTCCCAGGCCCAAGAGCCAAACTTCATACCGAAGGTCATCGGCTCGGCATGGATGCCATGAGTACGGCCGGCGCAGAGCGTGTTGCGCTCCTCGAAGGCGCGACGCTTGCAGATCTCGCCGAGCTTCTTGACGTCCTCGATGATAAGGTCGCAAGCCTGAGTGAGCTGATAGCACAGAGCCGTATCACCCAGGTCGGAGCTGGTCATGCCGTAGTGAACCCAGCGGCTGGGCTTGGGCTCGCCCTCGGGAACGTCGGCATCGATATACTCCTTCATGTTGGTCAGGAAGGCGATGACGTCGTGGCGCGTGACTTCCTCGATCTCGTCGACCTTTGCCTTCTCGAAGTTGGCGTGGTCGCGAATCCACTGGGCCTCGTCTTTGGAAATACCGATCTTGCCGAGCTCCGCCTGGGCCTCGCAGGCCAGGACCTCGATCTCCTGCCAAATGGCGTACTTGTTCTCGAGGGAGAAGATGTGTCCCATCTCCGGGCGGGTATAGCGATCGATCATAGCGGCTCCTTTTTGGCTATTGGCACGTTGGTCGTAACTCGACTATTGTACCGTGCGCAGGTGCCCGTATGAGCTACGGGCATCAACCTAACATTTTGAGATTGGAGCGGGCAACGGGACGTCCGCGTATTTGCTTCGCAAATCCGCACCGGCTTCAGGCGAGCCCCTCAGCCTCACGAAGCCGAAGGGGAAGACTTTGTTGAATTAGCCGTCCCCATGTCTCCCGTGCCCGGTGGAGCGGGCAACGGGACGTCCGCGTATTTGCTTCGCAAATCCGCACCGGCTGCGGCCGCCTATCGGCGACCTTGCCTGCTCGCTATAAACGCTTCGCGTTTATTTAACGCTCGCACCCTGTCGGGTTCGAGTCCCGGCACTTTATTGAAAAAGGCACGGTAACGAAACGTTACCGTGCCTGAAATTCGAATGGAGCGGGCAACGGGACTCGAACCCGCGAGTGTCAGCTTGGGAATCTTACACGCAAGTGTTCAAAGAGATAAAAAGCGTTGCTATCGTTGCAGGTAAAACGCGCGTTATGTGCCATAATGTGCAACGTAGACCAAAGCAGTACACGCTATTTGGTCTACATTTGGTCTACGTTTTGGTCTACGGAGCACGCATGGAGTACACGCACTACATAGCCGCGAACCTCGAAAGCAGGGGCGGGAAATACCGCGCGGCGCTGAAATACATCGACGAGGACGGCGCGAGGAGGAAAACGACCAAGGCCCTCAAGGCCACCGGGAAACGCGCGGCCCAGAAAGAGCTTGAGGAGTGGCGCGCGGCCATGGAGGCCAAGTGGAACCAGAGACAGCGCGAGGGCGCGGCGTTGGCTGTTCTGGGATTCGACCCGGAGACGATGCTTACCGTGGCCGCCTACGTTCGCCGCTATATCGACGGCAAGCGCCCGAGTATCGACCCGTCAACGTTCAACGAGTACGGGCGTCTGCTCGACAACATCATTTCCCCGCTGCTCGGGGAGGTGGCGCTTTCCGATCTCAACCCGGACATGGTGAGGGCGTGGGTTGCCAAGATGGGCGAGACGTACGCCCCCGGCACGATGAAAAAGGCGCTCACGCTGCTACGGTCTGCGTGCAATCAGGCCGTCGATACCGATTTGTTGGGCAAAGACCCGACCCGAGGCGTAAAGCCGCCCAAGGCCGGACGCCCGCGCCCCAACTCGCTTACCGCCGAGGGCGTGCGAACCGTGCGCGAGGTGCTCAGGGTGGCGGGCATGACGCCCGCTATGCTCGGGGTGAAGATCGCCCTATACACGGGCATGAGGGAGGGCGAGATATGCGGCCTCAGGTGGGCCAACGTCGATACCGATAACGGCGTGCTGAAGGTGGAGGACAGCATAGGCCGCGACGGGACGAGGTTCTACGCCAAAGACCCCAAGAACGACGGCAGCGCCCGCGCGGTGTATTTCGGCTCAGAGCTTGCCGCCGATCTCGTGGCGCGGCGCGAGGAGATGGAGGCCGCGTGCCTCGCTGCGGGCGTGCCGTTTACCGGGGCGCTCTACGTGCTCGGCGACATTCGCGGCGGTTTCATGCGCCCCAACACGATTTGGCAGAGGTGGCGCAACCTTGCCGAGGCGCTGGAGCTGAAAGGGACGAGGGGAACCCGCCCGACGTTCCACGACCTGCGGCACACGTTCGCGACCATGGCAGTAGCCGCCCACGTGGACATTAAGGCTATCTCTGCGTCTATGGGGCACTCCAACGCGGCCATGACGCTCAACATCTACGCCGACGCGACAGCCGAGGGCAAGCAACGCGCGGCCCAGACCATGCAAGCCGTTTTGTCGGGCGGCGAGGCATGATGGGCGCGGAATATACCGAATATCAGGACAAACACGGTAAAACGAAAATGTTTGCGCTGAATATCGAGGCCGTCGAAAAACTCACCGAGGCGGCGGGGCGCTACGGCGTGCCCCCGTTCTCTACTTTCATTGACGGCGGGCACAGCGTTGCGGGACTGCTCGAAAGATTCGACATTCCCCGGAAAGAGCTAGCCGCCGAGTTACAAGTATCCCAAGCGACGGTGACGAACTGGACGAGGAGCGACAACCTCGAACCGCACAAGGCTATGCGTGTGCTCGGGTCAGTCTCACAGATTCTTGGGCGGCGGGGGGCAATCGACCCGGACGCGGATATTGCGGCTTACGTTGCGCCAAGAATGGCCTCAATCGCACCCATAGACGCGGCGAGAGCAAAACGCGGGTTCGCGTCCGAGACGTTGGAGCTATTGACAGACCCGCAGGTCGATATACTGCTAGAGGTCATGCGCGGACTGCTGCTATGCAACGCGGAAACGGAGGCCGCAGATGATCTAGCGAGGGCCGTCGCGGCTGTCGAGGCTGCTAAAGGCTGAAAATCTTTTCAGTTCGTACGGCGTTTTTGCAGGCATCGCTAAATTGCAGAGACATGCCACCGGCACAAATGAACCGAATATTTAACGACACGACGAAAAACAGGCGTCCTACTAAATAATCGCAGGTAGGACGCTTGTTTTATGTTTCGTTGCAACATGGCTATAACCGTTACAGAGCGCTCAGAGAGAAAGCAACCGAACCATTGGAGGCCATAGACATGTGCACTCAGGAACATCTGGACGAACTCAGGAAAGCCGCGAACGAGGGCCGCTATTCCGACATTCCCAACCCGCTCACGGCACCCGAGGCGGCGGCTATCGCCCGTCGGTCGCGCGTGACGATTGCCCGCGCCTGCCAAAGCGGACAGCTCAAAGCCTCGAACACGGGCACCCGCTGGAACGTCAACCGCGATTCCCTGCTCGCATACGCGGGCCTCATCTAGGGCGCGGCGCGTGAGGCCGATCAGGGCGGCGCTGGAGGCCGCGAGGCGTGCGGCGAACGCCGACGTTCCGGGAATGACCGGGCGGCAGATGGGCGAGGAGATAGACCGCCTCACGGCCCGTCTAGCCGCCAAGGGGTACAGGCAGCCCTACCGCGCTTGGGCGCGGGGCCGCATCGAGGCCATCGGGCGCGAGATAGCGAGGCGAAAGAGAGGGGGCGGCGGCAGTGTGGAACGAGGACATTAGGCCCGTGCCCGTGAACATGGGGAGGCTCATAACGTCGGCTCAGGCGGGCGCGGTGCTCGACCTCAGCGAGAGGGACGTTCGCCGCCTCATCCGGCAAGGGGCGCTCGACGAGGTGCGCATAGGGCGGCGCGTCTACGTAACCCGCAAGTCGGCCCTCGCACTCGTGGGGGTAGCCGATGGATAGCGAGAAACGGACAGAGTACCGCCGAGAGGTCGAGCGGCGGGCGGCAGCTCTAAGGCGCATGAGGAAGGACCGGGGTATTGCGAGCGGCAAGCCCCCGTGCGCATACGACAAGATTCAACTGCGGGACTATCTAGCGTCACTCAGGATAGAGGACGAGGGCGAGCGGTGCGCCTACCTTGCCGCGCTCATCGACTATTGGTTCACGGGCGTGTGCCCCGACCATCTGGACGGCGTGCCCCGCGCCTATTTCGACGCCAACGCCGACCGCCTCAGCGACGCCCGCGAGGACTCGTGGCGAAAGGCCAACATGCTGCGGGACATAGACCTCACCGGGTGGCTGGAGGACGGGAACGGCAACGTTCCACCAGCTGGAGAGGGGGTGTCACACCCCGTGTCAGACCCCGTGTCGGACGGGGTGTGCACACAGCATAGCTATAAACTACTACCTACTAGCTATGACCTATCCGCTACTAGCCATGGGCCTATAGGCCCAATGGCTAGTAGCGAGGAGGCTACCGACTATGAGCGAGGCCCCGGCGTTTTCGAGACGGGCGAGACGTTCTTTCACGCCCCGTGCCCCGTATGCCATGAGGCGGTGAAGGCATGGATAGACGGCAGAGGCCTAATCGTTTCGAGCTGCGACAGGCACGGCATGAAAACCGTCGGCCTGCCGCCATCGGGTCTGGAGGCCGTGAGGGAGAACGGTCGAAACTCATACGTGCTCAGGGAAAGCAGGGAGCATGGGGAGGGCTAGGGCCGCTATCCACGCCGAATGGGAACCCGACGCCCTCAGCCGTTCCCGGTGGAGCGCTGCGCATACCCTCAAAGAGATCGAGGAGGCGGAGGCCGAGGCGGCGGGAAAGCGCAAGCACCGCGAACCCGGAATCTCTCGCCGTCCTGCGGAAATACCTACCTGAATCAACTAAGATATTCGAAGAGATGCTTGAGGAGCTGATTTGATGGAAAGCCGGGTTAAGCAGGAGAAGCTTGCAAAAGCTCGTATCGAGAAGGCCGAACCCGTCTTTATTGAGATGTTCGGCTATGAGCCTATGTTCTACGGGCACATTTGCGAATATGCCGACCTTCTTGAAGAGTCCATCTCGTCCGGTGAGTCTAAGCTTATGGAGCATGACTCTAGCATCTTCCTTTAGCCCATCAATCGGCTAATCGGTCTAACCGCTTGCCTAGTTCAGCCCCGCCACGGCGGGGCTTTTTTATGCCGGGGCGAACCCGCGAGGCGGGGCCGGGGGCGTGGCGTGTGCAGGGTTTCGGCATTTCGCCGGGACATGCGGAGCGAGGCCGCCGAGGGCGCGGCGTCGGTGCAACATGGGGAGCGCCGGGACGGAACGGAGAGACGAGGAGGAGACATGGCGACTCGACTCATCGGGGGCATGAGTGGCAAGGGCCTACCGGAGATAGAGGGCGCGGCACCCGCTGCGGGGGGGTTGTCGCGGAGGTGGACACGGCCCTAGAGCCTAGGCGCGGCGATTTGGTGGCGTGCTCGACCGCCGACGATTGCCCATCAGCGCCCCAGATTGCCCGTATTCGGCGCGTTGACGCCGAGGCGGGGACGTTGGAGGTGCAACCGTTGGACACGGCCCTAGAGGCCGCCACGGTGGCCCGGGACGCCAAGCCGGAGGACGGGCTTACCGTTGACGGCGTGATAGTTGCCGCCTACGCCCCCGTCTACGTGAGGGGCCGGGGCGGGGAACATTGGCTCAGGGCCTAGCGCCCGAGGTGGCGGCCCCGTCGCCGGGGCGGTATCGGGGCGCGGACTCCGTAGACCAAAACCGCGCTCGTTCCAAGCCGATACCGCGCCGAGGGCGGGGCCGTTCAATCTGAAGTTTCTGAAGCCCCCTAAAAAGGGATTCAATCGCAATTATCTAAAGCCCTAAAAAGGCGCTCAATTTGAACTATCTGAACAACTAAAAAGGGCCGTATCCCGGTATCAGGGGTGCGGCCCCGCTGCTTTAACGTCAACTATGTCAACAACTAAAAAAGGGCGGGGAGGGGCACACGGGCCGATCAGCCCCAACTTTCCCAAGCCCTAAAAAGGGGCCGGAGGAGACGCGGGCGGCGTCGGGGCGAAAAACGGTTTCACCGGAGTTTGGTCTACATTTGGTCTATTTCCGTGGTCTACGGAGCCGAAAAAGAGAAACAGGCCAAGCGCTCTAAGCTCTTGACCTGCTGTTTTGCGTGGAGCGGGCAACGGGACTCGAACCCGCGAGTGTCAGCTTGGGAAGCTGATGCCTTACCACTTGGCGATGCCCGCTTGTGTGTTGGCTAGTATAACGCGGTTGTCTTGTTCGATACAAGGGTGTCGATGCTTGTTTTAGCTGTGGAGAATCGTCTGAAAAACAGTCCAATTGTGGAGACAGGGACCTCTGGTATCCTTATTTCACCATCTTTTACCTGCGGTTTTATTTGATTGTTCCGTATGAACCCAATTTGTCGGAAATCTGGCAAGCTTTTGGTCAGCTTCCGGTACTTACCCGCATGAACCCCTGGGGTAGCCTCGTCCCAAGCGCCGCAGCCTCCCCGTGCGGCGCACGAGGGATAAGGAGCAGCCATGTCCAACGCACCCACGCACTCTGTCCACAGCGCAATCGCAACAGGCCCGCTGCTCCTACTCCTCTTCCTACTCATCAGCTGCTTGGCGCCGGGATCCGCATTTGCCATCGACGGCTACGATCAGCTCAGCTTTCGCACCATTAGCGACGATTGCGGGCCCTTCCTCATCGGTAAGTACGAGGCTCAAGACGCCTCAATCGCGTACTGCATGAACCAGGAACGTCCCGGTCCCACCAAGCCGGGTGGCCCATGGCTCAACTTTGATCAGGGCTGGGTATGGCTCGACGACGAGTTCGCGGCGATCGTTTGTCACGGATATCCTTCTGCCACGTCGTTTGGCGGTTACAGCCTGTCGCCCGATCGCGCCCGCGCCGCCACCCAACTTGCCGTATGGATGCTTAACGGCACCACCCATGTCGACGGCACTTACTCCTACACAACAGCTCAAGGCAAGACAAAAAGTGGGCATTTTACCGCCGACAATGAGGTCGTGGCTGCCGCACGGTGGCTTCACGACAATGCAAAATCGGGAGGCATCAAAGCCGCTCCGCACCGCGCACGGCGCTATTTGGGACCCATATCGGGCGGCAGCAAACGTCAAGACATGCTCTACGTGCTGCCAGCGGTCTCTGTTTCTTTCCAAAAGAAGTCCGCGAACACCGCCATTACCAGCGGAAACGACACCTATCAGTTTGACGGGGCAACATTCGATATCTTCGAGAGCATGAGCGACGCGCGCGTGGGCACGCTCAAAATGGACGGCAACGGCCGAGCACAGGCAACACTTTTACCCAACACAGCATACTACCTGGTAGAGACAAAGGCACCGGCAGGCTATATCCCTCGACGCGACCGCATCCCCTTTACCACGGAAGGCAATGGTGGTCATGTCACAATCGATGAGCAGCCAGGCACCATCACGTTGCGCATCGTTAAGACCGACGCCGCAACGGGCGCTGGAGCCCAAGCGGGGACCTCGCTTGCCGGTGCCGAGTTTACCTGCGTCTCTCAATCCACCCCCGGATGGACGCAAACCCTCACGACCGACGAAAACGGTCGAGCGGCCCTTGATAACATTCCCCTGGGAACCTTCACCATCTATGAGTCGAAGGCCCCCGAGGGCTACCTGCTGCCCAGCGACAGCTGGACCTACACCGTTGGAGCCGACCAGCTGGGCGACTCGGGCGTCGTCGAGCTCGAATCTCGCGTTTCCGATATTCCGATTGCATTTGACCTTGAGATTTCCAAATTCAAAGATCATGGCAACAGCGATCAGTCTGGCTTGGAGCAGCCCGCGGAAGGCGTTGTCTTTGAAGTCATCAGCAATAGCTCACAACAGGTTGTTGGAACGTTAACCACAAATATCTATGGTTTTGCCTCCACCAAAGACCAGCCCGGAGCATGGTTCGGCGCGGGCAAGCGGCCCGACGGCGCCCACGGAGCCATCCCCTACGACCGTGCCGGCTATACACTTCGGGAGGTCCCAGAATCCGTCCCCGAAGGCTTTAAACAGGCAGGAGAATGGACCGTCTCGGCTGAACAGATTGCCGACGGTGCCGAGCTTCAGTACATCGTGGACAACCATGCCCTATCGACACATCTCCAGATTGCTAAGCGCGACGCCCAAACCGGTGCCGCGGTTCCCCTTGCAGGCTTTAGCTTCCAGTTGCTCGGCAGCAACCACGAGCCCATCTCGCAAACGTGCTGGTATCCGTCCCACAATGTCCTGAACACCTTTACGACCGACGCAACTGGTACCGTCACGCTGCCCGAGTCTCTTAACCCGGGCACCTACTACGTGCGAGAAGTCTCGGCAAAGAAACCTTATCTTGTCGGAGAGGATCTCGAGATAACAATCCCCGCCGACAGGTATCTAACGCCCGTTGCGATTGCCTCATACTTCGACGATGCGGCAACCGGAAGCATCGAAATCGTAAAGTCCGACGCTACCGACGGGCGCAAACTCATGGGGGCTGTATTTGATATCCGAGCCGCAGGCGATATTATTCGCCCCGACGGCAGTATCGTTGCCCTGGACGGCGAAACCGTCGCCACCGTAACGACTGACGAGCAGGGGTCCGCCCGTGCGAGCCATCTTTCGCTGGGATGTGGAACCGCATGCTACGAAGTCGTTGAGACCCAAGCGCCCGAAGGATATCTCCTAGACCAAAGTCCCCATACGGTCGAGCTGTCATATGCCGACCAGACAACGTCCGTCATCGAAGCCCATCTCGGAGTATCCGACGATTTCACCAAGATCGATATCTCAAAAGTCGACCTAACCGGAAAACAAGAGGTGGAGGGCGCTCAGCTCACCCTATATGGACAAGACGAAACCGAAATAGACTCCTGGACCTCATCCGATAAACCGCACCGTATCGAACATCTTGCGCCCGGCACCTACACGTTGCGCGAAATGATGTCCCCGCGAACCTACGACCTTGCCGAGGAGATAACGTTTGAAGTGAAGGCTACGGGAGAAGTCCAATCTTTCGCAATGAAGGACGCACCGATCGAGATCAAGGGACAGGTCGACAAGCGTCAAGAAATTGCCCAGCCCACCGGGGATGGCCTCTTGGCTAACGGCGATGGCAAAAACCGCGCCGCGACACAAGCCGATGCGGAAGGGTTTTTCTCCTACACCGTCGATGCGCGAAACGAGTCGACCACCTGGGTTGATGAGTTCACGATTACCGATGATCTTGAGTGCGCCAAGGACGGTACGGCAAGACTCGTCTCAATCGAAACCCCTATTGCCATCGGCGACCTCAACGGTCTGTGCAACGTGTGGTACCGCACAACGCCACTGGGCTCGTCAGGCATCGACGAACAGGCAAACGCAACACTTGACGATGGACATGAAAACCCCTGGCTTGAGTCCGACGAAGTTAAAGAGAGCTTGGGCGGGGACCGTCGTCTCGTTGATTACGAAGGCTGGCAACTCTGGAAAACCGATGTCCCGACCACAAAATCAATCACGCTTGAGGTAAATGAGCTCGACCTTCCCGTCGATACCATCGTAACGGGCATTCGCCTTGAGTACGGTGCGGTGGACGCCGACTTTGCAACCAGGTGCGACGAAGATTCTTGGAAGCGCGAAGACCTTAAAAACGAACATGACGATCTCGATGACGCCAAGGCAACCCTCGGTACAGACGCCCGGAGTGCAGTAGTCCATATGCAGGCAACTTCTTCCTATACGCCCCAGGCACCAGTTGCCAACAGCGCCCGTGTCGACCTCTGTCGCAACGGCGGCGGCGACAAACTTGAGTCACATGACGAGGATCGTGTCGTTCAGCGCTGCACCCTACCGCAGGACCTACCGGCAACAGGATCAGTTCCCATCGCCGCCTGCATCACCGCGCTCCTGACCTCGGGTGCGGCAGCCCTATGGTTCGCTCGCCTTAGGTCGATCCCAAAGAAGCGCTAACGCGATAAAAAGCGGGCGAGTCAGTCTCCCGCCTCGCCCGCTTTCAATCATTTAAATCGCCACATCTACTCGGCAGATGAAGATCCGCTGTCGACGAGCGCCTGCTCGGACTCGGGGATTCCATCGGCACCCGTACTTTGCTCTTGCTCCACCTCTTCGCTGATTGCGGATGCGGGGGTCGACCCCTTTACACCCACGATATAGGCAGCCCCAAATCCCAAAGCGACGGCAATAAGGGTCAGAATCAAATAAACAGGCCAATGACGTTTAATGAACGAAAACACGTTGACTCCTTAGAGCTCCGCCTACGAACGGCGGATAACCTCGGTCACGACCTCGGATACCGTGGCAATGTTCGTCGGGTTAACGTTGTGGGGCAGGTCATCCTCGGTGCGAGCACAAGCCAGGCGCGTGCCGTCCACACCGGCGATGGTGAGGGCACGACGGCTCGCCTCGAGTGCGGCATAGGCATCGGTCTTGGCATAGGGCATCTCGAGCGCACCACAATCGACATGGAACGACTTGCAGACCTTGCTGACCAGATTCATGATGCGGCGGTCGCCCTTAAGCAGCTGCTGCTCGCCCTCGACCGTCACTACCGAAAGCCTACCGGCGCCGACGGATTCAAGATTGATGAAGAATACGCCGCGGAGCTTATCGCGATGCGAGGCCAAGAACGCCTTCATGCCGGCGCCATCACAATCCGAGGCACCCGTCGCCACAAACCAGATATCGTGACCAAGCAGTTCGTCATCGCCCATAGAAGCGACAGCCGAGAGCATGTCCTCGTCAGATGCACCATCGGAAGACGTGGCGCCGCCCTTCCAGCCGTCGTTATCGTCCTCGAAGTTATCCCACGAGCCGATACCGCGGCCAGACTTCTTAGCATCGTAATCGTCTTCGACACCCAGCCAGTCACTCATGCTGTCCTGATCGTTTTTCTTTTTACGACCAAACAGACCGCCCAGACCGCGCTTGCGGGGCTTGGGCGCGGCCGAAGCGGGAGCCGAGATGGTCTCGAGCGGCTGCGCGCCCGACGCGACGGGCATGGAAGGTGCAACGGGCGCCGACGTGGGCTCGGGACCCTGCGCCGTCGCGAAGGGGTCATCGACCTGAGCCGAGGGGTCGGGAAGGTCGAACAGTGACGTGCGAGACGCAACGTTAGCCTGCTTCATCGACGGCAGCGACGGATCGGGAACCGAAGCCAACGGCGACGAGGAGGGCGTAGGCACCGGAACTGACGCCGGATCGGGAACATTCATCTGCGGGCGCGGCGTGGCCTGAGACGAAATCTGCGCCATGAGGGAATCGACCGTTTCGTCCTGAGTGGGGGCGACGTTGGCAACCGTGGAGCCAGAACCACCCGGAGTCGGCATGGTGAAAATCTGCGTGGAGTAAGGTCTCGACTCGTCCGTCTCGGGCGCCTCGGAAACCTCGGAGACCACAGCGGCCTCATCCTGCTCGACCTCGGCCGAATCGTTCTGCTCAACCGCTACGTGCTGCTCTTCCTCAGCACTGACCTCAACGACCTGGTCTTCGGCAGCATCCGGGACTTCAACCGCATCGGCGGTCTCGGCATCGTTTGCCACAGCGGCCTGATCATCGGAAGCCTCAAGGGGCTCAGCAATCGCGGTGCCCTGTTTTTCAAACGTTATCGTGGCATCGAACTGCGCGGCGTCGAACGACATGGTGCCATCAACGGGCTGCTGGGGCTCGAAAGACGTCGTCGCCTCAACAACATCAGCGGATGCCGGTTGATGGGACTCAAAAGACGTCGTAGCTTCGGCAGCGTCGACGGCCACGGGCTGCTGAGCCTCGTTCTGTTCGAACTCCTGCGCCGCACGCTCACGCTCCGCCTCGGCTGCCTGCTGCTGAGCGATAGCCTCCTGCTCGGCAGCCTCGCGTGCGATGGCGCGCTTTTCCTCAAAGTCGTCGATGAATTTCTTGCCCTTTGCAAATGCACCCTTAAAGAAGCTGGAAGCACTGGCCCCAATCGAAGAGAAGGCGGATGCAATATCGGCATGGGGCGTCGCCGCGGGAATCTCGGCCGAGAAATCGGTATCACTCTCGTAAGACACGCGCCTCGGCTGTTCAGCGTAATCGTCGTCAGACTCGTCCGTAACGTCTTGCGCCGGCGCGGCGGGAGCCAAAATGTCCAGTCCTGCCGCGGGATCGATCGCGGACACCGCCTCGGGCTCGGCAACGGCAGCGGTAACCGCGGCAGACTCATCATCCACGGCGACAACGGGCGCAGGTGCAGTCACGACGGGGGCAGGCTCGGGCTCGAATGTCGGCTCCTCACCCTCCTCGTAATCGAGCGTACAGGACTCGGGAAGCATGCCGAGTGCACGGATGGCATCCGAACCAAAGCGTATGTTGCCGGCGGCATTGCGATAGAGCTTAGGCTCAGGCTCGCTGGGCTCGACCACAACAGGCTCCTCCGCCGGCGCGACAGCGGAAGCCTCGGCAGCGGGCTCTTCACCTTGGGCGGCCTGGTCCTGTGCCTCGGGCACAATGGAGCCGATCAGCGTCTCGTCGGCAGATGCACCCTCAAAGCCATCGATCTGCTCGTCGAAAGCCTCGCCCTGTTCGGGCTCGGTCTGAGCGTCGGGAGCAATCGGCTGGCCAAACTCGTCCTCCTCGTAGGTAGGCTCTTCGTACTCAATGGTGTTGCCATAGTCGTTTTGCTGCTGGGCCGCGGCATATTCCGCCGCCGCACGTGCCATCTCCTCGGCGCGACGTTTTTGCTCACCAAAATAGGTGTCGAACGGAACATCGTCGGGGAACTCATTCTCGCCCTGGAAGGGGGCGACATTGTCCATAACGCCAAGCAAAGCGGCGACAGAAGATTTGTTGCACACCGCGCCGGACGTATAGGGAAGGATGTAGCGATTGGAGATGATGTTTGCCGCGTTGGCGAGCGCAACGAGAGAGGCGAGAATCGCGACGATCCACAGCAGAACCTTGAGCGCGCCGGGAAGCGGCAGGATACGCAGGACGGCGACGGCAGCGGGGGCAACCGTGGCGACGGGCAGCAACTTAGCGATGAGCGCGCGGTACGAAGCATAGGGCTCGCGGGCAAGCAGCTCGGCGCGAGGGGAGTCGTAATGTGCGACAACGACCACCGGGCGATTGCGCGGGGACGTGAGCGGGCCAGAAGCCTTGTGATAGGCGATGACATTTTGGCTCACGCCCGTCTTTCCCAGCCCCGAAATCACGGGATGCCCGGTACGCTCGAGCACATAGAGCACGGCACCGATGATGGCCAGCAGGGTACCGACCAAGCCGATGCCGCCACCGATACCCATAAGCAGGGCGCCGACAAACGCAAGGATGCCGGTGATAGCAAATGCCAGCCTGCTCGGCGCGGGAGCATTAAACTCCTGCACCTCGGGATCAAAGCCATGGTTGCGGAAAATCTGAGCGATATCCTCGGCAGCCAAGCGCTCTTCTTCGCTGCATGCCGGCGTGATGCCGGTGTTCTGCAGCAGGTGGTTGATATAGTTCTGGGTGTTCGCCATGTGCGCTCCACATCCATAATCCGACAAATAGGCCCAATGCATGCACATTAGAACCGTATATAGTCGAAAGTATACCCCGAGCGAGCGCAAACGACCGAATTCGGGCCATCTTAACGCCCCGAGCGGACAAGGATATAGCCTAATCTCCATATCGGACTAAAATCATGGCAGCAAACCACCTTCCCATGCGAGGACTCTATGACGGCAAGCGACACGACCGCTATTAACAAAAAGGGAACGCCGGAACCCAGTTTCGATAAAACGGCCCAGCGCATCCTCAATCTTTTCTTTGTACTCAACAGTTCTCCCGAGCCGTTGACGACCGAACAAATCGTCTTGGATTCCGATTTGGGGTATGGCTCGGGCAACATCGACTCGGATAAGCGCAAGTTCCGCCGCGATCGCGACAAACTACTCGAACGCGGCATCGTAATCAAAGAGGTTCGCCTCGCCGGCGCGCAAGAGACCGAGGAAAGCTCGTGGACGATCGACCGCGAGCACACGTTTGCGGCAGGTGGGCTCATCACCGCAGACGATGCCGACATCTTGCTAGACGCCATCGACCAGACGCTTGCGGCCGGCTCCTCCGCCTTTGCCGCGCCGCTTGCCGACATCCGGTCCAAGATTGCCTATCTCACCGGCATATCTGCCGCAGACGAGGCGCCGATTCACCGTTCTCCCACCGTCGATGCAGTTTGGAGCGCCTTTGCCGAGCGCTGTGCACTGCGCTTTTTGTATCAGAACGGTCGCGGCGAGCAGAAAGAGCGCACCGTCTGCGTCTACGGTATGTTCGAACACGATGGCACGGCGTATTTCTGCGGTCTGGACAATGCCACCGACAACATCAGAACGTTCCGCTGCGACCGCATCGTCCGTGCTTGGCGCCCCTCAAAGGCATACTCCATTCCCGCAGACTTCAATCTCAACGATTACCTGTTCTTTGAGTTCGATTTTGCCGACCGACCGCCCGTTGCGGCAACGTTCTCGTTCGCGCGCGAGTCGCAAGCCGATATGGTCAGCGGTCTCACGCGCGGGCGAGGCGATCTTGCACGCAGCGAAGAAGGATGGACCTGGACCGTTGACGTGCGCGACTTTGACGCCGCCGCCTCATTCTGCATGGCCCATGCCATGGACGGCATGAGGCCCGTTGCCCCCGATGCACTCAAACTGGCGTGGAACCACCTCATCGAAAGGACGGTGCATGAGCATGCCCGCTCGTAAACTCACCAGCGAGCAGAGACTCTCGCGTGCCATCGACATCATGGAAGCCCTCTACGCAGCCGGAAGCGCGGGGCTGACGAGAAATGAGATTTGCAGCCGCTTCGACATTTCCGGAGCTTCGCTGGACGAGATCCTCGATATCGTCTCGACCCTCGCTGATCGCGAGTCGGGCGCCCGCATTATCTGCGAGCGTAACGGCGAACACATATCCCTTACCGGCGATGCTGGACGCGTGCTGCCGCTGCGCCTGAGTGCCGCCGAAGGCGCCGTGCTCAATCATGAACTTGAATCACTGGGGATCGAGCCCCAGGCGGCGGCTCGGATTCGACATGCTCTCCTTCCCGAAGAGCTCGGCTACAATCAGCGCGTCGTCGACACTGTTGTCCGCGGATCGCACTGGCAGCAGCTCAGCAGCGCTATTCAGGACGGCGTTCGTTGCCGCATTACTTATCGTTCGATGGACGATGCACAGCCGCGCGAGCGCCTCATCGACCCCTTGCGCATCGCGACGCATGGCGATCAGACCTACCTGATTGCCTGGGACATCGAGGTTGATGGGCAACGTTCCTACCGCATGGACAAAATCGAAGGTCTTTCCCTCACCGAGGATTCCGTCGAGCGCCACGCGCCTTCGACCGCATCCCTTCACGACTCCCTCTCCCAAGCGGAGCAGAGCGCAAAGCTCCTCATGCCGCTCGACATGGCAGAGCGTCTAGACTGGGCAGGTATTATGTCGATCGAGCCAAACGGGGCAGGTGCGGCAACAGTGATCGTGCGTTACGGCTCCGAGCGTTGGCTGCTCAGCCAGGTAATAGCAGCGGGCGGAGCCATCCACATTCTGGATGACCCCGCTCTGTCAAAGCGTCTATGCGATATGGCGAAGACCTTAGTCTGCCCGCTCTAGCGGCGCCGCTCGTGGCGTGCACGCCACAACTGCAGATAGTGACCGATCTGCGCCGATTCAATGCGCTGATAGGAACTCGTGGGCAGCGAAGTTAAAAACTTCTTGCCATAGCCCTTCGTCACTAGGCGTGGGTCGGCCAAGATGAGCACGCCACAATCGGTCGACGAGCGAATGAGGCGGCCGGCGGCTTGTTTGACCTCGAGCACAGCCTCGGGCAGCGAATAGCGTGCCCAGGCGCGATCTTCACGCAGATTACGCTCGCACGAGAGCGGGTCCGTGGGGCTCGAGAACGGCAACTTGGGGATGATGACGCAGCGCAGCGTCTCGCCGCTGGCATCAAACCCCTCCCAGAAGGCCTTGAGCGCAAAGAGCGACGAGGTCGGCTCGTTGATAAAACGGTCCCGCAGACGGCGCGGGGACGAATTTCGCTGCTGGCAGTTAAGCTCCAGGCCTGCACGGGCCAGTTTGGGCTCCACACGGGCGAACAGATCCTCCATGTCACGTCTGTTGGTGAACAGCGTGAGCACCGATCCACCCATGGCAAGATGGGCGTCGACCAGTACGCGCTCGAGTGCCGACAGATAGCCCTCGCGATCGCGCGGGTCGGGAATATCCCCGGCAACGACCACGGCCATATTTGAGTCGAAGTCATAGCTCGAATCCAGATGCAGCGACGAGGACGTCGAAGCACCGATACGGTCGAGTCCGACAGCGTGGTTAAAGTGCTCAAAGCTCTTAGACACCGTCATGGTCGCCGAGGCAAAGATAGCCGTGTGGACCTCAGGCAGCCACTCGGTTGCCAAGGCCTCGCCAATGTCGATGCGCTCTGCGGTCATTGACTCGCCGCCGGCACGCAGTCTGCGGTTAACCTGCAGCGAGTACACGTAGTGCTCATCGGTACCATCGATGATGAGTTTGAGGTTCTCCGTTAGTTCGTGCAGACGATGCGAGATATCACTCAGGTCGACAACGATCTCGGGCTTATCGCCGGCGACGGCTTGCACCAGCGCATCGACACTCTTGTCCGCTTGCTCCAGTGCGTCGATGGCGGCATGCGCCGACTGCATAAAATCATGCCAGTCGTCCGATTCGCGCAGCTCGGGGCCAATCCATAGATTGGCATTGTCATAACCCCCACGGGCACGGCGGCCGAGCTCACGAACGCCATCGAACACGTCGGCGATTGCCATGCTCGCACGGGCGACGGTGGATGTCGCCTTGGCGGTTAGGCCAAGATAGAGCGTGGAGCCCTCAGAAGTCGCCAAATCACGGGAAACCTGGCTCAGCGCACCGGAGCTCGAACCGCCCAGGCGCTCAAACAGAACGCGTGACTCATCGGCCGAGACCACGCGCGCCCACTGGCGGCGAGCCTCGCGCTCGATGGAATGGGCCTCGTCGACTACCCAATGGCGAATCGGGGGCAAAATCCTACCCTCGGCAGCGACATTGCGGAACAACAGCGAGTGGTTGGTGACCACCACGTCGGCATGCGCCGCACGGCGACGCGCGCCGTGAACCAGACATTTGTCGGGGAAGAACGGGCATAGGCGACGGGCACACTCGCGCGAGGCCGTCGTAAAGTCGGGACGATTGACGCTGCGCCAGCGAATGCCAAGCGAATCGAGGTCGCCGTCTGCCGACTGGCACACGTACGCCATGATGACCGCAACTGCCGTGAGCGTGTCAGCCGGATCGCGCTTGGTGGTGATCTCGACCTGGCCGCGACTCATGCGCTCGAGCTTGCGCAGGCACGGATAGTGGTCATAGCCCTTGAGGGCGCAAAATGACAGGCCGGCGTCCAGTTGTTCGGCAAGTTTTGGCAGCTCATGGTACATGAGTTGGTCGGCGAGATTATTCGATTTGGTCGCAATGCCAACGGTAATGTTGTTACGGCGTGCAGCCTCGGCAAAAGGCACCAGATAGGCCATCGACTTACCGACGCCCGTACCCGCCTCGATTACACGGTGCGTACCCGTGACGAGCGCATCGCGGACCTCGAGTGCCATCGCAATCTGCTCATCACGCGGCTCGTAGGTGGGATACATGCGATTGACCAGGCCACCCGGAGCATAATCCGCCTCGATTTCTTCGCGGCTCGGCATCTTGAGGACCGGCAGTTCGTCGGCATCCACGCGATCGTCGGCACGGTCGGCCTTGAGAACGTCGGCGCGTGCGGCGCTGAGTGAGAAGATGGAGCCCGGGTTCTGACCCGCCAAAAACGAGAAGATGGGACGATAGGACCAAGGCACGTCCGCATGCATATCGGCAAGGCGCGCCATAAGACCCTGAGGCAGGTCGGTGAGCGCCACGAGCAGCACGCGCCACACTCCACACAGGGCGTCGACGTCGGCGTTTGCACGATGCGACACCGAGTCACAGCCGAACAGATCGGCCATAAAGGACAGCTTGTGAGATGCCAAGCGTGGCAGCGCAATGCGCGACAGCGCCAATGAATCGATCCAAATATCGCTGACGTTGACGCCGCCTTTGACCGACTCGATAAACGAACGGTCGAAGGTGGCGTTATGCGCGATAACCGGGCAACCGCCGACAAAATCGGCGAGAGCAGCCACGGCGTCAACGGCCGACGGCGCATCAGCCACATCGGCGTTCGTAATGCTCGTGAGCTCGGTAATTTCGGCGGGAATCAACTGCTTGGGATGCACAAAGGTATCGAAGCGGTCAACGACCTCGCGGCCCGAAAGGCGGGCCGCGGAAATCTCGATCAGCTCATTGTCTTGCACCGAAAGACCCGTGGTCTCGGTGTCGAGGACGATGACATCCTCCTCGATAAGCCCGAACGACTGCATCTTGGCGCGCTCGGCAAGCGTGGCGTAGGAATCGATGACAAACTGCGGCGTTCCAGGAGATACGGCGTCCTCGATTAGCATGCAACGCCCGCTCGGCGAAGGCCCATACGAATCAGGCTGTCACAGACCTGCGGGAACGTCATGTCGTCGGTGTGGCGGATCTCATCCGGATACAGCGACGTATCGGTCATGCCGGGAATGGTATTGGTCTCGAGGATAACGGGGCCGTCCTCACTCACAATAAAGTCGCTGCGCGAGATACCCAGGCAACCGAGGGCCTTGTGAGCGGCGCAGGCAAGCTCCTGAGCGCGAGCGTAATTCTCGGGTGAAATCTGCGCCGGAATGCGATGGATGTCCGCAGGGTCGACATACTTCACGTCTAAATCGTAGAACTCGCAGTCCTCGGGCTTGCGAATCTCGACAATCGGCAGAGCGCGCACGTCATCTTCGCCGTATACGCCGACGGTGATTTCGGTACCCTCGATGCACTTCTCGACCAGCACTTTGTCGCCGTACTCAAACGCCTTGGCGATTGCCGCGGGCAGCTCGGAGGGCTCATGGACCAGGGAAATGCCATAGCTGGAACCGTTGACGGCCGGCTTCACAAAGCTGCGCTCGCCACAAACCTCGACGATATGATCGATATCGACTTCATCGCCCACCTCGAGCGCAAGGCCGGGGGCAATGGGAATGCCCGCCTTGGCGTACAGGAGCTTAGAGACCTCTTTGTCGGCACCGCAGGCGCTGGCAAGCACGCCCGAGGCCGTGTAGGGGATACCCAGGGTCTCCATGGCGCCCTGCATGGCGCCATCCTCGCCGCCGGCGCCGTGCATGGCGATAAACGCCACGTCAAAGCCGCCGGTTGCCATGGTTACCATAAAGTCATCAGCGGCCGTATCGAGCAGCTCCACCGAGGTGTAGCCGGCTTCTTTCAGTGCCACCACAACGTTCTTTCCCGAATTAAGCGAGATCTCGCGCTCAGCGGAATGACCGCCCGCCAAGACCGCTACGTGCATGTTCTCTAGGCTTTTACCCGGCATGGGCAGACTCCTCCTCTATAATTTCTGCAGCTGATACCATATTGTAGCGATACCCTCTACGTTTCCCCAAAATCGAAAGGCTTCCATGAATCCCAGGACTAAATCTCAGGACATTCGCGACTTGAGCCAAAACGATATTCGCGAGCTCGTGGCCGAACTTGGCCAGCCCGCCTTCCGCGCGAAGCAGCTCATCGAATGGGTCTTCGAGAAGAACGTTTGTTCGTTTGACGATATGACCAACCTTCCCAAGGCTTTCCGTGAGCAGCTTAAAGAGGCTTTTGCCTTTGATACGCCGACTGAACTCACCAAGCAGGTTTCCAAAGATGGCTCGCGCAAGTATCTGCTCGAGTACCACGATGGCATTTCCGTCGAGACTGTCGGCATGCCCCGTCGTAACAAGCTTTCCGTCTGCGTTTCCACCCAGGCAGGCTGCGGCATGGGCTGCGCCTTTTGCGCTACCGGCCTCAACGGCCTCAAGCGCTCTCTGACCGCTCAAGAGATCGTCGACCAGGTGCTTCATGTATCCAACGACTTTGGCGAGCGTGCCACAAGCGTTGTCTTCATGGGCCAGGGCGAGCCGTTTGCCAACTACGACGAGGTTCTCAAGGCACTGCGTATCCTCAACGACCCCGATGGCATCGGTATCGGCGCTCGTCACCTCACCGTCTCTACCAGCGGCGTTATTCCCGGTATTCGCAAATTTGCCGATATCCCCGAGCAGTTCACGCTTGCCGTTTCCCTGCATTCCGCCATCCAGTCGACGCGCAATAAGCTCATGCCCGGTGTTAAGAAGTACACGCTGCTTCGCCTTCACGAAGCGCTTCAGCTCTACACCGAGAAGACTGGTCGCCGCCCGACCTATGAGTATGCCATGATCGAAGGCGTCAACGATACGAATCCCGAGATGCAGGCGCTCTGCGACTTCTGCGAGGGAACGCTGTGCCACGTTAACCTGATTCAGCTTAACGACATCGAGGGCAGCCCGCTCAAGCCGTCGCCGATTCATAAGGTTGAGGATCTCCAGCGTCGTCTTGAGTCCCGTGGCATCGAGACCACGATTCGTAACTCCCGTGGTAACGATATTGACGCCGCTTGTGGACAGCTGAAGCAGCGCTTCAAAGTTCAGAAGAACGCATAGGGGAGTCGCACCCCAATACGTTTCATGTGAAACATCGAACGGCCCCGGTTGCAGGATATGCAACCGGGGCCGTTTCATTTATTGACCTCAATTTTGGACCAGCTGCTACCTTTCCCATTTTTTACGGACAAAATAAGGGGCCCTTGTCTCATGAATCAGACAAGGGCCCCTCAAAATATGCAGGGTAATTGTTAGGTACCTAATAGCCTACATTTTCCCATTGGTTGCTAACCCAACCTTGATTAATCTTAGGATTTTTCGTTACCTGAGCAGTGCGCATGGCAACATCTTCTGTCATAACATCCATTTTCTTCTTGGAAGTATCGACAATATCTTGCGCGCCACGAAGCAAACGACCTCGAAGTTCATCGTCTGTCGCGATCTTATAGCCAGCAAAGGCACCAGCCGCGACAGTCGTCACCAATGCAATCGCAGTTAAAATCTTATTCCTCATCTTGGCCTCCTTGATCAAACTGAATCATTTCACCAAGAATACGAGAGAGCTCTTCCTCGTCTTTAAACTCAATCTCAATCTTATTCTTTCCACGCGAGCTCTTCACGCGCACGTTGGTATTAAATACCTGACGAAGTACACGCGCAGCCTTTTTAAAAGACTGAGGCGTTGCAGGCCTCGGCGTCTTAGGCGTCTCTCCGGCAGAAAACAATGGAGCAAGATTTTCTGTCGCTCTTACGGAAAGGCCCTCCGCAACAACCTTCTCTGCAAGTCGAATTCGAGCATCCTCATAGGGAACTGCAAGAATCGCACGTGCGTGACCAGCAGTAAGTTTACCCTCAAAAATCATCTGCTGAACTACTTCGGGGAGATCGAGAAGGCGCAGCGAGTTTGTAATTGCAGAGCGTGACTTGCTTACGGCCTTCGACAACGCCTCCTGGGTCATACCGCTAGCATCGATGAGCTGGCGATAGCCCTTAGCCTCTTCGACGGGATTCAGATCAGAACGCTGAAGATTTTCGATAAGAGCAAGAGCCAGCATCTCTTCATCATTAACATCTTTAATGATGACAGGCAGTTCCTCAAGACCAGCAAGCTTTGACGCCTGGTAACGACGCTCACCAGCGATGATCTCATAGCCGTTTCCATGCTTGCGAACCAAGAGCGGCTGCAAAACGCCATGTTCTTGGATTGACTCGCTCAACTCGCGAAGTTCAGTTTCATTAAAGTGAATTCGCGGTTGATTAGGGTTGGGAACGATATCCTCAATAGGTAGTTTTGTTTCAGATGCGGCATTTGAAGCAGATGCAGCAGAACCACCGGTCTCATACTCGGCCTCAGAGACCAAAGCATTGAGTCCACGCCCCAATCCACCACGTTTCTTTGCACTAGGCACGCTTGATCACCTCTTTTGCAAGGTTCATATACGCCTTTGCACCCTTATTTTGAGGTGCATAGGTAATTACCGGTTCTCCAAAAGACGGAGCTTCAGAGATTTTAACTGTACGGGGAATCAGCGTCTTAAACGCCTTATCACCAAAGTACGATTGAACTTCCTCAACAACCTGATTCGACAAAGAAGTACGTGAGTCATACATGGTCATAAGCACGCCATAGGTGTCTAAGCCCTTGTTCAGACGTGATTTGACCATCTTCATTGACTCAAGCAGCTTCGTAACGCCCTCGAGTGCGTAATACTCACACTGGATTGGAATCAAAACGCTATCTGCTGCGGTCAAGGCATTGATAGTAAGCAGGCCGAGCGAAGGAGGACAGTCAATGAAAATAAAATCGAACTCGTCCTGAATCGGCTCAAGCAAATCTTTGAGGCGGGTTTCACGAGCAATTGCGCTTACGAGCTCAATTTCGGCACCTGCAAGCTGAATCGTAGCTGGAATTACGAACACCTTTTTGCAATTTGTATCAAGAACAAGCGATTCTGCCGGCACATCATTCAACAATGCATCATAGATGCAGTGATCAAGGTCTTCTTTTTCAATTCCAAATCCACTGGTACTGTTTCCCTGCGGATCAAAATCGACAATCAGTGTCTTACGACCCTGCTCACCCAGTGCTGCTGCAAGGTTTACAGCCGTCGTTGACTTACCGACGCCACCTTTTTGATTGATGATTGCAATGATACGCGTGTCTTTTGCGTTCTTAGAACGCTTAACGTCGCGAAATCCCACGGTCCCTCCTGGTGTGTATTAAAGCTGTCAAACGGAGGATGTTTCACGTGAAACATTCCGATTCGATATCAACCGCCATGTTTCACGTGAAACACTGCAAGTTGTTAGTATCCATTATGTTTCACGTGAAACATCTAGGCAAGCGGATTCTTCTTAGCCATGCCATTTGCACGAGGCAATGAAACGGATGCTGGATGACTCTTCTTGAGAACAATGAACTCCCTGTGGCCCAAGCCCTCAGGCAAATCGATTGCGTCATTAAGAAGCAAAGTGAAGCCGCAAATCTTAGCTGCCGACATGCCGGAAACTAGCTCCTCATCCGAAGGATTACCCTTGGTGATAACAAATAGACCTCCATCCTTGAGGAACGGAGCCGCATACTCAACAAGAATCGGTAGAGGGGCAAGTGCGCGGGCGGTTACGACAGAAAACTGCTTCTTATGGCTTCGAGCATATTCTTCAAGGCGATCATGAATCGCATGAGCATGTTTCAACCCAAGAACATGAACAAAAGAATTGACGGCATCAACCTTCTTACCAACAGAGTCAATATAAGTAGCTTTACGATGCGTGGTTATGGTTAACGGAATACCGGGGAAGCCCGCACCTGTCCCCATATCGAGCAAAGCTCCCTCAGGAGCCTTATTGATAAAGGGGAGCAAAACAAGTGAGTCGAGGATATGAAGTACCGCAGCATCTTCTACGTTAAGAATACGGGTGAGATTAGTTGTCTTATTTGTTTCCAGAACCAAATCCAAATGCTGAATACATTTCCTCAGCTCAACATCAGATACGCTCAAGGAATACTCTTTGCAATAGGAAGTTAGACGAGTCAACATCTCGTCAGCTTGCTGATCAGTAAGTACTAACAACGAAAGCTCCTTTCTGACAAAAATCAGTGTATCGAGAACTTTTGACAAAAAAAGGGGACGTGGAAACCACGTCCCCTTAGCATAAGCTCGAGCAGATTATCGAGCAACAATCACCACATGGCGATCAGGGTCAGAACCCTCAGAATGAGTATCGACGGCATCATTGCCACGAAGTGCAATGTGAACCAGTCGACGCTCGTAGGCATTCATGGGCGGAAGCGAAACACTCTTATGAGTGCGGATGGCACGCTCGGCAGCAGACTGAGCCATGGAAGCAACCTTGTCCTGACGGCGACTCTTGTATCCCTCTACGTCCACTACAACCGGATACCTAAAGCCAAGTTTGCGGCTCACCAGCAAAGAGAACATAACCTGAAGGGCATCAAGGGTGCGACCATGACGGCCAATGAGAACAGCAAGGTCGGGAGCCGTTACATCCAAAATCAGCTCACCCTCGTCGCCCTCATACTCATCGATAGGAGAGTTGGCGGCATCGAAGTGCGAAAGGATGGAACGCAGGATGGAAATCGCAACATCGGCAATGGTGTCGAGCTCCTCATCGGTCAGCTCTTCACCAGCCTTGTAGCGCTGTGCAATCTCGGGATAATCGCCCGCGACCTGCGGGGCAACCTCCTCAAGCATATCCTCGATGATCTCTTCAGACATAACGTACTCCAAAGGTTAGGTACCTAAATAAGATTGATATCCCGTTACTTCCTCTTGTGCGGGCGCGGCTTCTTCTCTCGACGAGTGACCTCAACCTGCAGCGGAGCGTTCTTAAGACGCTCCTCCTCATCGGCCTTCGCCTTGTCGATGACCTTCTGCGTCACAAAAATCTGCTGGATAACCTGCCAAGCAGACGAGACGTCATAGTACAGCAGAACACCAACGGGAAGGCTCCAGCCCATCCAAAGCATCATGACCGTCATGACAACGGCCATCATACGCATGCTCTGAGCCTGCTGGCCGGTCTGGTTGCGCGACATATAGAGCTGCGGAATCAGGGTCAGGACGGCGAACAGGATCAGGCAAACCAGCGCAGGCAGTGCAACCATAAAGCCATCGGCAAAGGAAGCGCTCGGCGTGGTGGTCAGGTCGGGCAGGATGTTGAAGAACGAGAACGTGCCGTCGTTAAAGTACTGCGGCAGGTTGCGCAGCAATGTAAACAGGGCGAACAGGATAGGCATCTGAATCAGCAGCGGCAGACAGCCAGCCATGGGGTTGAACTTGTTCTCGCTGTAGAACTTCTGCATCTCCTCGGCCTGACGCTGGGGATCGTCGGCATAGCGCTCCTGGATCTCGAGCATCTTGGGCTGCAGCACCTGCATGCGAGCCGTCGACTTGGTCGACTTGAGCATAAGCGGCGTCAGCAGCAGACGGATGATGACCACCAGAATGATGATGGACAGGCCCCAGTCGACCGCAAAGGTCTGGATGAGCTTGAGCAGCTCGAAAAGGATGTTAACGATCCAATCCCACATGTAAGTTTTCCTCCGATAGCGAGTGCCCGCTAGGGCACAGGGTCATAACCGCCGACGTGCAGGGGATTGCAGCGAGCGATGCGCCTCACGGCAAGCCAGCAGCCTCTCAAAACACCGTGCTTCTCAATCGCCTGGATGGCGTATTGCGAGCACGTTGGGTAATAAATGCAGGCGTCAGGCAATAAGGGCGAAATAACCTGTTGATATATGCGAATAGGAGCGATGGCAACACGTCGCAAAACGTGATTGCTCATCGCTCCTCCCCGGCAACGCCGGCGCGCTTCATAAGCGAACGCAACGCCTTGTCCATCTCCTGCGGCGAGGAAACCCTAGTCTTGGGAGTTGCAAACAAGATGATGTCATAACCCGCAACGGGAAATCCGCAGCTGCGGGCGGCCTCGCGCATCACACGCTTAGATCGGTTGCGCACGACGGCACAACCGAGTCGCTTAGCACCAACGAAGGCGACCCTTCCGGAGTCGCCTTCGCCAACCGATTCACATATGGTCATTCGAATCAGAGGGTGATTGAAACGACGCCCCTGACTGAACACATGCTCGAAATCTTGCCGAGACTTAATAGTCTTCATGCGAGATGTGTGTATCGCTGCTAGACAGTGAGACGCTTGCGGCCCTTGGCGCGACGACGGGCGAGCACGGCACGACCACCCTTAGTGGCCATACGGGCACGGAAGCCATGGGTCTTGGCACGCTTACGCTTATTAGGCTGATACGTACGCTTCATCTTAAGTTCCTCCTGCTGCATTTCGAGTGTCCGCGGGGACGCGGACGCAGATATAGACACGTGAGCTTGAAGATTGTAGGGAAATCAATGTTCAAATGTCAAGAAATCAAAGGTAAAAGGTTGCGCAGTTCACACGGTTCCCCCATAAGCCAAGCTCGATCTAGCGGTGCATGACAACTTTTCACGATATTTCATCGAGTTTTCAACAGGTCATGTTGGCAATGTTGAGAACTTTTCGCCCGTTTTCCAAAGTTTTCAACAGGTTTTGAAAAGTTGTCGAAAGATGAGAAACATTGCGCGGTGAGCTACTATTTGTTCGAAACCTTTTGGAAGATTGCGAGCGGCATGTCTGATGACTTTTACACCATGGTCGATTCTGGAGACCCGGCACCCGACAACGAGCACATCACCGGCGTGCGCGAAGAGCGTGCGGAAGGCGAGCAGACGACCACGCAGGCGCCAAAAGCCATGTACGCCGCGCGTATCGCCGTCTATGACGACATGCTGTCGACACCGCGTGTGATCGTCATTGATCCGCAAGATGTCCGCACGTATTTGGAAGAGACTACCAACACCGTCTACCAGTGCATGAAAGAACAAGGTGGCCATATCTCGCTCATGGTCATCCGCGAGATTGTCGAAAACTTTATCCACGCGCACTTTGCCGAGCCCATCATCTCGATTCTGGACGGCGGAGACACCATCCGCTTTGCCGATCAAGGACCCGGCATCGACGACAAGGAACGCGCTTTCGACTTTGGCGTTACCAGCGCAAACAGCAAGATGAAGCGCTATATCCGTGGAACCGGAGCAGGGTTTCCCATGGTGCAAGAGTATTTGGAAAACGCCGGCGGTGCCGTATCCATCGAGGACAACATGGGCAACGGCACCGTGGTTACGGTAAGCCTGGACCCTAAACGCGTGCAGGAAATCGAGCGCGCCGGCGGACGCGGTGCTGCCGTGCGGCCCGAGACGGAGCAGCCCACATATCCCCTGCCGGGAGCTTTTGCGCAGCAGCCCATGGCAACGCAGCAGATGCAGCCCCCCGTGGGGCAGATGCAGCATCCCGGAATGCTTCCCACACAAGAGCCCCAGGCGGCATCTATGTCGATGCCGCCAAACATGCCAGAGGCCATGCCGCTGGCTGATCAGGATGCAGCAGCAATGCAGCAGGCGACGGGGGCGCCGGGTGGCCAGCAAATGGGCTATCAGCCGTACCAACAGGGATATCCATATCAGCAGATGCCGCCACTGGGGTATGGCCAGCAGTTCCCGCAGCAGTACCAGCAGGGATATCAGCAGCCGTACCAGCAGATGCCGCAGCAGCAGTACAACCCCTGGGCCCAGCAGACGCCTCCGCAGCCTTACCAACAGTGGCCTCAAAGTTTTCAACAGCAAATGCCGCCAATGCAGAGTTCTCAACAACCAGCAGCTCAAATGATGTATCCTAATGCAGCAAATCAGTATGCACAGCCACAACCGGACGTGTTCGTAAGCGATCGCGGCAACGCCGCGCTGGGCTATCTGGCGCAAAATCAAGCGTGCGGTGCAACCGATCTGGCGAGGGCATTTGGAAACTCGGCCCCCACTTGGTCACGCACGCTCAATGACTTGGCGCAGGCCGGCTTGGTCATCAAGCATGGCCAGAAATACCATCTGACCGAACTCGGCGCCGCTCGCGTGCGAGCTCAGAGCTAAAGAACGGGAGAGACAGTGGACGAGGAAGCAAGCATCATCCTGGGGGATGCCATCGCCTTTTGCCAGCGCGACGGCCAAGATGCACGCCTCATCAACATGCTGGGGCAATCGCGCGCCATAAGCCTGACCGAAGATACGCTCACGATCGAGGCCCCCTCGCGCTTTGCCATCGCGCAGCTCAAAAAGCATCAGCCGACTATTGAGGCTTATCTGGAAGAAATCGCCTTTGCACCGATTGCGCTCGACATCGTGGCACCGCAAGGCGCCGCGACGGAATCCACTGCCGCGACGGCGCCCGCCACGGCTCCCGCCGCTTCCCCGTCGGTGCCGGCCTCCGCAGACGACGTGCCGACAATCGAGCACCAGCACAGCGATGTTTCCCGTGAAACCATGGCACCGTTGCCGACCGCGGCGGCGACGTCAACGAGCGCACCCGTCACGCACATGCCCATCGCTCACGACGCAGCGGCGGGCGCGGATTCGGGCATTGCAATCAAGAACACGCTCTCGGCCGACGATTTTCGTCGCATGATGAACCAGATGAAGGGCGGAGCGCCGACCAAATCCACGCAAGCTGCGACCCCCGCTTCACCCATGCCAGCACCAACCGTGCCGGCCGAGCAGAATACGGATGGAGCCCCGCTCGCCGCGAACTCAAAATTTACCTTTGAGAACTTTGTCTACGGCCCCGAGAACAGCCATGCCTATCGCTCGGCGCTCAAGTTTGCCGCCCTCGCGGACGAGCGCGGCACATGCACATCACTGTTCATCTACGGCAAATCGGGCCTGGGCAAGACGCACCTGCTGCTTGCCATCAAAAACGAGCTCGCCGAGAAGTCGCCCGAGATCAAGGTCAAGTATGCCAACTCCCAGGCATATCTGGACGACCTGATGACCGAGTTCGACCGCCAAAAGAAGAGCAACGCCCCCATCATGCAGGCGTACCACGGTGTGGACGTGCTCATCATCGATGACATCCAAAACATCATCGGCAAGCGCGCGAGCGTGGACTACTTTTTCCAGCTCATGGACGAGTTCATCCGCAACAACAAGAAAGTCGTCATCGCGGCAGACCGCGCCCCCAAGGACCTGAGCATGGACGAGCGTCTGACCAGCCGCTTCAACGCCGGCATGCTCTGCCTAGTCGCAGAGCCCAGCTACGAGATGAAATACAAGATCTTGCAGCGCTATTACGAGAACACCATCGTCGCCGCTCCCGAGGCAGGCGACGACTCGCTGCTGGCGGCCTATGGGGGCGACGGCGGGCACCTGACCGATGAGCACTTTAAGCACATGGCAGAGGTGTCGGGCACCAACATCCGCGAACTCGAGAGCTTTTGCGAGCGCTGCGCCGGCGAGGCGGGCGACCGCGAGCGCGAGGGCGGAGAGCTCACCTTTGACGATATCGACGCCATCGCCAGCCAGTACTTCGACACATCGGCCAAAAAGATCAACGTCCAGACGGTTCAGTCCGTCATCGAAGAGCAGTACGGCGTGACACACGAGGAGCTCATCGGCCCGCGTCGCAACGCCAATATCGCCAAAGCACGCCATATCGCCATCTATCTGGCCATCGAGATGTGCGAGATGACGACCACGGCGGTGGGCGCCGAATTTGGCAACCGCAACCACTCGACCGTCAGCACGAGCTACAAAAAGGTCCAGAAGATGATCCAGGAAGACCGCACCGTCACCGAAGACCTCAAGTCGCTGCGCGATAAAATTACACTGCGCTCGTAGGGAAATAGAGACACCTGTTGAAAACTTGTCGAAACCACGGGCATAAGGTGTCTAAAACCCAACCCGCGGTGATGAAAAGTTTTGCGCAGGTTTTGAACGTGGAAAACCACCCCTGTTGCACACAGGTTGCTGTCGATTCTCTTTCTGGGTCTGACCTGCGTCTTTGGGAATAATCAACAGTTTCGTCAGTGCTATTACTATTATTAAGATATTTATATCTATAGAAAGGTATTAAAAGATGAAGTTCACCGTCAGCCAGAGCTCGCTCACACAAGCCATCGGCGTCGTTATGAAGGGTGTCGCTTCGGCATCCACCCTTCCCATCCTGTCGGGCGTGCTCGTCAAGGCGCAAGACGGCATCTTGGAATTCCAGACCTCTAACTACACCATCTCGATCCGTCATCGCATCGCGGCGCATGTCGAAGAAGAGGGCGAGATGGTTATCCCCTGTAAGATGCTCTCCAATATCACCAAGACCCTCCCCGATGCCCCGGTCACCTTTGAGCTGTCCGAGCGCCAGGTGCTGATTGGTTGCGAGAAAAGCTCTTTTAGGCTGAACACGCTCGATGCCAATGACTTCCCCGAGTTTCCGGCCTATGCCATCGAGAGTGCCGTGGAACTGCCGACCGATATCTTGTCCGAGATGGTCGGCCGCGTATGGCGCGTCACCTCGACCGACAAGGCCCGCCCCATCCTGGGCGGCGTGCACATGAAGGTCGAGAACAACACCGTGCGCCTGGTGGCGACCGATTCCTTCCGCTTGGCCGTGTGCGATACGCAGGTCGAGACCTCGACCCTCGAGGGTTCCTTTGAGCTCAACGTTCCGGCCGACGCTTTTAACGACGCACTGAACATCATGGCCAGCCAGGCGACCATCATGATCGGGGCTACCGACACCCAGGTCGTCTTCGAGGCCGGCAACACCACCTACGTGTCGCGCCGCATCGAGGGCGTGTACCCCAATTACAAGCAGCTCATCCCCGATTCGTGCGTGACGAGCGTCAAGATCGACGTCGCCGCCTTTAACGCCGCCCTCAAGCGCGTGGCCGTTATCGCGAGCGCCAACCCCGCCGTCAAGTTCGAGATTGATGTCGAGAACGGGCAGATGGGCCTGTCCTCCATTTCCAATGACCAGGACCTTGCGCAGGAGACGATCGATGTCGAGGCCGAGGGCGAGTCGGGTACCATCGCCTTCAACTACCACTACATCTTCGGCTGCCTCAATGCCCTGTCCAAGGAGAAGGAGATCACGCTGGAGCTCAAGAGCTACTCGCAGGCGGGCATCTTCAAGTCCTACGACAAGATCAACTACCTGTACCTGGTCATGCCGGTCCGCATCTAGCGCTGCGCTATGACCATGTTCGCCCGCGATCTTTCCGTCGCGCACTACCGCAGCTTCGATAGCTATCGCCTTGCCTTGGACGAGGGCGTGACGATACTTGCGGGACCCAACGCGGCGGGAAAGACCAATCTCATAGAGGCGCTGCAGCTGCTGACGAGCGGCGCCTCGTTTAGGCATCCGACCGCAGCCGAGCTCGTTCATGACGGCGTTGGCTCGTGCAAGATCGAGCTGAGGCTCGAGGGCGACGGCCGCGTACTTGATATGGGATTGAGCGCGGAGGACGGTAAGCGCTCGTTTAGCCGCAACGGCAAGAGATGCTCTGCCGCCGGTGTGCGCGGCGTTCTGCCGAGTGTGCTGTTTTGCCCCGACCATCTGGACATGGTTAAGCGAGGCGCCAGTGTGCGCCGCGCCGCCCTCGATGACTTTGGCATGCAGCTGAGCGCACGCTATGCCGATCTTGCGAGCGCCTATGGGCGCTGCGTGACCCAGCGTAACGCCTTGCTCAAGGAGACCTGGTGCTGCCGCGAGATGCTCGGCGCGTGGAACGATTCGATTGCCCGCGCGGGCTCGGCCCTGCTCGTGCACCGGTTGGCCCTGCTCGACCGGCTGGCGGGCCATGTGCGTACTGCCTACGGGCAAGTGGCGTCCGGTGAAGCCGCCAACGTGTCCTATGCGTCCACGCTGGGGGATTTGCCCCAGGTCGAGGATCGCGAAGAGCTGAAGGGCTGGGCGTACGAGCGCATGCTGGCTGCCCTTGATGAGCACGCCGACGAGGAAATTCGCCGCGGCGTGACGTTGGTGGGACCGCATCGCGATGAGATTGAGTTTGCCGTGGCGGGTCGATCCGCCCGTTCATTTGCCAGCCAAGGTCAGCAGCGGACGTTGGTTTTGGCCTGGAAGGTGGCGGAGGTGGCCGTGGCTCGCGATGTCCTGGGCACCGCCCCACTGCTGCTTTTGGACGACGTGATGAGCGAGCTCGACGGCGAGCGCCGCGGCGCTTTTCTGCGGCTGATCGGCGATGATATCCAGACGGTCATAACCACGACCAACCTGGGGTATTTTACCGATGACCTGCTTGATCGAGCCAAGGTGGTGAGCATGGGTGAGACGTGCTAATTACGAGCGCGAGAGCGAAACGGTCGCCTTCAGTGGATTTTTAAACGCAGAGCGCCAGCGCATCCTGGCGGCCGCGACGCCTGAGCGCCGCGTGCAGATGGAGGCTGCAGAGGAATCTCGTGCGGTCTATCGCGCCTGGAATGCGGTGTGCTCGGGCACGCGCGAGGGGCGCCATGTGACGGGCCTGCGCTACCTGCCCGAGTCCAATGAGCTGCTGGTATATCTCGACTCGCCCTCGTGGACGCAGGAAATGACGCTGTTGCGCGAGATCATCCGCGCGCGCATGGAGCGCGCCGGTGCGCATGTGGACGGCCTGGTGTTCAAAACCACCGCGCCCGGTCACACGCCGCCCGCCGCCAAGGAGCGCCTGCGTCCGGCGACGACCGAGCGCCCGCCGGCTCCGCACGCCGACCTAAGTGAGGCCGAGCGCACCGAGATTGAGCGCCAAGTGGCGCCCATCGAAGACCAAAAACTGCGCGAGGCCCTCGAGAATGCCATGAGAGCCAGTGCCGAGTGGGCCAAGGGCGTGCAAAGCAAAAAAGAGCCTTAAATCGCATCTGGTGGCCTTGTAGAGCCAAATACCCTCGTTCCCGAGGGTATTTTTTTACGATAAACTAGTAAGGCTGTACACATTTTCTTGACTGAAGGAGGACGTGTGGCAAACGAAAACGATTACGATGGCGGCGAGATTAAGATTCTCGAAGGTCTCGAGGCCGTTCGTAAGCGCCCGGGCATGTATATCGGCTCGACGAGCGCCAGCGGTCTGCATCACCTGGTGTGGGAGATCGTTGACAACTCCGTCGACGAGGCCATGGCCGGTTTCTGCACCGAGATCCAGGTGACGGTCCACGCCGACAACTCCATCACGGTCGTCGACAACGGGCGCGGCATCCCCGTCGACGAGCACCCTGTTAAAAAGATCCCGACGCTCGAGGTCGTCATGACGATCTTGCACGCCGGCGGTAAGTTCGATAACTCGGCCTATAAGGTCTCGGGCGGCCTGCACGGCGTTGGCATCTCCGTCGTCAACGCACTGTCCAAGCGCGTGGTCGTTCAGGTTCGTCGCGACGGCAACACCTACGAGATGGAGTTCTCGCGCGGCAAGACCGTCAAGAAGATGGAGGTCGTGGGCACCTCGGATTCGACGGGCACCACCGTCACCTTCTGGCCCGACGACGAGATCTTCGAGACCTGCATCTACGATTTCGATACGCTGCACAACCGTCTGCAGGAGACGACGTTCCTCAATAAGAACCTCAAAATCGTGCTGACCGACGAGCGCGAGGCGACTCCCCACGTGGAGGAGTTTTGCTACGAGGGCGGCATCATCGACTTCGTCAAGTTCCTCAACGAGGGCAAGGACGTCCCCGAGGCCTTTAAGGAGCCCATCTACATCGAGGGCAAATCGGACCCGGACGCGCCTGTGACCAAGATGGGCGAGGTCGAGGTTTCTCTGCAGTGGAATAGCGGTTACGGCGAGAACGTCATGTCGTTTGCCAACGACATCTACACCCCCGAGGGTGGCATGCACCTTGAGGGCTTCCGCACCGCGCTCACCCGCGTGATCAACGATTACGCGCGCAAGCAGAACCTGCTCAAGGAAAAAGACGCCAACCTGACCGGCGACGATGTGCGCGAGGGCCTTTCGGCCGTTATCTCGGTCAAGCTGCCCGATCCGCAGTTTGAGGGCCAGACCAAGGCCAAGCTCGGCAGCTCCTATATGCGCGCGCTCACACTCAAGATTGTGACCGACGGCCTTGCCGATTACCTCGAGGAGCATCCCAAGCCCGCTCGCGAGATCGTCAAGAAGGCGCAACAGGCCTGCAAGGCGCGCAATGCCGCCCGCAAGGCGCGCGAGGCGACCCGCCGCAAGAGCCTGCTCGAGACGGCGTCCCTGCCCGGTAAGCTCGCCGACTGCTCGGTGCGCGATGCCGAGCTGACCGAGCTCTTCATCGTAGAGGGCGACTCGGCAGGCGGTTCGGCCAAGGACGGCCGTCGCCGAGACATCCAGGCGATTTTGCCCCTGCGCGGCAAGATTTTGAACGTCGAACGCGTTGGTGACCATCGCGCGTTCTCGAGTGACACCATCCAGTCGCTGATTACCGCGATCGGTTGCGGCGTCACGACGAGTGCCGGCGACGGCGGCGACTTCGATATCACCAAGGCGCGCTACCACAAGATCATCATCATGACCGATGCAGACGTCGACGGTGCGCATATCCGCATCCTGCTACTGACGTTCTTCTACAAGTACATGCGTCCGCTGATCGATGCCGGCTACGTCTATGTTGCCTGCCCGCCCATCTTTGGCATTAAGGTGCGCAACAAGATTCACTACGTGTATCCCAACGGCCGCCAGCCCGAAGACGAGATCCTGCGCGACACCATCCAGAGTCTGGGCCTGAACCCCGACGATAACGACGAGGACGGCAAGGCCAAAGACGGCAAGATCACCAAAAAGCGCAAGGGCTATACCGTCCAGCGCTACAAGGGCCTGGGCGAGATGGACCCCAAGCAGCTCGCCTCGACGACGATGGACCCCAAGACCCGCATCCTGCAGCGTGTGTCGATCGAGGACGCCGTGGTGGCGGACCGCGCCGTGCGCGAGCTGATGGGTTCCGAGGTCGGCTATCGCCGCGAGTACATCGAGAAGCATGCACATGATGCACGATTCCTTGACGCTTAAGAGGAGGTAACGTGGCAGACGATATCAACAATAACGAGGGTATGGACGAGGCCGGCGATGCCGGTATGCCCGATGATCTGAAGCGCCTGCTTGCCCGTGCTGAGCAGGGCGAGGACGGCGATCCGGACGCCTATAACCCCGATGCCGATGATGATGAGGAAGAAGACGACGACGCCGAGCTCGAGGAGAGCTTTGGCGAAGTCGATCGCGGCGCCTCGGCCGGCGAGGATATCAACGGCGGCCAGCTCCAGATTTCGGAGTTCGGTCGCGAGATGAAGCAGTCGTTCATCGAGTATTCGATGTCGGTTATCACGGCGCGCGCCCTGCCGGACGTGCGCGACGGCTTAAAGCCGGTGCACCGCCGCATCCTGTACGCGATGAACGAGAGCGGCATCTACCCCAACCGACCGCACAAGAAGTCGGCCTGGACGGTCGGCGAAGTTATCGGTAAGTACCACCCGCACGGCGATTCCGCGGTCTATGAGGCCATGGTCCGCCTGGCGCAGTGGTTCTCCATGCGCACGCCGCTCATCGACGGTCACGGCAACTTCGGCAACATCGACGGCGACGGCGCGGCGGCCATGCGTTACACCGAGAGCCGCCTGGCAAAGCCCGCCATGGAACTGCTGCGCGACCTGCAGAAGGATACCGTCGACTGGCAGCCCAACTACGACGAATCGCTTGCCGAGCCCGTGGCGCTGCCTGCGCGCTTCCCCAACCTGCTGGTCAACGGCAGCCAGGGCATCGCCGTCGGCATGGCCACCAACATCGCCCCGCATAACCTCACCGAGGCGATCGAGGCCACCTGCTACCTGATCGACAACCCCGACGCCACCGTTGACGAGCTCATGCAGATCATGCCAGGTCCGGACTTCCCCACCGGCGCCATCATCATGGGCAGCGCCGGCATTAAGCAGAGCTACGAGACCGGCCGCGGCTCCATTACCGTGCGTGCTAAGGCACATGTGGAGTCCACCAAGACCGGCCGCAACCGCCTGGTCTTTACCGAGATTCCCTACATGGTCAACAAGGGCACCCTGCAGGAGAAGATCGCCCAGCTCGTCAACGACAAACGCATCGAGGGCATCTCGGATATGCGCGATGAGTCCAACCAGAAGGGCATCCGTCTGGTCATCGAGCTCAAGAAGGGCGTCATTCCGCAGGTCGTGCTCAACAACCTGTATAAGTACACCTCGCTGCAGACGACCTTTGGCGCCAACAACCTGGCACTCGTCAACGGCGTTCCCAAATGCCTGAGCCTGCGCGAGATGCTGCAGCACTACATCGACCACCAGGTCGACGTCGTCACCCGCCGCACCCGCTTCGACCTTAAGAAAGCCCAGGCCCGCGCTCATATCCTCGAGGGTTACCTGATGGCCCTTGACCATATCGACGAGGTCATTAGCATCATCCGCTCCTCGCAGACCGACTCCGAGGCCAGCAGCCGCCTGATCGAGCGCTTTGGCTTTACGCCCGAGCAGACCACGGCCATCCTCGAGATGAAGCTGCGCCGCCTGACCGGCCTGGAGCGCGACAAGATCCAAGAAGAGTTGGACGGCCTGCGCCGCGCCATCGCCTACTACGAGGACCTGCTGGCGCACGAGGAGAAGATCCTGGGCGTCATCAAGGAAGAGATGCGCGAGATCTCCAAGAAGTTTGGCGACAAGCGCCGCACCGAGATCAGCCAGGTTGAGAAGGACCTGGATGTCGAGGACCTCATCGCCGACGAGGATATGGTCGTGACCATCACCCACACCGGCTACGTTAAGCGTATCCCGGTGGCTGCCTACCGTGCCCAGAAGCGCGGTGGCAAGGGCGTGTCGGGCGTCAACCTTAAAGAGGACGACGTCATCGACGAGATGTTCATCGCGTCCACGCACGAGTACGTGCTGTTCTTCTCGAGCAAGGGCAAGGTCTATCGCCTGAAGGTGCACGAGCTGCCGGTGGGTACGCGCCAGGCGCGCGGTACCGCGATCGTCAACCTGCTGCCCTTCGAGGAGGGCGAGAAGATCGCGAGCGTCATCAGCTGCCGCGAGTTCCCTGCCGACGAGTATCTGATGTTTGCCACCAAGAGCGGCATGGTCAAGAAGACCGTGATGAGCGCATATGACCGCAGCCGTCGCGACGGCCTGATCGCTATCAACCTGCGTGACGACGACGCGCTGCTGAACGTGCGCCGCGTGCGCGAGGGCGACAAGATTATCCTGGCCACCACCGCGGGCAAGGCGATCATGTTCTCCGAGGAGCAGGTGCGCGCCACCGGCCGCGATACCAGCGGCGTTCGCGGTATCGGTATGAAGGACGGCGTGAGCGTTCTGGGTATGGAAGTCACTAACGGCAACGGCGATCTGTTCGTCATCACCGAGCGCGGCTACGGCAAGCGCACGCCGGTCGCGGACTACCCGGAGCAGAACCGCGGCGGCCAGGGCGTCTACACCATCCAAATGACCGAGCGTAAGGGTAACCTCGCGGCCATGAAGACGGTGGGCCCGCAGCACGAGCTGTTCATCGTGACGGAGGGCGCGACGGTCATTCGCGTCAAGACCGACGAGATCAGCCAGACTGGCCGCGCTACCCAGGGCGTCAAGATGATGACCGTGGACGACAACGACCGCGTATGCGCCGTAGCCCGCATGACTGCAGCCAAAGAAAAGCCCGAAGGCGAAGGCGCCGAGGATGCAGCCGCAACTAGCACCGAGGAAGCCCCCATCGACCTAGGCGACGGCAACGACATACCAGAGGATCTCCTAGACGAGTAAGAGGAACCAGCTGGTAGAAAATATCAGACCCCATATATCGGCGGTCGGCGCACTGCGCGCCGGCCGCTTTTTTGACAACCTTGGGACCCCATGGCCGCTGGGCTGGCGAGTTGGGTTTGGTTTGTCGCGAGTTCCGCACGCAAAGAAGGCCACTTAATGTGGCCTTCGTCTTGCGCAGGACTGTCCGAAATAGCGAGCAAATGCCCAAGCGGCCCTCTCGGTTCAGCCCCGAAGCGGTATTAGAGATGCAGCACGCGGTCGCGGATCTCCTCGGTTCGACCCTGGTTCCAGAATTGGGTACCGATGTAGCCGCACGTACGACGAGCGACGTTCATCTTCTCCTGGTCACGATTGCCGCAGTTGGGGCACTCCCACACCAGCTTGCCGTCATCCTCGACAATCTTAATCTCGCCGTCGTAGCCGCACACCTGACAGTAGTCGCTCTTGGTGTTGAGCTCGGCGTACATGATGTTGTCGTAGATGTACTGCATCACGCGGATGACAGCCTTGAGGTTGTCCTGCATGTTGGGAACCTCGACGTAGGAAATGGCACCGCCCGGCGAAAGCTGCTGGAACATGCCCTCGAACTTGAGCTTGTCGAATGCGTCGATCTCCTCGGACACGTGGACGTGGTAGCTGTTGGTGATGTAGCCCTTGTCCGTCACGCCCGGGATGATGCCAAAACGACGCTGCAGGCACTTGGCGAACTTGTAGGTCGTCGACTCAAGCGGGGTACCGTACAGCGAGAAGTCAATATCGCTTTCGGCCTTCCACTCGGCGCACTTATCGTTCATACGCTGCATGACGGCCATGGCAAAGGGCGTGCCCTCCTTCTCGGTGTGGCTGTGGCCCGTCATGTACTTGACGCACTCATACAGGCCGGCATACCCCAGGCTGATGGTGGAATAGCCGCCCACGAGCAGCTTGTCGATCGTCTCGCCCTTCTTCAGGCGGGCGAGGGCACCGTACTGCCAAAGAATCGGTGCGGCATCTGAAAGCGTGCCCATCAGACGCTCATGACGGCACAGCAGAGCGCGGTGGCACAACTCAAGACGCTCGTCGAAGATCTTCCAGAACTTGTCCATGTCCTGGTGCGAGCTCAGCGCGACATCGGGCAGGTTGATGGTCACAACGCCCTGGTTAAAGCGACCGTAGTACTTGGGCTTGTTCGGGTCATAGTTCAGCGCGTTGGCCACATTGTTAAATCCGTTACCGGAGCGGTCGGGCGTCAAGAAGCTGCGGCAACCCATGCAGGTGTAGCAATCGCCGTTGCCGGCGGTCTCGCCCTTAGACAGCTTGAGCTCGCGCATCTTCTTCTCGGAGATGTAGTCGGGCACCATGCGCTTGGCGGTGCACTTGGCAGCCAGCTGGGTCAGGTAGAAGTACGGGGAATTCTCGTGAACGTTATCGTCCTCGAGTACATAGATAAGCTTGGGGAATGCCGGGGTAATCCACACACCGGCTTCGTTCTTAACGCCCTCATAGCGCTGACGAAGCGTCTCCTCCACGATCATGGCAAGGTCGTGCTTCTCCTGCGCTGAGCGAGCCTCGTTGAGATACATAAAGACCGTCACAAACGGCGCCTGGCCGTTTGTGGTCATAAGGGTCACGACCTGATACTGAATCGTCTGGACGCCGCGACGGATCTCGTCACGCAGACGGTCCTCAACGACCTCACGGACCTTTTCGGCAGACGCCGAAACACCGAGCTCCTCGAGCTCGCGGGCAACCTCGCCGCGAATCTTTTGACGGCTCACCTCAACAAAGGGGGCGAGATGGGTCAGCGAAATAGACTGGCCGCCGTACTGGGAGGAAGCAACCTGGGCGATAATCTGCGTCGCGATGTTGCAGGCAGTCGAGAAGCTGTGCGGCTTCTCGATCAGCGTGCCCGAGATAACGGTGCCGTTCTGGAGCATGTCCTCCAGGTTCACCAGGTCGCAGTTATGCATGTGCTGGGCAAAGTAGTCGGAATCGTGGAAGTGGATCAGGCCCTCATTGTGGGCATCCACGATCTCCTGGGGCAGCAGCACACGCTGAGTCAGGTCCTTGGAAATCTCGCCGGCCATATAGTCACGCTGGACGGAATTGACGGTCGGGTTCTTGTTAGAGTTCTCCTGCTTGACCTCTTCGTTATTGCACTCGATCAGCGACAAAATCTTGTCGTCGGTCGTGTTCTTCTGGCGCTTCAGGCTCTGAACATAGCGATAGATGATGTAGTGGCGAGCAACCTCGTAGCAGTCGAGACGCATGATCTCGTCCTCGACCAAATCCTGGATCTCCTCGACCGAAACGGTGTGGCCCGCGTTCTCGCATGCCTCGGCGACGTTTTGTGCCGCATAAACCACCTGGCGGTCGGTTAGACGAGAGCTCTCCTCGACCTCCAAGTTGGCGGCGCGGATGGCATTGACGATCTTATCGATGTCAAAGACAACCTCGGTGCCGCTGCGCTTGATGATCTTCATCCTCTTGCCTCTTTCGCGTCGTAGTCTCATTGCGCTTCAGAGCCAAACGATGCCCGGCAGGGCCTGTCCCTGTCTTGCGGCGCCGTCGCGCAATCTGTGTTCTCGATAAACCATAAGCCTCCATGCGGACATTCCCAGGAGCCGATCAAGCGGCTCAAGGACACGTTCAAAAGAGGCAGTTAAGGTCTTCGTTCTCTGTCCGCCATCTATCATACGACAAAGAGGCATCTATATCCTGTATTCTTTTTTTAGGTCAAACACAACATATAGTGTTTCAGCAGGTCAAAGCAATTAGTCATTTTGCAGACGCATTAAAAATGAAGGGCTCTTGGCAGAGTGCTAAAACGTTATCAGCTCGACTACCTGCACGGCAGTTTTGAAACCCCCTCAACCGCGCCGCTGACAAATCCTACCAAAACCAAGCCTCTCGCGCCAAAAGAATCCAAAAGATTATGCTTGACCAACATGTTGCGGTCGTGCCCTGCCGAGCCTCATGCAACGCGGCACGAATCCTTGAAAGATATGTGTATGCAAACGGAAAAGACGAGAGTTTCCTCGGATGACCACTGAGAAGCATCCCGGAAGATCAAAAAACTCGTAATTTGGTGACGTATTTGGCGACCAAAACAAAACAGCCCAGAGGCCAAGCCTCTGGGCTGCGAACATTTGGTGGGCGTTAGAAGATTTGAACTTCTGACCTCTTCCGTGTCAGGGAAGCGCTCTCCCCCTGAGCTAAACGCCCGATCAAGGGTGCGCAAGCGCGCAAGGGATAATATAACGGAGCCTGAACTCGGTGGCAAGAACATTTTTAAAAATCGCTTACATTGTGGAATTCGGGGGCTTTGTCGCATCCATTTCAAAAGAGCCTGCTGCCGCGATTTGGCTGTCGCATAATGCAAGGCCATTGCGGTATCGAGCTATGGAAAGACGCCTGCGGAATTGTCCTACCGATAAGCGGACAAGCCTCCAGCTGGTGACTTCGCCGTGGTAAGGTAAGCCGAATTGTTTCCAGGCTGTTTCGGGGGAGTGGAATGAGCAAAGAGTGTGTCGAGCAGGTCGAAGGCGCAGGGGCTTCGGTGCCGATGACCGATATATCGAACATTGATGTGCCCGAGGGCACCGACGAGCTCAGCCGCAACACCCGTCGCGCATGGCGCGACCGCCTGAACAGCGCTTCGACGCGCAAGATGATCACGGGCGTCTTGGCTACGCTGGTGGGCGGTTCGTTTTGGGGCTTCTCGGGCACCAGCGCGAGTTTTTTGTTCGATACCTACCATGTCGATACGCTGTGGCTTATGAGCGTGCGTCAGATTCTCGCCGGCCTGCTCTTTATGGCTGTGGTTGTCACGCGCGACCGCGCACGCCTGGTCAAGCTTTGGACCACACCCGCCGATCGCAAGCAGCTGCTGCTCTTTACCGCCTTTGGCCTGCTGTTCAACCAGTTTTGCTATCTTTCGGCCGTGCGCCTGACGAACGCCGGAACCGCGACGGTGCTCCAGTGCCTGCAGCTCGTTATCATCATGGGCTACACCTGCGTGATCGATCGCCGCATGCCGCGTACTCGCGAAGTCATCGGCATTGGCCTGGCTCTGGGTGGAACCTTTTTAATCGCCACCGGCGGCGACCCCACCAGCCTGAATATCTCGCCGCTTGGCCTGGCAGCAGGTCTTATGTGTGCGGTCAGCGCCGCGTGTATGGCGGTGATTCCCGCCAAGATCCTGCCCGAATACGGCAGCCCCATCGTCACGGGCTCGGCAATGCTCACGGCGGGCGTGGTCTCGTGCGTCTTCGTGCAGCCCTGGGCGCATATGCCGGCGCTCGACGCTGCCGGCATCGAGGCGCTCGCGGTGTTCGTGGTTATCGGCTCGTTTTTTGCTTACATGCTTTATATGCAGGGCGTTAAGGACATCGGCTCGGTGCGCGCGAGCCTCATCGGAACTGTGGAGCCGGTTTCGGCGACCATCACCAGCGCCGTTATGCTGGGGACGGTGTTTTTGCCGACCGACCTTATCGGCTTTGTCATGATCATCGTGATGATGTTCCTTACGGTGTAGCTAGCGCCGCCGCCAAGACAGAAAAGGTGTTGTGCCGCATTTTCGCCAATTGATGTCCGTGTCTGGAGTTTAGCTGTCGATGCTCAAAATGCCATAAACTAGCAACGTTATGGACTTTTTCATTGCGACTCAATTGCGAGGATTTCTTTATGGCTGGTAATCACTTTAAGGGCAGCGATAGCGGCCGCCCTGCAGTTCCGCCGCGTCCGAACGGGGCTGGTAAGGCCGGCACGCCGGGCGGCGCTGGACAGGGCGGTTCCGGTAAGCGCGTGTCCCCGGGCGAGACGGCGATGTTTACCGCTCTGTACGAGCAGTCTCAAAAGGCAAAAAAGACCGGCCGTGCAAGAGGGAATGTCTTTGCGGGCGGTGCAACCTCCGCGTCGCAGCCGAGCGGGGCTCCTTCGGTGCCTGCGAACAACGCAGGTGCTGCCAACGCCGCGAATGCTGCCGGCAACGTTAATGCCGGCAAGGCCGCCAACAATACTCCCTTTGCTGGTGGCGCGGGGCTTACGGGTAACCTTGGCACGATTTACACCGGCGCCTCCGAGACTGGCACGTTCGCCCGCCTGGATGATAGCGGTGCCGAGTTTGCGGGCTCGGGTTCCAAGGAAGATTATTACGATTTTGGCTTGAACTACGGTAGCGACGCTTCGTCGAGTTCGACCTCTGACGGTCTGGTCCGTCATCGCCATCGCAAGGGCGAGCGCAAAAAGCGTCACACCGGCGCCATTATTGCCGCTGTGGTCGCGGTGCTTCTCGTTGCGCTTGGCGCAAGCGGCTTGATGCTGCTTAACTCGGCAAAGACCGTAAAGAGTGAAGCGAAGGAGGCTGTCGAGATCGTCGGTGGCCTTAAGGACAAGGTCACGTCGGGCGATTTTTCGACGCTGCCTGACGACGCGAAGAAGATCGATGAGCTCTGCAACAGCATGAAGGCGGAGACCTCGAGCCCGCTGTGGACGGCGGCTTCGTTTAGCCCGGTGTATGGCAGCGACATCAACGCAGCCCGCACCATGATTGATGCCCTGTCCGATGTCTCGAGCAGCGCGCTGGTTCCCATGGCCGATAACCTCTCGCAGGCCACGCCCGGCAAGCTGTTCCAGGACGGCATGATTAACGTGTCCGCGCTACAGGCGGTCGCCGATTCGCTTTCCAGCAGCTCGAAGGTGTTCAAGAGCGCCAACGAGAAGATCCAGGGCATTGGCGATACTCATATTTCCCAGGTGACCGAGCTGGTCGATAAGGCCAAGGACGGCTTTGCCACCCTCAACGGCGCGGTTGACGCGGCGGAGAAGGTCGCCCCCGTCCTTCCCCAGATGCTCGGCGCCAACGGCCAGACGCGCAACTACCTTATGTACGCCATGAACAACGTCGAGATTCGTGCTTGCGGCGGCTTTGGCGGTTCGCAGGGCCTGATTTCGGTCACTGACGGCCAGATGTCGATTGGCGAGTTTGTTCCCCGCATCGGACTCAGCGAGGATGAGGCAGTCGAGAGCGTCGACGAAGAGGATGAGGCGCTGTTCGGCAACCACAGTAACCTGTACAACTCGGGCAATACCTATTCGCCTGATTGGCCCCGCAACTCGCAGCGTGTCGCCGCGCTGTGGAAGTCCCAGTATGGACAGGACGTTGATGGCGTCATCGGTATCGACCCGGTGTTCCTGCAGTATCTGCTGGGCCTGGTCGGTAACGTGTCACTGCCCGACGGAACGGTTGTCGACGGCACCAACGCCGCAAAGGTCCTCATGCACGATGTGTACTGGAACTATCCGGTCGAGGAGTCTGACGGCATCTTTGCATCCGTCGCCAGCGCTGCCTTCGACAAGATTCTTGGCGGTATCGGCGATGTCGATGTTGCGAAGCTTGTCAGCGCCGTTGAGCGCGGTGCCGAAGAGGGCCGCCTGATTGCTTGGATGAGAAACGATGATGAGCAGAATGCCATCAAAGAGACGGGCATTGACGCTTCGCTGCCCGATCCGGATGATCCGAGTGCCGATCCCGTTGCCGGCGTTTACTTTAACAACCTGAGCTTCTCCAAGCTCGACTGGTATCTGAACGCCGACACGCAGATTGGCCAGGGCGTGAAGAACGGCGACGGCACGTGCTCCTATCGCATCACCGTTACCCTGACGAACATCATGACGCAGGAGGAGGCTGGCAAGCTGCCCGACTACGTTGCGGCGAGCGCACCCGATGCCGCGCGTGACGACGAGCGTCTGAATGTCTCGTTGTTTGCCCCGACGGGTGGCAACATTACTGATCTGACCGTCGAGGGCACCCAGTTTGGTCTTGGCGCCGCTACGTGGCATGGAATCCCCTTCTATTCGGGTACCGTTGACCTGCATGCTGGCGAGACGACGACGATCACGTATACGCTGACCACGTCGGCCGAGGCGGGGGACAAGCCGCTTACGCTGCGTCAGACTCCTACATGCCAGGCGGCTCGCGACAGCGCGTCGGCGTAGGGTTTTTCTGGTAGCGCAGATAATCGAGTACCATTTTGGGGCGGACAGGCAATCTGTTCGCCCCTATTTTGTAAGGAGAGCGCATGAAGTACTTTGGCACCGACGGCTTTCGCGGTGAGGCCAACGTTGGGCTGACGGTAGAGCACGCTTATAAGATTGGCCGTTTTGTGGGCTGGTATTACGGCGCCAACCGCAGTGCTAAGGCGCGCGTCATCGTGGGCAAGGACACACGTCGCTCGAGTTATATGTTCGAGGCGGCGCTGGTGAGCGGTCTGGTCGCGAGCGGTGCGGACGCCTATATGCTGCACGTGATCCCGACGCCGGGCGTGGCACATCAGACCGTGGAGGGCTGCTTCGATTGCGGCATCATGATCAGTGCGAGCCACAACCCGTTTTGCGATAACGGCATTAAGCTCGTCAACAGCGACGGCTTTAAGATGGACGAGGACGTGCTGGAGCTCATCGAGGACTACATCGATGGCAAGAGCGAGGTGCCGCTGGCAACGGGCAACCACATCGGTGCCACGGTGGACTACATGCAGGGCCGCAACCGCTACATTGCTTCGCTCATTGCAAGTGCGAACTTTTCGCTGCAGGGCGTCAAAATCGGTATCGACTGCGCCAACGGCTCGGCTTCCTCGGTGGCCAAGCCGGTGTTTGACGCGCTCGGTGCCGACGTGCGCGTGATCAATGCCGCGCCCGATGGCTTTAACATCAACGTCGACTGCGGCTCCACGCATATGGAGCGTCTGCAGCGCCATGTGGTGGAGCAGGGCCTGGACGTGGGCTTTGCCTACGACGGCGATGCCGACCGCTGCCTGGCCGTGGACGAGCGCGGGCGCGTGGTCGACGGCGACCAGATCCTGTACGTGTGCGGCGTGTATCTGAACAAGCACGGGCGCCTCTCGGGCGGTACCGTGGTGCCGACGATTGCCAGTAACTTTGGCCTTGTCAAGTCGCTGGAGCTTGCCGGTCTGAGCGCCGTGACCAGCGGCGTGGGCGACCGTCACGTGTATGCCAAGATGCGCGAGGGCGGCTACAGCCTGGGCGGCGAGCAGACGGGCCATACGATCTTTGGCGATATCGAGCGCACGGGCGACGGCATTATGACTTCGCTGCGCGTGATGGAAGTGATTCGTGCCGAGCGCGAGACGCTCTCGCAGCTCACGGCTCCGTGCAAGTTGCTGCCGCAGGCGCAGGTGGCCGTGCGCGTGGCGGACAAGGACG
>URCS01000002.1 GCA_900546455.1 uncultured Collinsella sp. | reverse complement strand
ACGAGGTGGCGCGCATCAGTGCCTACGTCGACCCTGCCCTTGCCCGCTCTGAGCTGCGTCCGGCGGTGGAAGCGGCGCTCAACGTGGAAGAGCCGACCGACTTGGCGACGCCTGAGCGTGAGACCATCATCGACGAGATCCTAGATGACGTGGTGGGCTTGGGACCGCTGCAGCCGCTCATCGAGGACGACACCGTTACCGAAATCATGATCAACGGCTGTCGCTCTGCCTTTTTTGAGCGCAGTGGCGTTTTGTATCCCATCGAGCACGCGTTTGAGGACGACGAGCAGATCCGTGTGCTCATCGACCGCATCATCTCGCCGCTCGGCCGTCGTATCGACGAGCGTAGCCCCATCGTCAACGCCCGCCTCAAGACGGGTTATCGCGTCAACGCAGTGATTCCACCCGTGGCGATCGACGGGCCAATCCTCACCATTCGTAAGTTCTCGGACCGCATCTGTTCGTTGGACGAGCTTGTGGGGTTGGGGTCACTGCCGCTTTGGTATGCGCAGCTGCTGTCGTGCGCGGTGTCGTTGCGGCAGGACTTGGCGGTTGCGGGAGGCACGGGGTCGGGCAAGACCACGCTGCTCAACGCGCTGTCGTGCGAGATTTCCACCGGCGAGCGCATTGTGACGATCGAGGATTCCGCCGAGCTCAAGTTTGCGCATCACCCACACGTTGTTCGTCTGGAGGCGCGTGAGGCGTCAATCGAGGGCGAGGGCGCGGTGACGATTCGCGACCTGGTGACCAATGCTCTGCGTATGCGCCCCGACCGCATCGTCGTGGGCGAGGTGCGCGGTGCCGAGTGCTGCGACATGCTGCAGGCCATGAACACGGGCCACGACGGCTCGCTCACCACGCTCCATGCGGGCACCGAGCAGGAGACCGTGGTTCGCCTGACGCTGCTTGCGCGTTACGGCATCGATTTGCCGAGTGAGCTTATCGAAGAGCAGATCGCCATGGCACTCGACGGCATCGTGATGTCCGAGCGCCATGCAGATGGCAGGCGCTTTGTGGCCTCATATTCGGGGGTTCACCGCGGCGCGTCGGGCGGTGTCGAGCTCGAACGCTACGTGACGTTCGATGCCGCCGAACGCGCCTGGACGCTCGACCGCGAGCCGCCGTTTATTGCGGAGGGCTTGCGGTCGGGAACGCTTGCGCAAGAGGAGGTGGACGAATGGAGATCGCTCTGCCCCTCGTCGTAGGGGGTTTGGCGGGGCTTTCTGTCGCGACGGCGTGTGGGGCAGAGCCTCGTGTGCCGCGGATGCCGCCGGCGGAGCTGGCGCGCCAGACGCTCGAATCGATGGCGGAGAAGCTGCCCCGTGAGTTGGCGGAAAACGACCTGCTGACAAAGATTGCCCGCTCGTGGGCATCGCTGGTCCCCGCAGATCGTCTTGGGCTTGCTATTGAGGATAACGCGGCTCGTCTGGCATTTCTGCTGCTGTCGAGCGGTATCTGCAGCGTTTTGCTGGCCGTTGCGTCGTTGTCGCCCATCGGCTTTGTCTTGGGGCTGGTGGTGCCGTTTGGCGTGGGTGCCGCGCATGACACCTTCGATCGCCGACGCGAGCAGCATGATGTAGAAGAGGCCATGCCCGAGGCATTCACGGCGTTATCCATGTCGCTTGCCTCGGGGCATTCGCTGGCACAGGGCATGCGCTTTGTGGGCGCCCATGCGCAAGAGCCGGTGCATACCGAGTTTTTGCGGGTGGCGGCGGCAATCGATTGCGGTATCTCGGCGACCGACGCACTCGATGACCTACTCGTTCGCATCGATGCCCCCGGCCTTTCGCTTGTCACCTTGGCGCTCAAAGTATCGCAACGTACCGGGGCTCCGCTTGCCGGCTTGCTGTCCGAGGCGTCGAGCATGGTGGGTGAGCGCATTGAGCTCAAACGCCGTCTGGACGTTAAGACGTCACAGGCGCGTATGTCGGCACACATGGTCGCGGCGATGCCGGCGGGCATGTGCGCGGTGCTGGCTTTGCTTTCGGCAGACTTTCGCCGCGGTCTTGCGACGCCGGCTGGTGCGGGCGCCGTGGTGCTGGGGCTTGCCCTCAACGTCGTTGCCCTGGTAGTTATCCGGCGCATTATGCGGGTGGAGTTATGAGCGCTCTGGTCGGGGTCGCGGCTTGTCTGTGTGCCCTGAGCGTATTTGCCGCGACAGGTTTGGAGCGTGCGGATGCCCGCAAGATTGCAGAGACGTGCAAGCGTGAGGCGGTACTGGTCATTGCTGCGGGCTGCTCGGTGATTGATGCCCTGACCGCGCGAATGAAGGGCGCGATTGGGGCGGGCGGCCCGGCGCGGATGTCGCTCGGTGAGGTGTCCGAGATGATCGACGTGGTGCGCCTGGGGCTTTCTGCCGGCCTTTCGTTTGACGCGGCGCTCGAGATTTTCTGCGCCAACCGTCGGTCGGTGCTGGCCGTCCGTCTTGAGCGAGCCTGCATGGCGTGGCAGGTGGGCGTGGGGACGCGCGAGGCCGAGCTGTTGGCTGCCGCGCGTGATTTGGACGTGAGGGCGCTCGAGACCTTTGCCATCACGGTGGGGCAGGCGCTCGCCCTGGGCGCTCCGCTGGCCGAGACGCTGGCTGCTCAAAGTCGCGAGATCCGTGCGGCCCATCGCGCCGCAGTCGAGCGCGAGATCGAGCGCGCACCGGTCAAGTTGCTGATTCCCACCGGCACGCTCATCTTGCCGGCGTTGCTTCTGTCCATATTGGGCCCGCTGCTGGGAGCAGGCGGGATGATGTAGGGAGGAATACATGAACACGATGACCGACATTGCGGGCAAGGCTTGGAGCTGGGCTTTTTGCCGGGCAATCCGCGCTCGCCAGCGTGCCAAGGCGCTGTTGCGGGAGGAGAACGCGCAGGGCACTACCGAATACGCCATCTTGGTCGGCGTGCTCGTAGTGATCGCGATTATCGCCATCGTCGCGTTTAAGAGCAAAGTCGAAGAACTATGGAATGCGATCAAAGACGGCATCAACAGCCTGTAGGAGGCAGGCGGCCTGTTGGTTCGCCGCTGGTGCTCGTCTGTTTGCTCGTGGCAATAGCGGTGACGCTTTGGGGGCTGGGTGTTGCGCGGCAGCAGCGTCCAGGCGCTACTGCCGATTTGGGATCGGGTTCGGCGGCGGTGTCACAAGCAGAAGGCGCGGGAGATATGGGCGGTCAGAATGCCGCCGTCACGGCTCGTACCTTTTTGCAGGCGCTCGACGAGCGGGCCGCCAGCGCGACGGAGCCGTCTGCAGACAACGCGATCGCGGTTCGACTCGCATGGTCCGAGGACCGGCCGATGACCGAGGCGGCGGCAGACCTGTTGCGCGCCTACCGTGAGGTGCCCACGGCCCAGCTCGCCCTGAGCGGCTATCTCGATATTAAGGGCAACGTATGGGGCGCCATCGTGCGCGATGGGCGAGGCTGGGTCGACATGGTGACGGTTGCCGCGGATGCCGGCGATGCCTCGTGCCGCCTGCGTGCCGTGCGTCTGGTTCCGCAAACAACGGAGTCAAAGGAGGGGTCGTGAAATGCATGGTGTCCTGCGTGAGGAATCTGCTCAGTCGACCGTCGAATACGCCATCGTCACCGTGGCACTGTTATCGATCGTGCTGGCGATTGCGGGGCTTTGGCGCGCTGGCACCGATGGGCGCTTGGCGGCGCTGGTCGAGCGGGCGGCGTCCCATGGCGTCGCCCCATCGTCGGTTATCGATGCCGCGACGGGTGCCAAGGACATCGCTCTGTATTGATATCGCGTGCGAGGATCGGGCGCAGTCTACGGTCGAGGCCGCCTTTTTGCTGCCGACGTTTTTGACGCTTATCTTGCTCGCGTTGCAGCCGGTGTGCCTGCTCTATACGCGCGCGGTCATGGAGTCCGCCGCCGCCGAGACCGCGCGGCTTATGACCACGACGACGGTTGAGGACGACGATGGCCTTAAGGAGTTCACTCGCCGCAGACTTGCCGCGGTGCCCAACGTCTCGATTTTTCATGCCGGCGGGCCGCTGTCGTGGGATATCGAGTTGGGGCGGGCCGGTGCCGGCGGCGTTTCGTCCGTGTCTGTTGCCGGCGAGGTTAAGCCGCTGCCCGTGATCGGTGCATTTGTGCAGGCCATGGGCAGTGCGGGTGAGGGCGGCTATGTCGAGCTCAAGGTCGACGTCTCGTATCGATCGCGTCCCGAATGGCTGGAGGGAGATTATGATTCATGGATTGCTGCATGGGATTAGGCGCTGCCTGCTGCGGGTGACGCAAGGGTTTGCGGCCCGCCGTCGACCAGGCACTCGCCACAAGCGGGGCGGCTTTATGGGCCGTGCCGGTATCGACTTGTTTATCGAAGACGGTGCCTATACCACGCTCTCCTCTGCGGTTGTCATTCTGGTGGTGCTTACGCTGCTGTTTTCGTCGACCGCGGCGATATGGAGCATGTCGCGCGCCGGAGACACCCAGGTGGCGGCCGATAGCGGTGCACTGGCGGGCGCCAACGTGGTGTCGTCCTATCACACGGCCGCCACGGTGGTCGATGCGAGTATTTTGAGTTTGGGCCTGGCGGGGTTTGCCACGATCGGCACCGGCTTGGTTGCCATTCTCATTCCGGGCGCCGAGGTTGTCGGCAGCGATATCATCGATACGGGAACCCGGATCATTAAAACGCGTAACAAGTTTGCCAAAAGTGCGGCAAAGGGCCTGCAAAAGATCGAGACCGCCTTGCCGTACCTGGTTGCCGCGCGCGCCATGCAGGCGGTATCGGCGCAGGATACCGACGGCGTGACCTATACCGGTACGGCGCTTGCCGTGCCCAGGACATCCGAGTCGGATTTCGTTGCGCTCGAAGGATCCGAAATCTCGACCGATGCCATTAAAGATGCGTCGGAAGATCTGGAGCGCGCGGCCGAGGAGCTACAAAAAGCATCGGAGGAGACGGCGAAGGCCAAAGAGCGCGCCTGGCTAGCGGATTGCGGTGGATCGGATAAAGGTTCGGTCGGCAGCTGTTCGTGTATGTGGGAGCGTGCGAAAAGCCTAACGGATCTCTCCGGTGTTCAAAATCCGCATTACGCTTCGAGCGTTACGTGGGAACCGCAAGTGGCGCTCGATCGTGCGAAGGCCTACTACCATCGGCGTCTGGCAAACGAGAAGCCCCAAGGCTCGAGTGTCGAGATGAAGGCAGAGTCTGCGGCGCGTAAGGCGTTTTATACCTATGCGAGCGCGGAGGTCGATCGGGCATATATAACCGAGAACGGAGACAGGGTTTCCTCCTATATTCCGCTGCTGCCGCGCAACTCTGATGAGGTTCGGGCGACGGAACTCTATACCGATGCGGTGTGGCCGACGAGCGTGAACGATGGCAAGGCGCATCTGCATTACGGAACGACCTGCCCTAACTATAAGAAAGGAACGCCGAGCGGATTTGCTTCGGTTGCCGATTACGATGGGCAGGATAAATGCAGCAAATGCCATTTTGGCGTTTCGTCGCTTGGTGCTGTTGCGGCGCCTTCAACCTCTATCGAAAACGGCTTCGAGTATCACTTTGACAAGTTTAAAGACGCCCTGGAGGACTACGTCGACTGTCGTAACAAGGAGCTTGAGCTCGAGCGTCAGACCGAGGACGAAGCCGACCGTGCGGGCAATGCGTTCGATACCGCCATCAAAGAACTATCCGGTGAGCGTCCGCGCATCGCCCCGCCCGGTCGCAACGGCGTGGTCGCCTTTGCGGTCTCGGGCGATGTCACGAGTCCCGACGAGCTCAACTCTTCGTTTAACACGGCAGTTGAGCTTGGCGATCGTGGTGCAATTTCTGCTGCAGTGCTCGCGCCCGATGATGCGACGGCACAAAATAACGTTCTCTCGCGGTTTTTCTCGACGCTGGAGGAGCGTTCGGGCGGCGTTGCCGGCGTGCTCGACGGCGTTATGGATGTTTGGGGTCGCCTACTTGTGGGGTACGGAGACATCCAGGGTGCGGCCGACGAGCTTATGGGACAGCTGATCGGTGGCTTGGGAGGGAGTAGCGGCGCGTTGGGCTCCATCGCGTCCTGGCTCGGTGACACCGTCTCGTCCTCCGTGGCGGCGCTGGGACTCGAACCGTGCGATTTGCGTCTGCGAAAACCGGTGCTGACCGATACCGCCAATGTCATCAAAAGTCCGGGGTCCGATATCGCAGGCATCTCCAAAACTCAAGATACCCTGCGAAAAATCCCATTGGGCGTGACTGACCCCAAGGCACTTTGCGAGGCCTTGGAATATCACGTCGAGCGCACCATCAGCGGCGCGGTGTTCACGCTTGCGGAGATCCCGCTGCCCGGCGGCGGCTCCATCCCGCTCACTGTCGATGTTGCCACGCTGGTGGGAGCTTTTGGCGGTGGGTCGTAATGGGCATTCTCGCGGGCTTGCGCGAGGAGCGTGCCCAGGCGACGGTCGAGATGGTCGTGGTCGCGCCAGTCCTGATCGTGCTGGCTCTCATCGTGTACAACGTCATGATCTTTGCCGGCGCGGTCGCGCGCTTCGACCGCGTGGTGCCCGACATCGTGCTGGCGCACGCTGTGGCGCCGGGCGGGGAGGGTGACGAAAGCTCCATTGACGCTTCCGCGACCGTTCAAGCTCAGATTCAGGATGCCATGGAGGGATATGACCTACAGATCGAGGTCTCGAGCGAGCAAGGCACGGCGTCATCGGATGGTGGCCTGTTCTCTCTTTCTGGCACGTTTAGGACCTATACCTGCACCATGCACTACGAGCCGTGGCCGAGTTCGCTGAGCATCGCCGGCGTTTCCCTGGGGGCGCCGGCGATGCTCACGCATGAACGTGCGGTGACGGTCGATCCATGGCGTCCGGGGGTGGTCATGTGACCGCGGTCTCGTCCTATATCGCCTACGCGCGGGCGCTCAACAGGTTGGGCTGGACGCCGGCCGAGTTTGTGGTGGCGGAGTCGTTTACCGTGCGTCTGCGCGGTATGCTGGGACGGCGGCCGATTGCCGCCAGCGGACTGCCGTTTGTCATGGCATTTCCGCGCTGCTCCTCGGTTCACACCTGCTTTATGGCCTATCCCATCGACATCGCCTTTATCGATCGCAATGGCAATGTTCTTACTTGCTGCGAAAACGTTCGCCCTTGGCGTATGTGTTCCTGCCCCGGCGCCTGGGCGGCACTCGAACGCCCTTCAATCATTGTTTCGTCCGCTGTTCTTCAACGCGTGCCGGCTTAAGGGACTGAGTGAAAAACTTCTTGCGGCCGGTTGATGCTTCTGACGTGCCGTTCTATAGGAGCGAAATCGTGGCCGATGTCGTGCTCAAAAACTTTTTTAAAATTCTCGGTTGACCGGAGCGCGTCCTTGGTTATACTAATCAAGCCTTGAAACAAGGCACACCTCAAATGGCTGGGTAGCTCAGTTGGTAGAGCAGAGGACTGAAAATCCTCGTGTCAGGGGTTCGATTCCCTTCCCCGCCACCTTGACTTGATAAGGACCTCTGCAAAGGGGTCCTTTTCTTTTATCGAGAGACCCGCGGAAACTGCGTCCCGGAATTTGGCTTCAGAGCGGGATACGTTTTCCGCTTTGAGACCGCTTGGGAAAGCGTGACCCGGAATCCGGCGTCAGAATGGGACGCGCTTTCCTTTTGCGGCCCTTGGCGGAAACTGCGTCCCAGATCCCGCGCTCAGAACGGGATGCATTTTCCGGTTGAGGCCTCGAACGGAAAATGCATCCCAGTCTTTTGCGAAAAAACGGGACACGCTTTCCGGCCGCCTACTTCCGGCGCGCGTGTGCATCTCGGCGCGCCATCTCGGGCCCGTCTGCCCGGACATTCCTCCCACTTTTGCGCCACTTTGTAGACCGTTCGGTCGCCTGTCCGCACGCGCGGGTATACTCAAAACGATACTTTTCCTATGCAATACGATGCAGGCTCGACCTGCGCGATTCGAAGGGGGCCGTGATGGAGAGGATTCTCGGCGTTAATCTCTCTGGCTGGTTTATTCCCGAGCCTTGGGTGACCCCGTCGCTCTATGCAGCGACCGGAGCATCCAATGCAGCCGAGCTGCAGGAGGCTATGGGCACCGCTGCCTATAACGAGCGCATGCGTCGCCATTACGAGACGTTTGTGAGCGAGGACGATTTTCGTCGTATGGCGCAGATCGGTCTCAACGCCGTGCGCCTGCCGGTGCCGTGGTATGCCTTTGGCTCGCAGGAGTCAGACGCCTCCTACATCTCGGTCGTCGATTATATCGACCGTGCTATTGAGTGGGCCGCCAAGTACAACATCCGCGTACTGCTCGATCTGGCGACTGTACCCGGCGGTCAGGGCGATTCCAACGATTCGCCCACCACGCCGGAGGCTGTTGCCGAGTGGCATTCGTCTACCAATGGCCGTCACGTTGCGCTCGATGTGCTCGAGCGCCTGGCCGATCGCTACGGTGAAGCCGAGAGTCTGCTGGGCATCGAGCTGTTGGATACGCCGCAGATGAGCGTACGCAAGAGCCTCTTTACCATGACGGACGGTATTCCGGCGCACTACCTGCGTAACTTCTATCGTGACGCGTACGAGCTCGTTCGTTCGTATATGCCCGAGGACAAGATTGTCGTCTTTTCCTCTTCGGGACACCCTGGCGAGTGGAAGCACTTTATGCGCGGTGCCAAGTACAAGAACGTCTACATGGACCTTCACCTGTACCATTACCGCGACGAGTATGCGCTCGACATCACGAGTCCCCGCGGGCTGACGACGGCGATTTCGCGCAACAAGCGCGAGCTCAAGGAGGCAATCTCGGCCGGATTCCCTGTTTTGGTTGGTGAATGGTCGGGTGCGGCGATTTTTGCCAACTCGTCGGTTACGCCCGAGGGTCGTAATGCCTACGAGCGCGTGTTTATCGCCAACCAGCTGGCTTCGTTTGCGCCGGCTGCCGGTTGGTTCTTCCAAACTTGGAAGACCGAGAAGCGTATTGCAGCATGGGACGCCCGCGCGGCACTCGGCACGCTCGAGCGCGGCATGATTGAATAGGTTGATATGACGCAAAACAGCGCCCATACGGGCAAACTCTATGTGGTCGGCACGCCCATCGGCAACCTGGGCGACCTGTCCCCGCGCGTTGGCGAGGCGTTTGCCGCCGCCGATGCCATCTGCTGCGAAGACACACGTGTGACGTCAAAGCTGCTGATGCACCTGGGCATTTCCAAGCCGCTTGTCCGTTGCGACGAGAATGTGATCGCCAGCCGCGCCGCCGGTCTGGTCGACCGTCTGCTGGCGGGGGAGACCCTCGCCTTTGCCTCGGACGCCGGCATGCCGAGCGTGTCCGATCCCGGCCAGGCGCTGGTCGAGGCGGCGCGTGAGGCCGATGTGCCCGTCGAAGTTATTCCCGGGCCCTCTGCTTGCGTCACGGCGCTTGTTTCGTCTGGCATTCCCTGCGAGCATTTTTTCTTCGAGGGCTTTTTGGGCCGAAAGCACGGCGACCGTGTGCGCCGTTTGCAGCGCCTTGCCATGGTGCCCGGTGCGCTCATCTTCTACGAGTCTCCACATCGCATCGTGGCGACGCTCGAGGCCGTGGCGGAGGTCTTTCCCCAGCGTGAGGTTGCCATCTGCCGCGAACTCACCAAGCTGCACGAGGAGGTCTTACGCGGGTCCGCTGCCCAGCTCGCCGAGGAGCTGCGTGCTCGCGGTGAGGTAAAGGGCGAGATTGCGCTGGTCATCGCGTCACCGAGCGAGGATGAGGAGGCCGGCATGGTGCCGGTTGGCGCCGCGGCAGCGGATCCCGACGAGGCTCTGCGCGAGGATATCCGCGCCGCGCTCGAGGAGGGGGAGCCCGCCTCTGCGGTGGCCAAGCGCCTGTCTCAGAAGTATTCGCGCCGCAAGCGCGATGTCTATGCCATGGTGCTCGATATGCAATAGATGGAGGATATCCAGCCCTTGCGCTAGAATCATCCCCTGTATGCAACGTTTTTCTGGAGGACAAACCCCATGGATCAAAGCAAGCCTTCGTTCTTTATCACGACGCCCATCTACTACGTCAACGCCGATCCGCACCTGGGCACGGCTTATTCCACTATCATCGCCGACGTTCAGGCTCGCTATCGCCGCTCCGCCGGCTATAACGTCAAGTTCCTGACTGGCATGGACGAGCACGGCGAGAAGGTCGCCGAGGCCGCAGCCAAGCATGGCATGACGCCGCAGGAGTGGACCGACAGTCAGGCTCCGCACTTCAAGGAGCTTTGGAGCAAGCTCGAGATCTCCAACGACGACTTCATCCGTACCACCGAGCCGCGCCAGCATCACGCCGTGCAGTATCTGTGGGAGCGCATGAAGGAGTCCGGCTACCTGTATAAGGGCAGCTATGACGGCTGGTACTGCGTGCCCGACGAGACCTACTTTACCGATACGCAGGTCCAGAAGGGTGACGAAGAGTACGGTAGCGTCGGCCAGCACCTGTGCCCCGATTGCCACCGTCCGCTTGAGCGCGTGCAGGAGGAGTCCTACTTCTTTAAGCTTTCCGCTTTCCAGGACAAGCTGCTCAAGCTCTATGACGAGCACCCCGACTTTGTCGAGCCTGCGTTCCGTATGAACGAGGTGCGTAGCTTTGTCGAGGGCGGCCTTAACGACCTTTCCGTGAGCCGCACGAGCTTTGACTGGGGCATTCAGGTCCCGTTTGACGAGGGTCACGTGACCTACGTGTGGTTCGATGCGCTGCTCAACTATATGACGGCCGTCGGCTACGGTGTCGACACCGACGAGGCGCGTGCCGAGCTGGCCTATCGCTGGCCCGCGCAGTTCCACATCGTGGGCAAGGACATCATCCGCTTCCACTGCGTTATTTGGCCGGCCATGCTCATGGCCATCGGCGAGGCCCTGCCCGAGCACGTCTTTGCCCATGGCTTCCTGACCGTGCGCAATGCCGAGACCGGCAAGGCCGAGAAGATGTCCAAGAGCCGCGGTAACGCCATCGCTCCGCAGGATGTTATCGACATGCTGGGCGTCGAGGGCTATCGCTACTACTTTATGACCGACGTGGTGCCCGGCACCGACGGCGCCATCAGCTTCGAGCGCATGGAGCAGGTCTACAACGCCGACCTGGCCAACAGTTGGGGTAACCTTATCTCGCGTTCGCTCAACATGAGCGGCAAGTACTTTGACGGTTGCGCGCCCGCCAAGCCTGCATCGTTCGAAGCGTTCGACAACCCGCTGGCAAAGATTGCCGATGGCCTGGTCGATCGCTACATGGCCAAGATGGACGTGCTCGATTACGGTGGAGCCAAGGACGAGGTCATGGAGCTCATCCATGCCGCCAACCACTACATCGAGGACTCCGAGCCCTGGGCGCTTGCCAAGGACGAGACCAAGGCTGACGAGCTGGCATTTGTGATCTACAACCTGCTCGAGGCTATCCGCATTGCCGCTCACCTGCTGATGCCGCTCATGCCCCAGACTTCTGCCGAGGCCCTGCGCCGCCTGTCGTGCGAGGACGAGGCCGCGAGCGACGACCTCAAGGGCATTTGCGCTTGGGGCTTGCTTGCCGGTGGTCAGCCCGTCGAGAAGGGCGAGCCGCTGTTCCCGCGTCTGGGCTAAGCCGCCGCGCGCCATATCGGCAATTTGCTGTTTAGATGTAAGGGCATGGCCGCAACGGTCCATGCCCTTTTGTTTCAAGACGCCGCCGCCATGCTAAGGAGGCAACTATGACAACTTCGCCTTTGGCAAACCCCACGGCAACAAGGGAGCTGCTGGAGGAGTTTGGCCTTGCGACCAAGCATCGCCTGGGCCAGAACTTCCTGATCGACAACCATGTAATTGAGCGCATTTGCGAGCTTTCCGAGCTTGCGGGCGATGAGCGCGTGCTCGAGGTCGGTCCGGGCGTTGGTACGCTCACGCTTGCGCTGCTGCAGGAGGCGGCGTGCGTCACGTCGATCGAGGCCGACCCCGAGCTCGAGCCGGTGCTCGATGCTCACGCCGCTGACTACGCCAACTTCCGCTTTATCATGGGCGACGCGCTCAGGGTGACGCCGGAGCAGATTGAGCAGGTTGCGGGCGGTGAGCCGACGGTATTTGTCGCGAACCTGCCCTATAACGTGGCGGCGACGATCATCCTGCAGTTCTTCCAGACGATGCCCGCGCTCAAGCGCGCCGTCGTCATGGTTCAAAAGGAGGTTGCCGATCGCATTGCCGCAGTGCCGGGCAATAAGACCTATGGCGGCTATACGGCAAAGCTCGGCCTGTATGCGCAGGTGACGGGTCGCTTTGAGGTGCCGCCGCGTTGCTTTATGCCGGCACCGCACGTGGACTCGGCCGTCGTGCGTATCGACCGTGTTGACGGCGTGGTGCCCGAAGGACTCGATCGCGAGTTTGTGGCCCGCGTGATTGACGCCGCATTTGCTCAGCGTCGCAAGACCATCCGCAATTCCATGAGCGCCAACGGCTTTGCCAAGGACGTGCTCGATGCCGCCTTTGAGGCTTGCGGTATCTCACCCACCACGCGCGCCGAGACGCTCGATGTTGCTGACTTTGTCCGCCTGGCCCAGGAGCTAATCCATGATGCCTAATGCCGAACGCGTGACGTTTACCAAGAAAAAGAAGACGGTTGCTTGTCCCGTGCCTTTGGCGCCGCTTGCCGACACGCATGCACATCTGCTTTCGTTTTGGGGCAAGGATGTGCCCGAGACGCTCCTGCGTGCCAAAGCCGCGGGCGTCGACCTGTTGGTGACGATGTTCGACCCCATTGCCGACAAGCGCAGCGTGGCGGACTATAGCGACTGGCTGGTGCGCGAGATTCTTCCGATGCAGGATATCCCGCAGATCAAGTATCTTGCCGGCGTGCATCCGTATGGCGCGCCGGACTATACCGACGACGTTCATGCACAGGTCGTTGCCGCACTTGATGACCCCTTATGCGCCGGTATTGGCGAAATCGGCCTGGACTATCACATGGACTATGACGACGATATCGCGCCGGCACCCCATAACGTGCAGATTGATTGCATGGCGCGCCAGCTCGAGCTTGCCGTGCGCCGCAATGTGCCGGTGGAGCTGCACCTGCGTCACGAGGACTCGGATGGGGAGCGCACCTCGCACGTTGATGCGTACAACGTACTGCGCGAGGTGGGTGTGCCCCAGGCTGGTTGTGTGCTGCACTGTTTTGGCGAGGACCGCGCCACGATGGAGCGCTTTGTGGATTTGGGCTGCTATATCGCCTATGGCGGTGCGGCCACCTTTAAGCGCAACGACGATGTGCGCGAGGCATTTGCGGCAACCCCACTCGATCGATTTTTGTTCGAGACGGATTGCCCGTATATGGCTCCGGAGCCCATCCGCGGTCTTGAATGCGAGCCCGCAATGATCTCCATTACGGCAAACACGCTGGTCAACGACCGTGTCGATCGTACCGGCGAGGATGCTGAGGCAATCGCGCAAGCCGCTTGGGAGAATGCCTGCAAACTTTTTCAAAAATAGTTCTTGCGTTCGTGGTGGCGCTCCGTTATTCTAATTCTTGCACGCGGGCGTGGCGGAATTGGCAGACGCGTACGGTTCAGGTCCGTATGGGGGCAACCCCATGAAGGTTCAAGTCCTTTCGCCCGCACCATTTAATTAAAGAGCTCCCAGCAATGGGAGCTTTTTTGTTATGGGCCCATCACAGGGACTTGAACCTGTGAAGGAGCGAGCGTAAAGAAAACGCGGAGCGTTTTTAGCGAGCTGGCGAGGACGCCGGCAGGCGGCCGAAGCCGGTGCGGATCCGCGAAGCGGATACGCGGACGTCCTTTCGCCCGCACCATTAAATGAAAGAGCTCCCAGCAATGGGAGCTTTTTTGTTATGGGCCTCTTGTTGATGTCATGTTGCTGCTTCGTGCGGGTATCCTAGTGCCAACGTGTGCCTATCAGAGGAGAGACCATGCTGTTGTCCGGTATCATCGCCGCCCTTACCAGCCTTTTGATTCCCATCATCATCCTGTTGCTGCTGCTTCCTAACGCCTGCTATGTCGTTGAACAACAGCATGCCGTGATCATTGAGCGTCTGGGCAAGTTTAACCGCATCGTCAACGCGGGCTTCCACATGAAGGTGCCCGTGATCGACCGCAAGGCCGCCACGGTGAGTCTGCGCACCATGAAAAACGGTTTTGGCATCGACGTTAAGACCCAGGACAACGTGACCATCGGCCTTGAGGTCTCTGCTCAGTACCACGTGAGCTATGACATGGGCGCCGGCCCGGCAGATTCGGGCATCTACAAGAGCTACTATATGCTGCAGGAGCCCGTCGACCAGATGCGTGACTTCATCACCGACGCTCTGCGCTCTTCGATTCCCGTCTACACACTCGATGAGGTCTTTGCCAAGAAGGATGACATCGCCAAGGACGTTAATGCCACCGTGTCCGAGCAGATGGCTGCCTACGGCTTCACCCTTGTGTCGACACTCATCACCAAAATCGCGCTGCCGACCGAGGTCGAGAACTCCATGAACGACATCAACGCTGCCCAGCGCAAGCGCGCTGCGGCACAGGAGCTCGCTGAGGCCGACCGCATCAAGCGCGTCACCGAGGCGACCGCCGAGGCCGAGGCAATGGAAAAGGCGGGCGAGGGCATCGCCAACCAGCGCAAGGCCATCGCGCTGGGTATCAAAGATTCGCTCGAGATCATCCAAGAGACGGGTGTCGGCAATGACGAGGCCAACCAACTGTTCATGTTTACGCAGTGGTCCGAGATGATGACGGAGTTCGCTCGCACGGGTAAAACCTCGACGGTCGTGCTGCCGAGCGACTTTTCGCAGTCGGCCTCGATGTTCGAGCAGATGCTGACCGCCAGCAAAGTTCAAAACGATTCGAAGGAGTAGACGCGCGTGAAATACACCGTCGTTTGCGTCGGTAAGCTCAAGGAGCGCTTTTGGAAGGACGCGTGCGCTGAGTACACCAAGCGCCTAGGTGCCTATGCCAAGGTTGATATCCGCGAGGTGGCCGATATCGACCCGGCTAAGGCGGGCGGCGTGGATGCCGCGCGCGACAAGGAGGGGGCGGCAATTCTTGCTGCATTGCCGTCTCGGGCGCATGTGATCCTGCTGGCTATCGAGGGCAAGGAGCGTTCGAGTGAGGAGCTCTCGGCGCGGCTCGACGATCTTATGCTGCGAGGCAGCAGCGACATTGCCTTTGTAATCGGCGGTTCGGACGGCGTGAGTGATGAGGTGCGCGCCCGCGCCGACGAGATGCTCAGCTTTGGACACATTACCTTGCCGCATAACCTGGCGCGTGTGGTGCTGCTAGAGCAGATTTACCGTGCCTGCAAGATCAGCCGTGGCGAGCCGTATCACAAATAGGTCGGCAATACGAAACAATGGCGTGGGACAATACCTTTCGTTTTGAGGAATGTGTCTGAAAGGACTATGCGATATGAAGATTGGATTTGTCGGTTTTGGCAATATGGCGAGCGCTATGGCCGATGGCTGGATCGCTGCCGGTGTAGCTGCGAGCGACATGTGCGCCTGTGCGGGTCGCTACGACGCACTGGTTGAGCGCTGCGAGGCGCGCGGCATGGTCGCCTGCCACGATGCCGCCGAGGTCGTCGCCGCATCCGATATCGTGGTCGCTGCGGTCAAACCGTACATGATCGAGAAGGTATTCGCCCCGCTCAAGGATGCTCTTGCCAAAAAGGTCGTTCTGTCGGTTGCCTGGACCTGGGACAGTGCCAAGTGGGAGCAGGTCCTGCCGGGCGTTGCGCATATCTCGACGGTGCCCAACACACCGGTTTCGGTGGACGAGGGCGTCATCGCTTGCGAGAAGGCTTCCACGCTTAGTGATGAGCAGAGCGCAGTGGTGCTTGATCTGCTTGGCAAGCTCGGTGCGGTGGTCGAGCTCGATACGAGCCTGCTGTTTGTGGGCGGCACGGTGGGTGGTTGCGCTCCGGCATTTGTCGCTATGGCAATCGAGGCCCTGGGCGATGCGGCGGTCAAGCACGGTATCCCGCGTGCCGATGCCTATCGCATTGTGAGCCAGATGGTGCTGGGTACGGCAAAGCTGCAGCTTGCAACTGGCCAGCATCCTGCGGCGATGAAGGATGCCGTATGCTCGCCCGGCGGCGCCACCATCAAGGGCGTCATCGCGCTCGAGGATGCCGGCATGCGCAGCGCCCTGGTCAAGGCCATCGACGCCACCCTTCAGTAAAACCTTCCATTTAGGGACAGGTTTATTTTGGCTGGTTTTCCTGCGGTTTTGTCCCTTTAGCAAAAAGCGCCCCGCAACCGGCTCGATTCCGGTTGCGGGGCGCCGGCGTTTGCCCAGATAAAACCGACCAAAATAAACCTGTCCCTTTTTGGCAGGTTAGTCCCAGAAGCTGTCTTCCTCGTCCTCGGACTTGGGTCCACGGTCGACGTACATCTTATGGGTGCGCTTCTCCATTACAAAGGCAAGAATCGCAAACAGCAGGATGCCGCCGGCGAAAAGGATGGCAAAACCGGTGCGGGTGCCAAACAAAAAGGAAAAAACTGCGTCCATTGGGTGCCTTCTTGCGTAGTTGAGTTGGGTCGTAAACGCTCATAAGTATATACTTGCCCATACATGTACAAGGTTGCAACCTAAATGGAATGTATATCGCCGGAGGATCTAATGCTTGATATCAAGTTTGTTCGCGAGAACCCCGATGCCATCGATACCGCCATGGCAAATCGCCAGACGTCTTGGGATCGCGAGAAGTTCTTTGAACTCGACGACGAGCGCCGTGCCGTCATCACCGAGGTCGAGGAGCTCCAGGCCACGCGTAACGCCGAGTCCAAGAAGATTGGCGCCCTGATGAAGGAGGGCAAGAAGGACGAGGCCGAGGCCGCCAAGGAGGCCGTGCGCGCCGTCAACGAGAAGATCGACGGTCTGGCCGAGCGCCGTACCGCTCTTGAGCAGGAGCAGTACGACTTCATGTCTCACCTGCCCAACATTCCGTGCGAGGCTACCCCGTACGGTAAGGACGAGGACGAGAACATCGAGCGTCGCCGCTGGGGCACCCCGCGCGAGTTCGACTTCGACTTTAAGCCGCACTGGGATCTGGGTACCGATTTGGACATCCTCGACTTCGAGCGTGGCAACAAGCTCTCCGGCAGCCGCTTCACTGTTCTCGGTGGCGCCGGCGCCCGCTTGGAGCGCGCCCTTATCAACTTCTTCCTGGACACGCACACGAGCCGTGGCTTCAAGGAGTGGTGGCCGCCCATCGTCGTCAAGCGTCAGACCATGTTTGGCACGGGTCAGCTGCCCAAGTTCGAGGACGACGCCTATCACGTCTCGGGCGATAACTTCCTGATTCCCACCGCCGAGGTCGTGCTTACCAACCTGCACGCCGGTGAGGTTCTCGACGCCGACACCCTGCCGCGCCGCTACACCGCCTTCACCCCCTGCTTCCGCGAGGAGGCCGGCTCCGCTGGTCGCGACACCCGCGGCATCATCCGCCAGCACGAGTTTGACAAGGTCGAGATGGTCAAGTTTGCCAAGCCGGAGGAGTCCGACGAGGAGCTTGAGAGCATGACCGCCGAGGCCGAGTTCCTGCTTCAGCAGCTGGGCCTTCCGTATCGCGTGATTAGCCTGTGCACCGGCGACCTGGGCTTCTCTGCCCGTCAGACCTACGACATCGAGGTCTGGCTGCCGAGCTACAACGCCTACAAGGAGATCAGCTCCTGCTCCAACTGCGGCGACTTCCAGGCCCGTCGCGCCAACATCAAGTATCGCGACCCCGAGAACTTCAAGGGCTCGCGCTACCTGCACACCCTCAACGGTTCCGGCCTGCCGGCTGGCCGCACCATGGCCGCCATCCTGGAGAACTACCAGAACGCCGACGGCACCATCACGATCCCTGAGGTTCTTCGTCCTTACATGGGCGGCCTCGAGAAGATCGAGCCGGTCGCGTAGGTTGCCTGCATAAGCGATTTGCGAGGGCGCTCCTTTTTGGGGCGCCCTTTTTGTGCGCAAAGCCTTACCATATCGTGCGGACAGCTCAATAGAAAACACACGAACAAACGTTCTGTATACAGCCATCTACCTGCTATGCTTTTGTTAAATTGAAGCGAGAGGAAGGGGATGCGATGGAGCTGTTTGATGAACGGGTAGTTTTGTTTGAGAGCGATGAAGGTGGGGAGCACCTACTAGTTACGTGTGAGCCATCGGGTATGGGTGGTTTGGTGGTGCGGCAGACGAGCGAGGGTCCGTTAACCCAATGGTGCTTTGAGGAGTCGCTGCATGTAGTTGAGACCTTTGTGACGCACGAGGGGCTTGTGGCGCTTGAGCAGTTCTATGGAGTTGGGACTTCTAACCAGGTAGCGCGCATGCTGAGCATCTCGTTTGCCGATTATGACTGCGCCCAGCGGGTGCGTTCGCTTTTGAGGGAACTCGGTGCCGGGTTCGATGTGGTTGAAAAACCGATTGATCGCATTGGGGATGTTGGCGCATGCGGAGCTGCGTGAGGAGCATATTCTCGAAAAAAGTTTGAGATTGTGCTTGACTCCAACTAACTAAAGTGGTTTTATATGTCTTGCGCTGCGGCGTTACCTCAGCTGGATAGAGGGTCTGACTACGAATCAGAACGTCATAGGTTCGAATCCTATACGCCGCACCACTTGAGCTTGAAGCCTCCGGAAACGGGGGCTTTTCTTTTATGGCAACCATGCATGGATTCGAACCTCGGTCGAGGCGCGAGCGTGAAGCGGACGCGGAGCGTCCGTAGCGAGCGGGCGAGCACGCCGGCAGGCGGGCGAAGCCGGTGCGGATCCGCGAAGCGGATGCGCGGAATCCTATACGCCGCACCATTTGAACTTGAAGCCTCCGGAAACGGGGGCTTTTCTTTTTGACAACCATGCATGGATTCGAACCTCGGTCGAGGCGCGAGCGTGAAGCGGACTATTTCTTATCGACTCGTGTAAGATTCCGAGTAGGTGTCGCGGCCCATCCGCGACCGCTCCTTCTCTAGACGACCGATCAGGGTGATATTTCGTGGCAGAGCGTCCGACATACAAGCTCAGGTTTTTCGATCCCAAAAAGCGTTTTCCATCGATGCCCGAGCAGCCTGCGGGGCGCTCGTATGGTGTTGTCTGGAAAGTCTTTGGCGAGGATCCTAAAGAGTCGTGCTACGTCGTCGAATTCGTCGGCAAAAGCCACATATCGCTCTTGGGCTACGTGAGCGTGTCGGGCAAGGTTTATAAGGTTGACCGCCCTGTTCGGGAAGCACCGTTGCCCGAGGACCCCGACATGGAGCTGGTCCTTCACGAGTCCGATTCCAGTATTGGCGAGATTATGGTGAGGGAGGCCAACGGAGCAATGCGCGCGTGTGCGCGAACTGCCGGCTCTCCCGAAGGCCCCATGCGCGAGCAGTCCGACCTCGAGACATGGAATTCGACCCGCGCCCTTCCTTACGGCGAGTTTATGGCCTCGATGTTCTTGCGCTACGTGATATTTGCCAACTCCGAAAGCACTATTGCGAACACGGCGGGCGTCGACGGTCTCGATGCAGACATGCAAAACGCTGTCGACAAGATCAAACTCGTAAAGTTGCCCGAGCCGGTCGAGGTGTTTTTGGGCTTTGACACGGCACCGCTCCCCGATGCTATCGAGACGCTGCTTTACCGTGTTGACCATGCCGAGAATCCGAGCGGTATCGAGCGTTATGCCGCCGCCCTGATGAGCGAGATTGACTTGCCCCGCCTGCGCACCATTGCTGCCAAGTCCGAAATGAGCCTAGCGCGCATCGACCGCTCAAAGCTTTTCTATCTCAATTTTGATCGTAGTCTGCTGGACCAGGACGAGATTGACATGCTGCTTGCCGTCGAGTGCCATCTCAACCGCCTCTCCGGCATCCTTGAGCGCATTGGGGCTGGATTGGTCCCCGCGGCGTCCTCGCCGAGCTTTGAGGGTTGTGCGCTCTTTGACGCGTGGCATATTGCCAAGACGACCAACGATGTTCCTCGACTGCTCGATACGACCTCGAGCGATAACCCATGGGCCAAACCGGGGACGGTGACTTGTCAGCCGGGCGGTGAGTGGGACGTGCGCACCCGCTTCGCGCATATCGTCGAGGCACTCAACGTGGTCACACGGCTCGACTATACCTATCGGGCAAACGTTGCCGAGGGGATTATGCTCGTTCGGTTTGGGCGCTCTGTCGTGGATGCCATGCCGCAACGTGAATACGACGCTCAGGATGACGTCTGGCGCGAGCTAGACGTGGACATGCGCGCGACTTGGGCCGCGGAGCACGACGCGCGCGTGGCGCTTACGCTTGCGGCGGCGTGTTTTGCCGCAGGTGCCTGCATTTCGCGCTGCTATGTTCAGATTGCGGCTCCCGACGGCGAGCGGGGCGAGCGCGTCATTGCAACATATTCCTTTGGGCGTGCGGCCTATCTGGCCAATTGCGTGCCTGTCGCCAAGGATCTTGAGAGCATGGACATGGACGATATGCCGTGCAAGCGCATGCTTGAGGCATATGAGTCGGACGCACCGGATGCGATTGAGCCTGCGGAGGTTCACGCTCGCCCGCGTGACGACCACCGTTCGCTGCCGCCGGCGTTGCGCGACCTGCTGCTTGCCGATACGGCTGATGAGCTAGAGGTCATGGAGGAGGACGATGACCCGTATGTGGCGCGCGTCGTTGAGTTGCGCGAGCAGGTAAAAGTTGACCATGCAAGTGCGTTTGAGGGCTTCTCCCGTCTTGTTGAGGAGCTGGAGGCAAAGTGCGCCGTCGCCGAGCTTTTGGCAACGGGTCCGGTTCAGACGCAGTTTTGCGACAACCAGCTGGTGCGTATGGTGCTGCCGGTAATGGAGGAAGATCGCTCGGTGCGCATCCTGCGCGCTCCCGACGCGCTCTACTTTGCTCAGCACGAGATCTGCAGTTATTTCGCCGATCAGGAGGATTTTGAACGGGCATTGCCCGAGGTGCGTCGTCTTTACGATCTGGCTCGCTCGTCCATGCAATCGCACTTTGCGCTCATCAACGTGTTGGCGCGCCTGGAACGCTTTGACGAGATTATCGAGGTGGCGCGCCACGGCCTGCGCATTGCCAGCGACCGTTCCGCAATCGGTTATCTGTTCTATCGCTTGGCGTTTGCCTATTGGAACTGCGACCAGCTCGAGCTCGCGCTGGCATGCTACCGCCTGGTACCGCGCGGCGAGGAGTCGGGTAGCAACGCACTGGAGGAAATGCAGGGCCTTATGAATGAGATGGGTGTCAATGAGCCTCCGACGTTTGAGGAGGCCGTCGAGACCATCCGCAAGGCTGGGCTTGAATTGCCTCCCGTGTCCGCCGTGGCCAACCAGCTGGCGGATGCTGCCGTGCAGTTGGTCGATAGCGGCTTCTTTTTCCTGGCGCGCGTCTGCATCTTCCAAATGTGGCGCACCATGGGCAACGATGAGCTCGGCTCCCTCAATCGCTCGCTGGGGTAGGGGCGAAAACTGCAAGGAGGAAAGGCCGCTAGGCAATTAGAAAATTCCCTCTTGCTCAACTTCGGCTGTTTGGTTACTATAGAACGGCTGTTACGGAGAGCTGACCGAGAGGCCGAAGGTGCTCGCCTGCTAAGCGAGTATGCCCCAAAAGGGCATCTGGGGTTCGAATCCCCAGCTCTCCGCCAGTATGAATTTGTAGAAGGGTCCCATTTGGGGCCCTTTTTTATTATCAAGAATGGCGGCTGGGGATTCGAACCCTCAAAAAGGAGGCATCCTTTCGGACGTCTCCTTTCAGCGAGCGTATTGTTCTTCGATCCTACACCTCGGGTGCCTTGGCTACGGTTTCGCTTTCTGCCGCAAGCGGACGGTTTTCGATGCGACGACTCAGGCGGTCGAGCTTCACAAGAAGCCATTCAATGGGATTCGGCCCCGAGCCTTCCTCATCGGCAACCAAATCCGTGACAACGACCTTGATGCCGTCTTGTTTGAGCGTGAGGCTACCTACTTTGTCGCCCACATGCACCGTGCCCGAAAGGTCATCGTAGGCAACCTTTTCGGTTACTTCTCCGGCAAGCGAAAAGATGGTCGCCTGAGCTGCGGGATCGGCGAGTGTGGCGTCGATCGTCTTGTCCGTCCAGTCGGTCTGGCTTATGCGCGCGATGAGCGGATTGCCGTTGGCGGTCTTTTCCTGCGTGTTGGCGATCGCAACCGTCACCTTGTGGCCGTAGTACCAGTTGGCAAGGGCGGCCGTGTCGGCAAAGCGCTGGTCGTTGGTGCTGGAGTTCAAAACGACGGTATAGGTCTCGTCGCCATCGCGGTCGTAGGCTGCCGTAAAGCAGTAGCCGGCATCGTCGGTAGTGCCGGTCTTGCCGCCGATATTGCCGTCCTGCCCCAGCAGCTCGTTGTGCGTATCCATTGAATGTGAGTGGTCGGAGCCATCGGCGCCTGTAACCTCAATCCAGGAATCATCGCTCGCCACGATCTCGCGGAACGCATCGCTCTTCATTGCTTCCTGCATCATCAGGGCCGCATCGTGCGCGGTCGAGTGCATGTCGCCGGCCCACTCATCAAAGTCCAGACCGTGCGGATTCTCAAAAAGAGTTCCCGTGCAGCCGAGCTCTTTAGCGCGCTCGTTCATGGCCTTGACAAACGTGGCCTCAGCATCTTTGGTCTTGGGGTCGATCTTTTTGCCCACATGCTCGGCAAGCACGATGGCGGCGTCATTGCCCGAGGGAATCATCAGACCGCGCAGGGCCTGTTCCACTGTGAGCTCGTCGCCTTCGAGCAGGCCGGCGGTCGAATTGCCCACGGTTGCCGCGGCGCTGCTCACCGTGACCTTCTCGTCCATCTTGCAGTTCTCGATGGTCAAGATTGCGGTCATGACCTTGGTGATTGAGGCGATCTTGACCTGCTCGTCGGCACTGCGGGCGTAATAGATGGAACCGTCCTTACTCATGACGATGGCGTTGGTCGCATCGATATCGGGCAGATTATCGGCCGTGATGCCGCGGGCGTCGGCGGTCTTACCGCAAACGATATCGGTCGTAAGCACCTGGGCATTGGCGATAGACGGCGCACCGGCAGCAAGGGCGAGAGCGCAGGCAATGCCGGTGGTCAGTTGCGCGGAGCGCTTTACAAGAGAACTAAGGGTCTTCACAGATTTCGCTTTCGACGGGATGGTCTCTTTAGAGTTCAAAGTATATCGTTTACCGGCGCGGACAATCAGTGCGCGGGCGTGCGCGGCCCATGTCTGCGCCCGAACGGACATATAGGTGCTTAAGGTCGACTTAATCGCCCGCGCTTGTTGTGTGTGGCGCACACTGCCTCGGGCATAATGGAGCGCGAGAGGAGCACGCATGAACGAGCGCATTTTGGTAGTTGATGATGAGAAGGCCATCGCCGACCTGGTCGGTATCTACCTTACAAAAGAGGGCTTTGATGTGCAGATTGCCTATAGCGGCGCAGATGCTGCCAAGGCGATTTTGGAGCAGGAGTTCGATCTGGCGCTGCTGGACGTCATGCTGCCCGATATCGACGGCTTTGAGCTGCTGCGCACCATCCGCGCTAGCCATACCTATCCCGTTATTATGCTGACGGCGCGCGATGCCCAACATGACAAGATCGAGGGCCTCTCGTTGGGCGCAGACGATTACGTGGTCAAGCCGTTCCGTCCGCTGGAGCTCATTGCGCGCGTTCATGCTCAGCTCCGTCGTTACACTAGCTACGACAGCCGCGCACAGGCGGTCGAGTCGCCGACCATCCAGCTCGACGGCCTCGAGATCAACCGCGACGCTCGTTGTGTGACGGTGGACGGTGCACCGGTGCGCCTCACGCCCATCGAGTATTCCATCTTGCTGTATCTGGTCGAGCATCGTGGCAGCGTGGTGGCCGTGGGGGACCTGTTCCGCGCGGTGTGGAACGAGGATTTTATGCCCGGCTCCAACAATACGGTGATGGTGCACATCCGCCATCTGCGTGAAAAGATCGGCGACGATGCTCAAAAGCCGCGCTTTATCAAAAACGTCTGGGGCGTTGGCTACATAATCGAATAACGCCTTTGATGGTGGGGAAGTGGATATGACAAAAGACGATAGGCGGGTATTCGAGGTGCCCGATCGACTCTTTGAATACATAAGGGCGGTCGTCGACAACCGTGCGCTTGCGACGGTGCTGCTCTTTTTGCTGAGTCTGCTACTCATTGGCATTGACAATATCGTTGGTATCCTGGCAGTTCTGCTCATTAGCTTCTTGCTGATCGATCGATTTGAAATCGTTCGCCGCTGCGTGGTAATCGGCGGTGCCGCGTGGACGACTACGCTGGCGATCGGGGCCATGGCGCTTGGCGGTATTGGCGGGCCCGTGTTCTTTAATGCCGCCTTTGTGTTCAACATGCTCGGCTTTGTGCTGGCACTCGCCGTGTGTGTCCTGTTCTTTTGCGGGCGTGCCCTGTATTACCAGGGTTATGAGCAAGGCGAGCAGCGTGCCGACCGCGTGATCGCCGCCCGTATTCAGGACCGTCTGATCGACAACCCCGACACGTGGGATACCATCGACGGCGACTTTCTCGAGGTCGAGGGTGCGCTCAACCGGGCGCGCGATTGCGAGCGTAAGGTTCAACAGGCCTTGCGCGACGAATCGCATCGCAAAGATGACCTGGTTACGTACCTGGCGCACGACCTGCGCACGCCGCTTGCCAGCGTGGTGGGCTATCTTTCGCTCCTGCAGGAGGCTCCCGATTTGCCGCTTGAGCAGCGTGCACGCTTTACGGGCGTGGCGCTCGACAAAGCCCATCGGCTCGACGCGCTCATCGAGGAGTTTTTCGACATCACGCGTTTTGATTTCCACGATATCGTGCTCACCCGCGCTTACGTCGATTTGGGGCTATTGCTGGCGCAGGTGGCCGACGAGTTCTATCCCATTCTCAACGAACAGCGCAAGGAAGCCCAGGTTGATATCTGCGAGGACCTGACGGTGCTCGTGGACGGCGACAAGATGGCTCGCGTATTCAATAACATCATGAAAAACGCCGTTGCCTATAGCTATGAAGGCTCGACAATTACGATCGAGGCCAGGCGTTTGGGCGACGGTGGCGTACGCGTACGATTTGTGAACCAGGGCGATCCGATCCCCGAGCCAAAGCTCAAGGTGATCTTTGAGAAGTTCTATCGCCTGGATGCGGCGCGTGCGACCAATCGCGGCGGCGCTGGACTGGGGCTTGCCATCGCCAAGGAGATCGTATGCGCGCACGGCGGTACCGTTGCATGTGAATCGACGCCCGAACACACGATATTCACCATCGAGCTGCCCGCCGCATAGCCAGTGTGCCCTTACAAACACTTGACAATGCGCTCACGTGCATATGAGCCGCGATTCCTACTATCGATACTGCTGAATTGATATCGATGTGGAGGTATGCGGTATGACGGCTGCTGCGGCTGTGGAGCCCACGGAGCTTGAAGAACTCATGAAAGCGCAGGCCGAGGCCGCGCACGAGCGCGAGGTTGGGGATGCGACTCGCCCCACGGCAGAGGATCTTGCCGCCTCGCCGACGCGAATCGATGTTGAGGGCCTCGACCTGTTCTATGGCGACCACCATGCGCTCAAGGACGTGAATATCAAGATCCGCGACAAGCAGATTACCTCGTTCATCGGGCCTTCGGGCTGCGGAAAGTCCACGTTGCTGCGCTGCTTTAACCGCATGAACGACGGCATCAAGGACTGCCGAATCGAGGGCAAGATTGCGCTCGATGGTCAAGATATCCTGGGCGACTACGACATCTGCCGCCTTCGCCAGCGCGTGGGCATGGTGTTCCAGCGCCCCAACCCGTTTCCCATGAGCATCTACGACAACGTCGCGTATGGTCCGCGCGGAATGGGAGTGCGCGATCGCGTCGTGCTCGACGAGCTGGTCGAAGACTCCCTGCGACGCGCCGCCCTGTGGGACGAGGCCAAGGACAAGCTCAAAGAGTCGGGTCTGGGTCTTTCGGGCGGCCAGCAGCAGCGTCTGTGCATCGCCCGCGCACTTGCCGTGCAGCCCGACATTCTGCTGATGGACGAGCCGACCTCGGCACTCGACCCTGTGTCGACGCTGGTGGTGGAGCAGCTGGCCTGCGAGCTCAAAGAGACCTGCACGCTCGTGGTCGTTACGCACAATATGCAGCAGGCGGCGCGTATCTCCGATTCGGTCGCATTCTTTTTGCTGGGTGAGCTGGTGGAGCACGCGCCCACCGCGCAACTCTTCAAGAATCCGACCGATCCGCGCACGGCGGATTATTTGACGGGACGTTTTGGCTGATACCATCTAGAAAAGGTATCTTTAGGGTTAAGATGCGGTCATGCCGGCCGCAAAGGGGTTCAACATGATCTATTACGTCGAGGACGATGACAACATCAGGGATTTGACGGTCTATGCGCTGCGCAAGCAGGGGATTGAGGCCGAAGGCTTTTCGTGCGACGGCGAGTTTAAGGCCGCCGTGGCGCGACGGGTGCCCGATGCTGTACTGCTCGATATCATGCTGCCCGATACCGATGGTTTGGCGATTATGCGCCGCCTGCGCGCCGACCGCCTGACGGCGACGGTGCCCATCATGATGCTTACCGCCAAGGACACCGAGCTCGACAAGGTGATGGCGCTCGATGGCGGTGCCGACGATTACCTGACTAAACCCTTCTCGCTCATGGAGCTTGCGAGCCGCTGCCGCGCACTGCTGCGTCGCGGCGGCATGGTCAAGCAGGCGAGCGATGTGCTCAGCGTGGGCGACATTGTGCTCTCGCCCAGCCATCGCGAGGTGACCGTTGCCGGCGAGTCGCTTAAGCTCACCCTGCGCGAGTTCGACCTGCTCGAGTACCTCATGCGCAAGCCCGGCGTGGTCTTTACCCGCGAGTCGTTGCTGCAGAGCGTGTGGGGCTGGGACTTCGACGGCGGTTCGCGCACTGTTGACGTGCACGTGCAGACGCTTCGCCAAAAACTGGGCGAGCATGCCAGCGCCATCGAGACCGTGCGCGGCGTGGGCTACCGCTTGGCCGAGCCTTCTGCCGGTGATGGTGCCGAAGGTGACGTCACCGCGGCCACCGCATCGGAGGAGTAACCCGTGGTCTTCGCCCCCCAGGGAAAACATACGCTGTCGCACCGCGTTTTTGTGACGATCTTTGTCTGTGCCATGGCGGTTATCGTGGCGTTTACGGTGCTGGGTGCGTTCTTTGTGCAAAACACCTTGGCGGATGCCACGAGTGCCAACCTGGCGCAGGAAACCGAGCTCATTGCTGCCGCCCTCGACGAGCAGCAGGAGCCCATCCCGTTCTTGCGTAGCCTCGATCGCGAGGACTTGCGCATCACGCTGATTAACAAGGATGGATCGGTTGCCTACGACAACGAGGCGTCGCCTTCCACACTGCCCAACCATGGCGATCGCCCCGAGGTCATCGAGGCCTTTGAGAGTGGTTCGGGTTCCGCGGAGCGCGCAAGCTCTACACTCGACGAGATTATGCTGTATCGCGCCGTCACCCTTGATAACGGCCAGGTCGTTCGCTTGGCGCAGGCCCAGCCTGGCGTTGCGGCGATTTTGCTGTCGATGCTGGCGCCGATGCTGCTTATCGCAGCAGCGGGTGCAGTACTCTCGTTTTTTATGGCGCGCCGTGAGTCCCGTGCCATCATCGCGCCGTTGCAAGAGATGGATTTGGATCACCCACGCCGTAGCTATGAGCACGCCTATGCCGAGATGGTCCCCATGCTTGAGCGTATCGAGTCGCAGCGCCAGGAACTCAAGCGCCAAATGGCGGTGCTAGCGGACAACGACCGTATGCGCCGCGAGTTCACGGCGAATATCACCCATGAGCTCAAGACGCCGCTTACGGCGATTTCGGGCTATGCCGAGCTCATCGCAAATGGCATGGTCGAGGGCGAGGACGACCTGCGCAACTTTGGCGGTCGCATCTATCGTGAGGCGGGCCGCTTGGCAGCGCTTGTCAACGACATCCTTACGCTGTCTAACTTGGACGAGGCCGAACGTGCAACTGAGGGCGAGGCGGTGCCCATTGGGTCCACGGAGCCTATTGAGCTCTCGCGTGCGATCTACGCGGTTGAACAGCGTCTTGAACAGGTTGCCCGTCAGGCGAATGTGACGATAAGTCATGAGACCAAGCCTGTGGTCATCGAAGGCGTGTCGCGCTTGGTCGACGAGCTCATCTATAATCTGGCAAGCAACGCCATCCGCTACAATCGGCCCGGAGGTACGGTTACGCTGCAGTGCGGCACCAACGACGAAGGCCATCCGTTCCTCGCTGTCGCCGACACGGGAATCGGTATCGCGCCTGAAGAACAGGGCAAGGTATTTGAGCGGTTCTATCGCGTGGACAAGAGTAGGTCCAAGGCACGCGGCGGAACCGGCCTGGGGCTTGCCATTGTCAAGCATGCGGCCCTGTATCATCACGCCACGCTTGACCTGTCGAGCGAGTTGGGCGTGGGAACCACCATTACGGTGACGTTTCCCATACAGCAGGACGAGCCATTCGCATAGCGATACAACATAGATATTGATGTAGACGCCGCATTTGACTTTCGGGTGCGGCGTTGTTGTGCAATTTTACGATTGCTTCCGACATTTTTACAGGAGAGCCTGTTTCTTATGTATAGAGTTTGGTCTCGGTAAAAAGATGCGATAACATACGGACAGTTTTGTCAATCCGAACTGGGGAAATGAAAGGCAAGCTGCATGACCCTTCTCGAACTGTTCCAGCTGCTCAAAAAGCACCTCAAGCTGGTCATCACCCTTCCGGTGGTCTGCGCGATCGCCATGGGCATCGTGTCCTTCGTTGCGATGGACAACACCTACACCGCGACGACGAGCATGTACATTCTCGCCAAGACCGACGATAGCGGTCAGATGAGCTACAACGATCTCTCGGCGAGCCAGATGCTTTCCAACGATATCGCCACGCTGCTGGATAGCGATAGCGTTAAGAGCGGTGCAGCCAATGAACTGGGCCTCACCGATCTGGATGACTACAAGGTGTCTGTTTCCTCCGAGACCACCACGCGTGTCATTACGCTTTCGGTTACCGGCACCGATGCCAAGGAGACGGCTAAGGTCGCAAAGGCCATGGCCAGCTCGGTGAGTACGGTCGCTCAGAACGTCGGCGCTGCCCAGAGCATCAACGTTATCGACGAGGCTAAGACCCCCGAAGCCCCCAGCGGCCCCAAGCGCACGCTGTATATTGCCGTCGCGTTCCTCGCCGGTATCTTTATCGCAGTTGCCTATGTCGTTTTGGCAGACATGCTCAATACCCGCATCCGCGGTGCCGAAGAGGCAGAAGAGCTCCTGGGCATTCCCGTTGTTGGCCGAATTCCGGCTATGAAAGGTGGTAAATAGGCATGGCTAAGGCAAAGAACACCGATAAGCTCGTTGTACAGAATGCCGCCAAGACCCTTCTGGCCAACATCCGCTTTGCGAGCGTGGATGACCCCATTCGCACCATTACCGTTACCTCCTCGATTCCCAACGAGGGCAAGTCTACGGTTTCCATTAACCTTGCCCAGGCTATCGCCACGAGCGGCAAGTCCGTGCTCCTGGTCGAGGCCGATATGCGCCGCAGGTCCCTTTCCGATATGCTCGGCGTTCGTTCGCGCGGCGGACTCTATGCGGTTCTTTCCGAGCAGATCTCCATTGACCAGGCGATTGTCGAGACGGGTCAGAAGAACTTCTACTTCCTCGATGCCGAGCCGCATATTCCCAATCCTGCTGACATCATCGTCTCTCACCGCTTTGCCAAGCTGGTAAAGGCACTGTCCGCTAAGTTTCAGTACGTCATCTTTGATGCTCCCCCGGTCGGCACCTTCATCGATGCTGCCGAGATCGCAAGTCTGACCGACGGCACGCTGTTCGTGGTGCGCGAGGACTTCACCAAGCGCGAGGAGGCACTCAACGCTATCGGCCAGCTTAAGAAGTCCGAAAAGGTCAAGCTCATCGGTACCGTTATGAACTACTGCGAGACCGAGACCAGCGAGTACTACTACTCCTACTACACCAAGGACGGTAAGAAGGTGAAGAAGGGCTCCGACGATCAGGGGACTTCCAAAAAGGGCATCTTCACCAACCGAGCAAACGTTTAGTTGATTAAGGCTGACCTATGCGTGACATTCATTGCCATATCTTGCCGGGTGTAGACGACGGCGCCGCCGATCTCGATGAGAGCTTGGCGATGCTCGAGGCTGCCAAGCGGGCCGGTGTAACCAGAATCGTTTGCACTCCTCACTGCCGTGATCCCTATTTTGATTACGACAAGATGTGGGATGCCTTTGAACTGCTGCGTGATAACGCTGACGGTTTTCCGCTCCAGATGGGCTTCGAGGTCAACCATCGAAAGCTCGTTGAGCTTGGTATCGATGCCGCGGATCACTTGCATTTCGATGGGACCAACGAGTTTCTGCTCGAGCTTTCGACGCATGCCGATGCGTATGCGTTTAGAGAGTACGAGAACACGATTTACGATTTGCAGTGCCGTGGCTACCAGGTGATCATCGCTCATCCTGAGCGCTATCGTGCGGTTCAAAAGGATGTAAGCGTGGCGGAGCGCCTGGTCGATATGGGCTGCAAGCTGCAGGCTTCGGCGGACTTTATTGCCGGCGGTCGCTTTGGTCGCGAGAAAAAGCCGGCACAGCGCCTGTTCGATCAGAACCTGTACAGCTTCATCGCGAGCGATGCCCATAACGTGGGTCATTACGACTGCCTGGCGAAGGCTCGCGCGAAGTTTAGCGTGCGCGGAGCTCATTTTCGCTAAAATCTGTCCCTAACGTTCGCATTGAATGAAAGGGCAGCCATGGATATCCAACTTAAGACGGGATGCTTTGATGACGCGGCGTTGGTGCGCCGCGTCGTTTTTATGGACGAGCAGGGCTACGAGAGCGAATTCGACGCTATCGATGAGGCGCAGACTTGCATCCATGTGACGCTGTACGTGGACGGCGAGCTCACCGGCTGCTCGCGCGTGTTTCCCGAGGAACTGGAGCGCGCGGCAGATGCAGAGGCTCCGGTTTCGCCGGCGTGCGACTTGGACGAAGGCGTTGCGGCGGGGGAGACCTATATTATGGGGCGCGTCGCCGTGCTGCCGGCTATGCGTCGTCGCGGACTGGCGAGTGCGATCGTCGAGGCCAGTGCTTCGTGTGCACGCGATGCCGGCGCTAAGCTTATTAAGCTGCATGCGCAGGAATACGTGTTGCCGCTCTATGCAAAGGCGGGCTACACGCAAATTGCCCCGGTAGATTACGAAGACGAGGGCCAGCCCCATGTCTGGATGGCCAAGCGCGTAGATGGCAGATAGGGACGTTCCTTTTCTGCCGGCAGTTGGGGACGCTCCTTGGCAATTGGCGCATCGGAGCGCTTAGACATACAGTTTTTCGATTCCGTATGTATATATGCGCGCTAATGGGTTATAAAATCTAAGTCTGAACATAGCAGGTCTGCGATTCGGCTCGGGCGACCGGGCCGTTTTTGCGGACGGGGGTAGCGCGAAAGGACTGCACATGCGTCAATTTAAGACCGAGAGCAAAAAACTGCTCGACCTCATGATCAACTCCATCTACACCAATAAGGAAATCTTCCTGCGCGAGCTTATCTCTAACGCGAGCGACGCCGTCGACAAGCTCAACTTTAAGAGCCTGCAGGATCCGAGCGTCAAGATCGACCAGGGCGACCTGGCTATTCGCGTTTCCTTTGATAAAGACGCCCGCACCATTACCATCTCGGATAACGGCATTGGCATGACCGCCGAGGAGCTCGAGCGCAATCTGGGCACCATCGCCCATTCCGGCTCCGAGGAGTTTAAGACCGAGAACGCCGAGCAGCAGGGTTCGGATGTCGACATCATCGGCCAGTTCGGCGTGGGCTTCTACTCGGCTTTTATGGTCGCCAGCCATGTGAAGGTCGTCAGCCGCGCCTATGGCGAGGATGTCGCCCATGTGTGGGAATCCGACGGTCTTGAGGGCTACACCATCGAGGACGGCGAGCGCGCCGAGCACGGTACCGATGTCATCCTGACGCTGCGCGAGAACGAGAAGCTCGATGCCGACGGCGAGGCCGAGACCTACGATCGCTTCCTGACCGAGTGGGGTCTCAAGAGCCTGATTCAGCAGTACAGTAACTATGTGCGCTACCCGATCCAGATGATGGTGTCCAAGAGCCGCCAGAAACCCAAGCCCGAGGACGCCGGCGACGATTACAAGCCCGAGTACGAGGACTACCAGGAGCTCGAGACCGTCAATTCCATGACACCGATCTGGAAGAAGCGCAGCTCCGATGTCGAGCAGAAGGACTACGACGAGTTCTACAAGTCCACGTTCCACGACTTTGACGATCCTGCGCGCACCATCAGCTTCCACGCCGAGGGCACGCTCGAGTATGACGCCCTGCTGTTTGTGCCGGGACGCGCGCCGTTCGATCTGTACAGCAAGGACTACGAGAAGGGTCTGGCGCTCTACAGCTCCAACGTGCTGATTATGGAGAAGTGCGACGACCTGCTGCCCGACTACTACAACTTTGTGCGCGGTGTCGTGGATTCCGCCGACGTGTCGCTCAACATCTCGCGTGAGACGCTGCAGCAGAACCGTCAGCTCAAGGCCATCGCCAAGCGTGTGGAAAAGAAGATCACCGCTGACCTTGAGGATATGCGTGACAACGACCGCGAGGCCTACGAGAAGTTCTTTGAGAACTTTGGCCGCGGCCTTAAGTACGGCATCTACTCGAGCTATGGCATGAAGGCCGATGAGCTCGCCGACCTGCTGCTGTTCTGGTCTGCCAAGGAGCAGAAGATGATTACCCTAGCCGAGTATGCCAAGGGCATGCCCGAGGATCAGAAGGCCATCTACTACGCCGCCGGCGACTCGCGTGAGCGCTTGGCCAAGATGCCCGTGGTAAAGGGCGTGCTCGACCGCGGCTATGACGTGCTGCTACTGACGCAGGATGTGGATGAGTTCACCTTCCAGGCCATGCGTGAGTACATTGCCGCCGATATGCCCAAGATTTACGAGGACGACGCTGCCCGCGAGGCTGCCGAGAAGGCTGTGGCCGACGGTGCCGAGCCCGAGGTCGAGGATCGTCATCTGGAGCTCAAGAACGTCGCGACCGGTGATCTTGACCTGGCGACCGAGGACGAAAAGAAGGAGGCCGAGGACGCCACCAAGGAAAACGAGGACCTCTTCAGCGCTATGAAGGAGGCGCTCGGTGACAAGGTCGAGAAAGTTGCCGTCTCCGCGCGCCTGACCGATGCCCCCGCTTGCATCACCACCGAGGGCCCACTTTCGCTCGAGATGGAGAAGGTGCTCCAGAAGGGACCCGAGGGCGCGCCCGACGGCATGCCCAAGAGCCAGCGCGTGCTCGAGCTCAACGCCAAGCACCCGGTCTTTGACAAGCTCGTCGCTGCCCAGAAGGCAGGCGACGCCGACAAGATCAAGCAGTACTCCGGTCTGCTCTATGACCAGGCCCTGCTGGTCGAGGGCATCCTCCCCGAGGACCCCGTGGCCTTCGCGGCGGCTGTTTGCAACTTGATGTAGTTGGGTCGTTACGCGGTTTTACCAAACCGCGTAACAGCTCGACGCTGCCCTCAGTTCCGCCGTTCTAACGAACGGCGGACCAGTCGACGCTGCGCGGGCGCCAGAGCGACAACTTGTCATTCAAAGAGGACGGCATGACCAGAAGGTCTATGCCGTCCTCTTTTCATGCCAATTTGTTCGCTCTGGCGCCCGCTCGCTGGCATTGCCAAAACATCGACGTTGCCGTGGTCCTAAGTAGTCATTGGGGACGTTTTTGTTTGACTAGTCGTTTAAGAACGTCCCCGATGACTATTTGAATTGCTAATTTGTGCGGGTTGTGGTTTTGTGACCTGCTGAAATTTAGGATACTGTACATCTGTACGTTAACTCATCTTCGTAGTATATTGCTACCCGCAAAACTCAACACCATTGTGCTTTGAGACGTTAAAGCGCCTACTACAATGGTTGTCGATAGTACGATTCGATTTAACGACAGGATGGATGGTCCAAGCGTGAGTCTCGGCAGCAAACTATCCAATGCAAAGGTGTCCTTTGCGATATTTAAGCGCGACATTAAGCGACTGCTTGTGAACCCCGTCGCCCTGGTGGTTACCCTAGGCGTGTGCGTTATTCCCTCGCTGTATGCCTGGTATAACATCGTGGCAAACTGGGATCCGTATGGAAACACCCAAGGCATCAAGATTGCTATCGCCAACAACGATCGAGGCACCCAAAACGACTTGGTGGGTGAGCTCAACGCTGGCGACAAAGTGGTCGACCAGCTCAAGGAGAATCATCAGTTGGGCTGGACGTTCGTCGACTCGACGGCCGATGCCAAGGAGGGCGTCGAGAGCGGCGAGTACTATGCCGCTATCGTGATTCCCAAGAACTTCTCGGATAACCTGGTTTCGATGCTCGACGGCAACTACCATCAGCCCAAGCTCACGTACTACGTCAATGAGAAGAAGAGCGCCATTGCGCCCAAGGTTACCGATACCGGTGCAAACACCATCGAGGAGCAGATCAACTCGGAATTTGTCTCTACGGTAGGCAAGACTGTTGCCGGTATCGCCAAGGATGCCGGTGTCGATTTAAAGGACAAGGCAACCCAGACTCAGGACTCGCTGGCAAGTTCGGTGTCCGAGGCGTCCGACACCTTGGGCGAGGTGCGCGATTCGATTGGCGATATGAATGCCGCCATCGATAAGACGAGCGGCGCTATCGCCTCGGCTGATGCGGCACTTGCCGGCTTGCAAGGCCAGGCACCGTCGCTGACGCAGGCGATCTCCCAGGGCAACGACCTGCTGAGCGAAGCTCGCACCACGGCGGGCAACTCCATCACCTCGCTCTCCAAGGCGCTCTCGGAAGGCAGCCTTGCGCTCACCAAGACGTCGGCCTCTGCGAACGCTGCCATCGGCAAGCTGACGGGCGCGGTCACATCTACGACCACCCGTATCGACAACTCGCTCGAGTCTCTTCAAGCGACGATCGACCACAATAAGGCCGTTATCGGGCACTTGGAGATTCTCGCCAATGACACGTCGACAGGTTCCGAGGAAATTGACGCGCGCATTGTATCGACCATCGATTTGCTTCGAGAGCAGAATGAAAAGCTTCAGAGCATCAAGGACGGTCTGTCCGCGCAGTCGAGCGCCATGGCGAATGACGCAGCGGCTGTTTCGGGTGCCAGTGACGCTATCAATAACGCAATTCATACCGGTGCGACCAACCTTGGCCAAGCCCAGACGGACTTGGGCCAAAACGCGCTGCCGAAGGCCTCGAGCGCGCTCGACTCTTTTGCTGCCGTTTCGGGCGACCTGACCGGAATCGTCTCGGGTATGACACCTACACTTGCAAATGCGCGCGGCACGTTGGCGCAGCTTAGCGCTACGCTCGGCCAGGCCAAGACCACGCTGTCCCAGACCGATTCCTCGCTTGCCAAGGTCCAGGACAAGCTTGCAACCGCCGCCAATGACATCGCGGCGCTGCAGACCTCCGAGTCCATGGGCGAGCTGGCCGATCTGATGGGCGTCGATGTCAATGACGTGGCAGATTTCATGGCGTCTCCGGTTGAGTTGACGTCCAAGTCAATCTATCCGGTCAAGAGCTTTGGCTCGGGCATCGCTCCCTTCTACACCAATCTGGCGCTTTGGGTGGGCGGCTATGTGCTCATCGCCATTTACAAGCTCGAGGTCGACCGTGAAGGTGTTGGCAGCTTTACGGCGCGCCAAGGCTACTTTGGCCGCTGGTTGCTCATGGTGATCCTGGGCGCATTGCAGGCCGTCATCGTTACGGTGGGTGATCTGGTTATTGGCGTACAGTGCGTCAACCCGTTGCTGTTCGTGCTGGGCGGCATCGCCATCTCGTTTACGTACGTCAACATCATCTATGCGCTGTCCACTACGTTTAAGCATATCGGCAAGGCAATCGGTGTCATCCTCGTCATCGTGCAGATCCCGGGTTCGTCGGGCATGTACCCCATCGAGATGATGCCTGGCTTCTTCCAGTGGCTGCACCCACTGCTGCCCTTTACCTACGGCATCAATCTGCTGCGCGAGACGGTCGGCGGCATGTACTCGTTTAACTACCTGTTTAACCTGTGCATCCTCGGTGTCTTTCTTATCGTCGCGCTCTTTATCGGCCTGCAACTGCGTCCGCTGATGCTCAACCTCAACCTGCTCTTTGACAAGCAGCTTTCCACGACGGGTCTGATGATCTGCGAGTCCAATGACCTGCCGCGCCGGCGCTACTCGCTGCGCACGGCCATGCGCGTCATGCTCGATTCCGATTCGTACCGTCGCGAACTGCTCGATCGTGCGGTCGCCTTTGAACATCGCTATCCGTACTACATCAAGGGCGGTTTCGCCGCTGTAGTCGGCGTGCAGGTGCTGCTCTTCGTTCTGTCGACGGTTCTCGATATCGACAACAATGGCAAGATCATTCTACTGGTCATCTGGATTATCTCAGTCATTGCCATCTGTGGCTGGCTCATCAGCATCGAGTACATCCGCTCGAGCCTCAACACCCAGATGCGTATCTCGGCGTTGTCGGATGAGGACCTGCGTCGCGAGATGCGCGAACACACGGCTGCCATTCCTGCCGCCCGCCGCATGTTTGGCCTCAATGCCAGCGAACGTGGCGCCAAGGGCGGCGATCAGCCCACGGACCGCTTGCCGCATATTATAGGCTCGGGCCATAAATCTCAGGGCGCTGACAACACGGCCGCAAATGATGGCGATACCGCTCCGCTCGGCAAGCACTCCAAAGGAGGTGAGGCATAAATGAAGAACATCCTGCACCTGTTTAGGCGTGATGTCCAAAACGTGTTTCGCTCCGTGATCGGCATGGTTGTCGTGATGGGCCTGGTCATCGTGCCATGTCTCTATGCATGGTTTAACATCGCCGGAAGCTGGGATCCCTACGGCAACACCGGCAATCTTAAGATTGCCGTGGTCAACACCGATGAGGGCTACGAGAGCGATCTGATTCCCGTCGAGGTCAACGTGGGCGAAAACGTGACCGCCACCCTGCGCGGCAACGAGAACTTCGACTGGGTCGTGCTCAACGATCGCGATAAGGCCATCGATGGCGTCAAGTCGGGCGCGTATTACGCCGCTGTGGTCATCCCCAAAACGTTTAGCGCCGACATGATGACGCTCTTCTCGACGAACGTGAAGCATGCCGATATCGAGTTCTACGAGAATCAGAAGGCCAACGCCATCGCACAGATCGTGACCGAGAAAGGCTCGAGCGCTGTTCAGAGTCAAGTTAACGAGACCTTTACCGAAACCATTACGACCATCGGGCTCAAGACCGTGTCCAGCCTGCTCGATTACATGAGCACCGACCAGGTGAGTAACTTTATCGCCAACCTGTCGTCGACACTCGGCGATTCGGTCGAGGACCTGCAGGACGTTCAGGCCAGCGCAACGTCGCTTGCGGGCATTTTGAGCTCCACATCCGATTCGCTGACGTCGGCGAGCGGTATGCTCCAGCAGACCGGTGCCGTCGATGAGTCGACAAAGCAGCTCATGGAACATGCCAAAAGCGGCATCGATGATTCCAAAGAAGCGCTTAAGGCGGCAAACGATGCCATCGATGCCGCAATCGATGGAAGTGCGGGTTCGTTCGACAATGTATCTGCCGAGCTCGCGAAGGCGTTCGATGCCGCGAACCAGCATGTCAATCTTACGGTGTCACAGCTCAACGATGGCGCAGCGTCACTCAATACGCGTGCCGACGAGATTGATGCCACGGCCGATAAGCTCCGCAGTCTTGCTGGCCAGGTGAGTAACGATAAGCTCAAGGCAGGGCTTGAGGACGCGGCTGCTGAGCTTGACAAAACCGCGACGGAGTACCGCAACAATGCTAATGAGCTGACGAATATCGCGACGTCGCTCACGAAGAGTATGACGGAGGTTAACAAGTCGCGTGCCGAGGTCGATCAGGCAATCGCGGATGCCAAGGCTGGTATCTCGGGCGCCAAGATTGACTACGACTCTACGTTCTCGGTTAAGGCCAAGGAGCTCAAGAAGACTATTTCGGGCGTTTTGGATTCGCTCAACGGTATCTCGGGCGACCTGGATAGTGCTGTTGCTGGCCTGACCGACGCATCCGGTTCGCTGGCAAAGGGCCTCTCCAAGGCTGCAAAGCTGGTCAACAAGGCTTCCGATCAGCTGGGTGAGGCGTCGGACAAGATCAGCGCGTTTAAGGACGAGCTTGATGGTGCCCTGATGTCGGACGACCTTGCTACGATCAAGACGATGATCGGCAATGATCCCGAGGGCCTGGCCGTGTCGCTTTCCGGCCCCGTCGCGCTCGACCGCAAGCCGGTCTATCCGATCCGCAACTACGGCTCGGCCATGGCGCCGTTCTACACGATTCTGTCGCTATGGGTCGGCTCGATCGTACTGGCGGCCATGATGAAGGTTTCGGTTGACGATGAGCTTATCAACGAGCTCATCCCCGTGCGCCTGCACGAGATCTACCTGGGTCGCTACCTGTTCTTTGGCGGTCTGGCTCTGCTGCAGGCAACGCTCGTGTGCGCGGGCGACATTCTGTTCTTTGGCATCCAGTGCGACAATCCCCTGCAGTTTGTGCTGGCGGGCTGGGTCGCGAGTCTAGTGTTCTCCAATATCGTCTACACGCTTACGGTATCGTTTGGAGATATCGGCAAGGCCCTCGCCGTCGTGCTGCTGGTCATGCAGGTCGGCGGTTCGGGCGGTACGTTCCCCATCGAGATGACCGGCCCCGTGTTCCAGGCGATCTACCCGTTCCTGCCGTTTACTCACGGCATCAACGCCATGCACGCCGCCATGGCCGGTGCCTACCATATGGAGTACTGGATTGAGCTGGGCATTCTGGCGAGCTATCTGATTCCGTCGCTGGCCCTGGGCGTCGTCTTCCGCCGTCCGGTCATCAAAGCCAACGACTGGATTATCGAAAAGCTGGAGGCAACCAAATTGATTTAGTCCAGCGTGTAAATGCCGATGTTGCGGCAATGCCAGCGAGCGAGCCGCATTTGCGCCAAGGTGACGTGAAATTATTAAGTTACGCGGTTTTACCAAACCGCGTAACCGCTCGACGCTGCAAACGGCCCCAAGCGGCAATCTGACGTTCAATTTCAAGGGCGCGACCAGAAGGTCAGCGCCCTTTCATTTCACGTCACCTTGCTCGCTTGGGGCCGTTTTCGCTGACGTTGGCGGGACATCGAGGTTATTCAAGTCGGTACTTTAGTGGGCTGGATTGCACGGGTTGCTTGGTTGTTGCTACAGTAGCGGGGCGTGCCGGGGGTCCGGTGCGCCCCGTTTTTATTTGACCATGAGGCGGCACGCAGCCATACGCGTGCGGACACCACGCCCAGTTTGAGTGTGAGGACGTTCCATGGCCCAATACGCTGCCAACGAAATCGAAAACTTGCCCGACAGCCCTGTGGCCCGCGAAGACTTGGGTGCCGGCGGCGCCTCTCGCGGTGCCGGCGCACGCTCGCCGCTGTTCTGGAAGGTCTTGCTGCTTTCGATAGCGGTCATCTGGGGCTATTCCTTCACCACCATGAAGGATGCGCTCGATACCATTCCGGTGTTCGAGCTGCTCTACGTTCGCTTCCTCCCGGCTTCGCTGGTTATGTTCGTCATCTTCCACAAACGCATCATCGCTCATTTCAATGCCCGCAACCTAATCGTCGGGCTTGGCATGGGCGCGCTCATGTGGGGTGCCTACGGTTTGCAGACGATTGGCCTGGCACAGACCACGGCGGGCAAGAGTGCATTTTTGACGGGTACCTATTGCATCCTCGTGCCGTTTGCGAGCTACGTCCTAAGCGGCGAAAAGCTTACCCGTTACAACTTGGGCGCCGCGTTGCTGTGCCTGGCGGGCATTGGCCTGGTGGCGCTCGATAGCGTCGAGTTCAATGTCGGCGATGTCATCACACTGGGCGGCGCGGTCTTCTTTGCCATCCAGATGGCGGTGACCGCCAAGTACGGCCGCAAGATGGACATCAACGTCATCACGTTTTGGATGTTTGTGGGCAACGGCGTGCTGAGCCTGATCTCGTCGCTGCTATTCGAGACCCAGGCGCCTCTGTCCGTGTGGACGCCGAGCTTTATCGGCGTAATGGCCTTTCTCTCGGTGGGCTGCACGTGTGTGGCGCTGCTCATCCAAAACGTCGGCTTGGCGCACGTCCCGGCCTCGACGGGCTCGCTGCTCCTTTCGATGGAGTCGCCTTCGGGTGTGTTGTTTTCGGTGCTGTTGATGGGGGAGGCGCTCACCTCGCGTCTGCTCGTCGGCTTCGCGCTCATCTTCCTGTCGATTATCTTGAGCGAGACGCATTTCGATTTCTTGCGCCGAAAATCACACCCGCAATTGTAAACAACTTGTTGCGCCGCCCTCCCAGGGCGGCATTTTTTATGTCATGCCCTTACAGTTGTGCCTTGCACTTTACGCTATCAAAGTGCGTGCTGCAAAAACGTTACTGGAGGGCATCTATGGCACCAGCTCTGTCCGATTTTCAACCGCAACCAGCGCCTCAGGCTACCGCAGCGGCGCAGACCGCTATCGGTGACGGTCTTGTCGCAGAAGCTCAGGCTTTTGCAGACGAGCTCGCTGCGTGGCGACACGATCTACACCAGATGCCCGAGCTCGGTAACAATCTTCCGCAGACGTCTGCCTATATCCAGGCACGTCTGGACGAGATGGACATCCCCCATACCACGCTCGTCGATGGTTCCTGCGTTGTGGGCCTTGTCGGCGCCGGTGCCGCCGCGGCCCAGGGCAATGGCGTCTGCGCGGACGAACAGGCCGGTACGGTCGTTATGCTGCGCGGCGACATGGATGCGCTGCCCGTTGCCGAGGAATCGGGCGAGCCTTTCGCTTCCACCAACGGTTGCATGCATGCCTGCGGCCACGATATGCACGCGACGGCCCTGCTCGGTGCGGCCCGTTTGCTCAAGGCCCGCGAGGCCGAGCTTGTGGAGGCCAACGCCACGGTGAAGTTGCTGTTCCAGCCGGGCGAGGAGACCTTCGAGGGCGCCCGCGCCGCCATCGCCGACGGTCTGCTGCAGAACCCGCGCCCTCAGGCGGCCTTTGCCATGCATGTCAACAGCCAGTCGCCGCTTGGCCTGGTGCTCTACGGCAGCCCGGCGCTCTCGGGCGTGTACGGTTTTCGCATCACGCTTCAGGGCAAGGGCGGCCATGGCTCGAGCCCCGAGATTTGCATCGACCCCATCACGGCCGGCGTCCATGTGCATCTGGCGCTTCAGGAGCTCATCGCTCGCGAAGTGCCGGCGGCCAAGGAGGTCGCACTTACCGTCGGTAAGTTTGCTGGCGGCCTGGCGGCCAACGTCATCCCCGACACCTGCGTGCTCGAGGGAACGCTGCGCGGCTTTGATGTTGAGCTCATGGCTCACCTCAAGACCCGCATCGCCGAGGTCGTTAACGGCGTTGCTGCAACATATCGTACGCCGGCGACCATCGAGACGCTTTCGGATGTTCCGCCGCTTGTACTCGACAGCGATATGACCCAGGCGTCGCTTGGCTACGTGGGCGCAGTGCTGCCCAAGGCGGCTTTCTTGCCGCTTTTCCATGCCATGGCGAGTGAAGACTTCGCGCTTATCTCGAGCGAGATTCCGAGTGCGTACTTTACCGTGGGCGCGGCCGTAACCGACACGGACGAACACTTTGCCCAGCACCATCCCAAGGCACGTTTTAACGATGCCGAGCTTCCCCTCGGTGCCGCGGCCTATACCGCCGTCGCTTTGGGCTATATCGCCGACCACCGGTAGCACCCAACCTTGCCTTTCAAGCCTGCGGGCATGGCCGTAAGGCCTATGCCCTTGTCTTTCAAGGCAATCTTGGGCACTACCGGCGCCCGGCGCCGGCTATTCGTTTGTTAAATAAGGAGCAGTATGTCCCAGCAGCGTAAGTTCTTCCCCGGCTGGCTCGTTGTGACCTCCGGCTTCGTGATCATGGCCACGTGCTACACGATTTTCGTCAACTGCATGAGCCTGTTCCAGCCGCTGATCGTCAGCGACCTGGGCATTTCCCTTGCGCAGTACAACATCTCCAATGCCATCTCCACCGTGGTGAGTGTCGTGGGTTCGCTCGTTATCGGCCATGTTGCCGATAAGGTGAGTGGCCGCGTATTGGGCTCGCTTACCGTTATCGCCACCTCGACGGTGCTCGCGGGCATGAGCTTTGTGGGTGAGCTTTGGCAGGTCTATGTGCTCTTTGCCGTCTCGGGCTCCTTTGCGAGCACCTGGATCGTGTGCCTGGCGTGCTCCGTGGTCATGCTCGTGTTCCTGCTGGCATCCGAGCCCATCGCCGCCAAGCTGCGCGCGAGCGTGGCGGGGGAGTAGGTAGGCCAAAGCGCATCGCCGCTTGTCCGCTTCGTCCGCGGCGGCGCGTCTGGCCGAACGAGTCCCCATACCCTCGTTCGGTCAGGCGCGCCGCCGCGTTGCTGCTTTGTGCCGTATAATGTCCACTACCTATGACGCGATACAAAAGAAAGGTGTTTGCCCATGCAGGCACAGAAGGCGGAGGGAACCCGCGACCTTATCGGCGCCGAGATGCGCGCCTGGCAAAAGATGCAGCAGATTGCGGCCGGCGTGTTCGAGCCGTTTGGTTTTAAACCCATCGAGACGCCCGCGATCGAGCAGGTTGACGTGTTTGTCCACGGTATCGGCCAGTCGACCGACGTCGTGCGCAAGGAAATGTTCCGCGTGTTCAGCGGTGCCAACCTGGAGCGCGTCTTTACCGAGGGCACCGACACCAAACTCAAGCCCAAGCAGCGCCTGGCACTTCGCCCCGAGGGCACGGCCGGCGTGGTGCGCGCCGTCGTCGAGAACAATCTGGTGCCCCAGGGCTCCACGCCGTTTAAGGCTTACTACGCCGAGGCCATGTTCCGCGGCGAGCGTCCCCAGAAGGGCCGCCTGCGCCAGTTCCACCAGGTGGGCATCGAGTGGCTCGGCGCTCCCGATCCGGCGGCAGACGCCGAGTGCATCATCATGCTCATGGAGTTCTACAAGCGCCTGGGCTTCGATCTTTCCAAGCTTCGTCTGCTCATCAACTCGATGGGTGACGCCCAGTGCCGTCCGGCTTACCGCGAGCAGGTCAAGCAGTTCATCCTCGATCACGCAGACGAGATGTGTGACGAGTGCCGCGAGCGCGCCGAGCTCAACCCGCTGCGTGCCTTCGACTGCAAGAACGACCACTGCCGCGAGATCATGGCCGAGGCTCCGCTGATGGGTGACAACCTGTGCGATGAGTGCCGCGAGCACTACGAGCAGGTCAAGCGCTATCTGGATGCCGCCGGTATCGAGTATGTCGAGGATCCCACCTTGGTGCGCGGCCTGGACTACTACACCCGTACTGTCTTTGAGGTCGAGGCCCCTGGCGCCGGCGTCGGCTCCATCGGCGGCGGCGGCCGCTACGATGGCCTGGTCGAGCTCGAGGGTGGCAAGCCCACGGCGGGCGTCGGCTTTGCTGTCGGTTTTGAGCGCGCCCTGCTGGCCCTGCAGGCCTTTGGCAGCGATTTGGGTGCCGATGAGGCCCCGTGCGTCTATGTCGCCAACGCCGGCAAGGAGCTGCGTCAGAACGTCTTTGCCATTACGCAGGAGCTTCGCGCCGCAGGTATCGTGACCGAGGCCGACTATCAGGGTCGTTCGCTCAAGGCCCAGTTTAAGCAAGCCGATAAGGTAGGCGCCAAGCTCATCTTGGTCCTGGGTGGCGACGAGCTTGCCGCCGGCAAGGTCAAAGTGCGCGACATGCAGAGCCATGACGAGGTGCTCGCCGATCTGGACAACGTCGTCGAGGCGGTTCGCGAGCGCCTGTAGCGCATCTTTTTGAGCTTCGGGCCTGCTAACGTGCCCTGCTCATGGAGAGCGATTGTTACGGGGGTGTTTCGCTTTTATGCGGAATGCCCCCGTTTACGTATGCCGCCCACCGAGAAATACGACCATTTAGGGCAAAAACCTTTGCAATGCAGAAAATACTTTTGTGTGGTAAAGCGCAATCAGTGTCGAAAGTATTTCTCAAGCGCCTATAATGAATACCGCATGTTACGTGCATAGAAGGAGGAATGGGAGGAAACGTGGCTGAGAACCTAAGCAACCAGTCTGTACCCGAAGCCGCGGCGCGCGTCGCTGCCGTGGTCAACCGCCTCGTTAACCGAATCGGCTCGAATGCCGAGTCCAGGGAGCGTCTCGCCGAGATCGAGATCCCCGAGGAGCTGCGCGACAATCTGGCGCTGTTCTTGCGCCTGGAGCGCCGTGTGCTTAGCGAGTATGATCCCGAGATCGCGGACCTGTTCGACAAGATTTTGACAGCCGAGATTGTGGTCAATGCCGGCAACCCCGGTACCTGCGCTGCCGACGAAGCCGTCGACGAGCAGGGCGTGCCCACCGCCGACGAGCCCACTGCCGTGGCATTTCGTGAGGTCGTCGATTTGATCGACAGCCTGCCGCTCGATAAGCAGCAGGTCATCGTTCGCGCCTTTACGAGCTTTTTCCATCTGGCAAACCTGTCGGAGGAGAACTACCGTGTGGCGCAGCTGCGCGAGCGCGAGGCCGGTGCGTCGACCGATACCGAGGTCGATCCTGCCAACGAGCTTACCGTTGCCTATCACCAGCTGGTGAATGAGCTGGGTGTCGAGGGTGCCAACGAGCTGCTCGACAAGCTCGAGTTCCACCCTGTCTTTACCGCACATCCCACCGAGGCCCGTCGTAAGGCCGTCGAGGGCAAGATCCGCCGTATCTCCAACCTGCTGGAGGAGCGTCCGCGTCTGGGCGGCTCCGACCTGGTGGAGAACGAGCGCCATATGCTGCAGGAGATCGACGCCCTGGTGCGTACGAGTCCCATCGCGCTCAAGAAGCCCACGCCGGTCGAGGAAGCCGATACCATCATCGACATCTTCGATAACACGCTGTTCGACGTTATCCCCGTTATCTATCGTCGTTTTGACGATTGGGTGCTGGGCGACAAGGCCGGTACTGTGCCGCCGCTGTGCCCGGCGTTCTTCCATCCCGGCAGCTGGATCGGTTCCGACCGCGACGGTAACCCCAACGTCACCGCCAAGGTGAGCCGTGAGGTCGCCGCCAAGTACTTTACGCACATGGTGCTCAAGCTCGAGGACAAGTGCCGCCACATCGGCCGCAACCTCACGCTCGAGGCTACCTACAGCAAGCCGTCGGCCGAGCTCATTAACCTGTGGAACCATCAGGTCGAGATGAGCCCTCGTTACACGGCCCGCGCCGAGCTGATCTCCGAGCACGAGCCGCATCGCGCCGTCATGCTCGTCATGGCCGACCGCCTGAACGCCACCGTCCGTCGTATCACCGACACCATGTACCACAGCGCCGATGAGTTCCTGGAGGACCTGCGCGTCGTCCAGCGCTCGCTGGCCGCCTGCGGTGCCGTCCGTGCTGCCTACGGCCCGGTCCAGACCATCATCTGGCAGGTCGAGTCCTTCGGCTTCCATATGGTCGAGATGGAGTTCCGTCAGCACTCCGTGGTGCATGCCCGCGCCCTTAAGGATATCCACGAGAACGGTATCCATGGCGACCTGCAGCCCATGACGCGCGAGGTCATCGATACCTTCCGCGCTATCGGCTCCATCCAAAAGCGCTACGGCAAGAAGATGGCGCACCGCTACATCATCTCGTTTACCAAGAGCGCTCAGCATGTGGCCGACGTCTTTGAGCTGGCGCACCTGTCCTTTGCACACGAGGAGGATGTCCCCGAGCTCGACGTGATCCCGTTGTTCGAGCAGCTCGAGGACCTCGAGGGCTGCGTCGACGTGCTCGATCAGATGCTTACGCTGCCCGTGGTGCAAAAGCGCCTTGCCCAGACCAACCGCCGCATGGAGGTCATGCTGGGCTATTCCGACTCTTCCAAGGATGCCGGTCCTACCACGGCCATGCTCGCGCTGCACTCCGCGCAGGAGCGCATCGCCAAGTGGGCAGAGAAGAACGATATCGACCTGGTGCTCATGCACGGTCGCGGCGGTGCCGTGGGCCGTGGCGGCGGCCCGGCCAACAAGGCCGTGCTGGCGCAGCCCAAGGGTTCGGTCAACTGCTTCTTTAAGCTTACCGAGCAGGGCGAGGTCATCTTTGCCCGTTACGGTAACCGCACGCTGGCTCAGCGCCATGTTGAGTCCGTTGCTGCCGCAACGCTTTTGCAGTCGGCCCCGAGTGTCGAGAAGACCAACACCGAGACCACGCAGAAGTTCTGGGATATGGCCGAGAAGCTCAACACCGCAAGCCACGAGCGCTATCTGGACCTGCTGAACACCGAGGACTTTACGCCATGGTTCTCGACCGTGACGCCGCTGACCGAGGTCGGTCTGCTGCCGATCGGCTCGCGTCCCGCCAAGCGCGGCTTGGGTGCCAAGTCGCTCGACGACCTGCGTACCATCCCGTGGATCTTCAGCTGGAGCCAGGCGCGCATTAACCTGGCCGCTTGGTACGGTCTGGGCACCGCCTGCGAGCAGCTTGGCGATCTTGACCAGCTCAAGGCTGCCTACCAGGAGTGGCCGTTCTTCCGCACCTTTATCGACAACATCGAGATGTCGATCGCCAAGACCGACCAGCGCATCGCCAAGATGTATCTGCACCTGGGCGATCGCCAGGATCTGTCCGAGAAGGTCTTCACCGAGATGCAGCTCACGCGTAAGTGGGTCCTTGCCATCGTCGGTGATGAGTGGCCGCTGCAGCGTCGCCGCGTGCTCGGTTGCGCCGTCCGCGTGCGCAACCCCTACGTCGACGCCCTGTCCATCGCCCAGGTCCGCGCCCTTCGCGAGGTGCGTATGAACCAGGACGAGATGGCCGAGGAGAAGAAGGCCGAGTACATGAGCCTGATTCTTTCGACTGTGACCGGCGTCTCGGCAGGATTGCAGAACACGGGGTAATCGATAGCCCTGTGGCTCTCACCGGGGCCCGATGGGTTTCCCTCTGAATGCGTCCTCGCACTTGAAGCCCCCTTATCCTGCTCCTTCGGAGCTGCGGATAAGGGGGCTTCGTGCTGCGGAATGCATTCATAGGGAAACCCATCGGGCCCCTTCGTCCTCGGTCTTCAGGGATTGGGGCTGAAGGGGATAATGGCGCGCTTCGCGCTTAATGTGGAGTGCGGCGAGGGCTTCTTGCGTCCTGCGGAGTGTGCCTAAAAGTAAACTAATGGCGGGCCCTGCGATGTCCGGTCTTCGGCGGATCAGCCGCTGGGTGAGGGTGGTGCTTGGGGCGACGTGCAAAAAACGGAGTTTTCAGCAGCCAAAGATTGATGCATAAGGCCATAGCCGGCTTTCGCTGCCTTTGTTGATGCTTTTGCACGACGATTGGGCTTTGGCGACGATCATATATGGCTGGTTTCTCGCCGCATGCTATCCAGATGGGTCGAGTCATGAGGACTATCTACCTTTTGAAAGATTTTTGGCACCAAAATCTTATCCCGCGATGCTGAATACTCGCAAAAATGCACGCTCCGGAGGGTACTACCCAGTTATGGCCAGAAATCCATGCGCCATCTTATGCAATTAATTAACGAATTTATGCAAAATGGCTTACGTGCGTACGTCTCGGACTAGATGTTTGCCTCGGCGCTGCGTAAATCATCCTGTCTATAGTGTCTTTGACAGGCGGCTGCGGTCCCGTTTGGGATCGTGGCCGTTTTGTTGTGGGTCAAATATGAACGTTGTGTTAATGAGTCGGTGGACGGTGGTGTTTTTCGGTGAGCGGCGTATTCTTCCAACGGTTTATCTAGTGTGTCAGTTGAAAAGGAAGAGGGCGCTCGTCATTGTTTGAATGTGAACTGCCGTTTGACCACAAGACGTTGCATCTGGAGCTCGAGGATAAGAACTTCGCGGGTGTGATGGAAGGTCATCAAAACGAGTTTAAGACCACGAAATCGCAGGAAGAGCTGGTAGAGGAGTCGCTTGCCAACCCTTATGGCTCGCCGTCGCTCGAGGAGCTTTGTGCTGGCAAGAAGGATATTGTCATTATTAGCTCCGATCATACGCGTCCCGTTCCCTCGCGTGTGACGATGCCTATTCTGCTGCATCACATCCATTCCGCTGCGCCCGAGGCTCGCGTGCGCATTTTGGTTGCTACGGGTATGCATCGTCCGTCGACGCATGAGGAACTCGTCAACAAGTACGGCGAGGAGATCGTTGCCAACGAGGAAATCGTTATGCACGTCGCGACTGACGACAGCATGATGAAAAAGATCGGCACCCTGCCTTCTGGTGGCGAGTGCATCATCAACAAGATTGCCGCCGATTGCGATCTGCTGCTTGCCGAGGGCTTTATTGAGCCGCACTTCTTTGCCGGTTTCTCTGGTAGCCGCAAGTCCGTCTTGCCTGGCATCGCCAGCTACAAGACCATCATGTACAACCACAACGGTCAGTTTGTGAACGATTCCCATTCGCGTGCCGGCAACCTGTGCCACAACCACGTGAGCGAGGACATGTTTGCCGCTGCCGAGATGGCTCACCTTGCCTTTGTGCTCAACGTGGTGCTCAACGGCAAGCATGAGGTTATCGGCTCCTTTGCAGGCGACATCCATAAGGCACACGAGGCTGGCTGCGAGTTCGTGAAGAGCCTTGCCGGCGTTGAGCCCGTCGAGTGCGAGATCGCCATCACCACCAACGGCGGCTACCCGCTCGACCAGAACATCTATCAGGCCGTGAAGGGCATGTGCTCTGCCGAGGCCACGCTTCCCGAGGGCGGCGTGATCATCGACGTCGCCGGTTGTGCCGACGGCCACGGTGGCGAGGGCTTCTATCACAACATCGCCGACAACGATCCGGCGGAGTTTGAGCGTGCCTGCATCGACCGTCCTAAGGACGAGACCCTGCCCGACCAGTGGACGAGCCAGATCTTTGCCCGCATCCTGGCGCATCACCCTGTGATCATGGTCACCGACCTGTGCGATCACCAGATGATCAAGGATATGCACATGACGCCGGTCAACACCCTCGATGAGGCGCTCAAGCTCGCCTTTGAGATGAAGGGTGCCGATGCCAAGGTGGCCGTCATTCCCGATGGCCTGGGCGTTGTCGTCGCTCAGCACTAGTACGCGGCCTAAACGAATCGTTTATAACCGACAAGAAAGATAAGGTTTTATGCTTACCAAACTCCTCTGCGAATTCGGCGCAACGGCCCTCATGATCATCTTTGGCGTGGGCGTGCACTGCGATACCGTGCTCAAGGGCACCAAGTATCAGGGCTCCGGTCACATGTTTGCCATCACCACCTGGTCTTTTGGCATCTCGGTCTGCCTGTTTGTCTTTGGCGGCGCCGTGTGCATGAACCCCGCCATGGTGCTTGCCCAGTGCATCGTAGGCCTGGTGCCGTGGAGCAGCTGCATCCCCTTCATGATTGCCGATATGCTCGGCGGCTTTGCGGGTGCCGTGATCGCGTGGTTGATGTATGCCGATGAGTTCAAGGCTTCCGAGGGCGTCGTCGACCCTATTGCCCAGCGCAATATCTTCTCGACCAACCCCGCCACCGAGGGTACGAACTATGCTCGCGACTTCTTCTGCGAGGCCATCTGCACCTTTGTGTTCATCAGCGCCATCCTTGCTGCCGCTAGCCGCGCCGGCGAGAACGTTTTGATGCTCGCCATCTGCGTCGGTCTGATCGTTTGGGCTGTTGGCATGGGCATGGGCGGCATCACCGGCTTCGCCATGAACCAGGCTCGTGACCTTGGTCCTCGCATGGCCTATCAGGTGCTGCCGATTAAGAACAAGGCTGACAACAACTGGAAGTACGGCCTGCTCGTTCCTGGCATCGCACCGTTTATCGGTGCCGCTCTGGCCGCGCTGTTTGTGCACGGTTTCTTGGGCATGTTCTAGTCTGAGGCTACATAGTTGTCCGCTGGCCGCATGGGGTAACTTCCCAGCGCGTCCTCGGACATGAAAGAACCCCCGCTGCGCACTTCGTGCGGCGGGGGTTCTTTCGTCCTGCGGAATGCGCTGGGAAGTTACCCCATGCGGACAGCTGCGGGATCTTGGCCGCGTTGGAACAAGCAGCCCAACATATAAATCTGAATTTGGATTTGGATGGGAGGGGCTTGTTGCTGTTGGGGGCGGTGAAGCGCGAGTGACACTTTGGGATGCGTGGCGCCCTGGGTTGGGGCGATGCTTTGGGATGATGTTCTTACTTAGTTGAAGAGGGGTTTTATGGCCGATAAGTAGTCTTTGGCTACGTCGGCTTTGTCTACTTGAAAGTTGTGCCAGGCCCACCATTGGATGGTGGCTACGAAGCTTGAGGCTATGTGGTGTAGTAGGAAGCTGCGGTCCATGGTGCCGGCGGGGCCTGCGGGGTCGGCGGGGACGGTTTCGGCTGCGCGTGACATGATGGTCTTGCGGAGACAGTCGGCGAAGACGCGGGAGCCGGCGCCGGCTACGAGGGCTCGAACGCCCTGACGGCGTTCCCAGAGGTTGTTGAGGATATGATCGACCTGCACGAGTGGGTCGTCGAGCGGTGTGCCATCGTCGTCGAGGGCGTGGGTGCAGATGTCGCTCACGAGCTCGGACAGTAGGTCGTCTTTGCTCTTAAAGAGGCCGTAGAATGTCGCGCGGCCTACGTGAGCGCGCGCGATGATGTCGCCGACGGTAATCTTGCCGTAGTCCTCTTCGCGTAGCAGCTCGGAGAACGCCGCGACGATGGCAGCGCGGCTTTTTTCTTTGCGGGCATCCATGGCTATGCATCCACGTGAACGAGCAGACAACGGAGCGTGCCGGAGCAGCCCTCGTAGGGGCGCTTGCCGGCGCCGTAGCCGACGGCTTCGATGTGGTAGCGGGCTGGCAGGTGCTCGGACGTGCGCAGTGCGGCGACGATGGCGGCGCCCGTGGGCGTCACGAGCTCGCCGGCGACCGGTGCAGGCGTGAGGGCGATATTGCCCGCCTGGCACAGGTTGACGACAGCGGGGACGGGAATGGGCATGAGGCCGTGGGCGCAGCGGATGGTTCCGTGGCCCTCGGAGAGCGACTCGACGACAATATCCTCGATACCAAGGTCATCGAGGCAGATGGCGACCGAGCAGACGTCGACGATGGAGTCGACGGCGCCTACCTCGTGAAACAGGACGGTCTCGGGCGTTTTGCCGTGAGCCTTGGCCTCGGCGGCAGCGAGTGCGGTAAAGATGGCGAGAGCGCGACGCTTGGCGCCATCGCTTAGCTGCGAGCCATCGATGATGGCGGTGACGTCCGCCAAAGAACGACGGTGATGGTGGTGGGCGTGATGATGGCCCTCGTGGCCATGGCCGTGGGCCTCATGGTCATGCTCGTGTGTGTGTTCGTGTTCGTGCTCGTCGTGGTCATGATGGTGGTGCTCATGTTCGTGCGTGTGCTCGGCAGTTGCTTCGTTGCCGTAGAGCCAGGCCATATCGTGATCGTGGTTCTCGAGCTCCTCTGCAAGCTGGATGTCGAAATCGCAGGCGTCGATGCCATGCTTGTTTGCACGCGTGACGGCGATCGTAAAGCCGTCGACCGGCAGTGTGGCGAGCTGTTCGCGCAGGTGCTCCTCGCTGGCGCCCAGGTCGAGCAGGGCCGCGACGGTCATGTCGCCGCTGATGCCCGAGGTGCCGTCGATGATAAGCGTGTGCTGATGGTTGGACATGGAATGCTCCTTAACGGGCGTGGGGCGTGCCGGCGCTCAGATGATTGATAAGACTTGCCTGGTAGGCGGCACCAAAGCCGTTGTCGATATTGACGACCGATACGCCGCTGGCACAGGAGTTGAGCATGGCGAGCAGTGCGGCTACGCCACCAAAACTTGCGCCGTAGCCCACGCTGGTGGGAACGGCGATGACCGGACAGCTCACCAGGCCGCCGACAACGCTCGCCAACGCGCCCTCCATGCCGGCGATGGCGATGACCACCTGCGCCTGTGCAAGTTCCTCGGCATGCGCGAGCAGGCGGTGCAGGCCGGCAACACCCACGTCGTAGAGGCGGTCGACCTCGTTGCCATAGAATTCGGCCGTCAACGCGGCTTCCTCGGCGACGGGCAAGTCGCTCGTGCCGGCGCAGGCGACGACGATGCGTCCGTTGCCAGTAGGGGAGGGCTTGCCGCCCACGAGGGCGAGCTGTGCGTTCGGGATATACCCCAGGTCGATGCCGTTGCCGAGGAGCTCCGAGGTGCGGGCTGCTTTTTCGCTGTCCAGGCGCGTGACCAGGATGCGCTCCTGACCGGCATCGCGCAGCGCTTCGATAATGGCGGCAATCTGCTCGGCGGTTTTACCGGCACCGTAGACAACCTCGCCGGCTCCCTGGCGCACCCCGCGCGAAAGATCGAGCTGCGCAAAACCCAGATCGGCGGTCGGCGCCGTCTGGATGCGTGTGAGGGCGACTGCCGGGGCGACTGCTCCGTCGGCAACATCGCTCAGCAACTGCTCAAGATCTCGCTTATCCATATATGTTCCCTTCGACGGCGCAAAGTCTAGCACTCAAAGGTATGTTTCCGAACACTAAAACAAAATTGTTCGGAAACTATAGGACAGACTGATTCAATTGTTAGACGGATCGACTAGTCGCGCAGGATGATGTCCATGGCGAGCATCAGGTTGCGCTCGTCGATGGCAAACGGGGCGGCTTCGCGCGTCTTGGGCTTGGCACAAAACGCGATGCCCGTGCCCGCGGCCTGAATCATAGGGATATCGTTTGCCCCGTCGCCGATCGCGACGGTGTGGGCCATATCGACACCGCACTCGACTGCCCAATCCAGCAGCCGGATGAGCTTGGATTCCTTGGTCACGATGTCTGCCGCCAGCTTACCGGTGAGCTTGCCGTCCACGACCTCTAGGCGGTTAGCCAGGCAAAAATCGATGCCCGCGGCGGCCACGATCTTGTCGGCGACCTCGTGGAAGCCGCCGCTTACCACGCCGACCTTCCAGCCCTTGCTGTGCGCCGAGCGCACAAGCTCCAGCGCGCCAGGAGTAAACGTCACGCGCTCAAAGGTACGCTCGAACACACTCTCGTCCAAGCCGGCAAGCAGCCCAACGCGCTCCTCGAGCGCCTGCTTAAAGTCCAGTTCGCCGCGCATGGCGCGCTCAGTGATCTTCGCCACTTGCTCGCCTACGCCGGCCTCCTCGCCCAACAGGTCGATGACCTCCTGGTCGATGAGCGTGGAGTCGATATCCATAACGATGAGGCGTGCAGTCATGGCGGGCCTTTCCGAGTGCAGTTGTATTGGGGCACATTGTCGCACGTGACGAGCGCGGGCGGGTGCCGCGGTGCGTCAATTGTTTCGTCTCCGTCAAGTCTTTGGGCAGGAGCTACTTTTCCGCGGCACATCGACACAGGTGCGATAAGATAGAACGCCATGTCTGGCTGCGCGGTTTACGCAGGCTGGGCAAATCTGTACGACGCCGCCCGGAACGACACGGGGCGGCACAGATCCATAAAGGAGGATCACTGGTATGAGCCAGACCCGTCCCATCGACGAGCATTCCATGCACACCCGTACCTGCGGCGAGCTTCGCCGCGAGAACGTGGGCGAAGAGGTCACCCTCACCGGTTGGGTGAGCCGTCGCCGCGACCACGGCGGCCTTATCTTCTGCGATCTTCGCGACCGCGAGGGCATCACGCAGCTCACCTTCGACCCCGAGCACTCCGACGGCGACGCCTTTAAGATCGCCGAGACCATGCGTCCCGAGTGGCCCATCAAGATCCACGGCGTCGTGCGCTCCCGTGGCGAGGAGACCACCAACACCAAGCTCGCGACCGGCGAGATCGAGGTCCTGACCGACCACGCCGAGGTTCTCAACACGTCCGTCACCCCGCCGTTCCAGATCGAGGACGGCATCGAGACCAGCGAGGACACCCGCCTGCGCTATCGCTATCTGGACCTCCGCCGTCCCGAGATGATGGCCAACCTCAAGCTGCGCTCCGACTTTACCTTTGCCATTCGCGAGGCACTGCACAACCGTGAGTTCATGGAGGTCGAGACGCCCTCCCTGTTCAAGTCCACGCCCGAGGGCGCCCGCGACTTCATCGTTCCCAGCCGCATCCAGCCGGGCAACTTCTACGCCCTGCCGCAGTCCCCGCAGCTTCTGAAGCAGCTGCTCATGGTTGGTGGCGTTGAGCGCTACTACCAGGTTGCCAAGTGCTTCCGCGACGAGGACCTGCGTGCCGACCGTCAGCCCGAGTTCACCCAGGTCGATATCGAGATGTCCTTCGTGGACCAGAACGATGTCATGAGCGCGCTCGAAGAGGTTCTTGCCGATGCCTTCGGCCGCATGGGTGTCGAGATGCCCACGCCGCTGCGTCGTATGAACTACTGGGATGCCATGGACACCTATGGCTCCGACAAGCCCGATACCCGCTATGGCATGCACCTGGTCGACCTGACCGACATCTTTGCCAACTCCAAGTTCAAGGTCTTTGCGACTGCCGCAAACGAGGAGGGCTCCGTCGTCAAGGCCATCAACGCCAAGGGCGCCGGTGCCTGGGCGCGTGCCAAGATCGATAAGCTCGCCGGCGTGGCCTCCACGTTTGGCGCCAAGGGCCTGGCATGGATCGCCTTCCGCGAGGACGGCTCCATCAACAGCCCCATCGTCAAGTTCTTCTCGGACGAGGAGATGGCCGCTCTGCGCGAGCGCATGGACGTCGAGCCCGGCGACCTTGTGATGTTCGCCGCCGGCCCGCGCCTGCTCTCTGACGAGATTCTGGGCGGCATGCGTTCTCACATGGCCAATGCGCTCGAGATCAAGCGCGAGGGTCACGACTTCCTGTGGGTCGTTAACTTCCCGCTGTTCCATTGGGACGAGGATCGCAAGGCCTATGCTGCCGAGCACCAGCCCTTTACCCTGCCGACCGAGACCGACATCGCCAAGATCGAGGCCGATCCGCTGGCAGCCGGTTCGTGCACCTACGACTTTGTCATGGACGGCTTTGAGGCTGGCGGCGGCGGTATGCGTATCCACAACGCCGAGATGCAGATGTCCATGCTTAAGCTTCTGGGCTTTACCGAGGAGCGCGCCGAGTCGCAGTTTGGCTTCCTCATGGAGGCGCTCAAGTTTGGTGCGCCCCCGATGGGCGGTTTCGCTTTGGGCCTGGACCGCGTGTGCATGCTGCTCACCGGTTCCGACTCCATCCGCGACGTTATGGCGTTCCCCAAGACGGCCAGCGGCTCCGACCTCATGTCGGGCGCCCCGAGCGCCGTTTCCGGCGCCCAGCTCAAGGACGTCAGCCTGCGCCTGATGTAGGCAAGCGGCTACATATTGCTTGCAACGAGGGAAGGACGTGTGCCTTCCCTCGTTTTTTATACGCCGAGGTTGTGAGGGCATAGGGTGACCGGACGTCGCGGAAAGTGCGTCCCGGAATCTGTGTCCAGAACGGGTCACGCTTTCCCAAAGGGGGTCCTCTGGGAAAGCGCGACCCAGAATTCTGCAAAATAATGGGGCACAGTTTCCGGTTGAGCTGTCTAACGGAAACTGTGACCCAGAATGAGCGCTCAAAACGGAACAGGCTTTCCGCAACAACTGTCAGGCGGAAAGTGCGTCCCAGTTTCTTATAGCGAGTCTCTCTGGATCAGCTGCATGTGCATCACGGAGGTGGTGGGCTCGGCACCCTTGATCATGTCGAGCGCAATGTTGGCGGCCATGTGGCCTTCTTCGCGCAGGGGCTGACGGACGGTCGTGAGCGCGGGGACACAGCGCGCCGCAATCTCGTGATCGTCGAAGCCGACGACAGAAACGTCCGCAGGAACGGATAGGCCTGCCTCGTTGAGCGCGGTGATGACGCCAGCCGCGATACGGTCCGATCCGCAGAGCACGCCATCGAAAGCAATCTCGCGCGCGAGAATCTGGTGCATGGCCTGATATCCGTCTCCGTTGTTCCAGCCGGTATAGATAACGTTTGCGTCTGGGAGGTCTTCGCCCAAGACGGCACGGTAGCCGCGCAGGCGGTCGACAACAGCGGGGTTGTCTTGCGGTCCCAACACGGCGACGATATCTTTGCGCCCGTGTTCCTTCATGGCGAGTGCCGCAAAGTGTCCGCCCTCTTCGTCGTCAGAGTAGACCGTCGAGAACACATCGCGATAGGGGTGGCCCTCGAGCTGGCCGCACAACACGGTGGGTACGCCCAGCTCGCGCAGCACCTCGAGCAGCTCGCTGCCCTTGTAGGGGGAGACGTCGATCACGGCGTCGAACGAGCGGCGCTCAAAGTGCTCGCGTGCACGGTTGCGCTCATGCGTAGAAGACGCCTGCAAGATAACGGGCAGATAGGACGACTCCGACAGTTCCTCGGTAATGCCGCTCAAAAACTCGCTATAGGTGGGGTCGCTGAAGAGTTCACTCAGGGGCTCGGTCACGAGCACGGCGATGATTTCCGTGCGCCCGACAGCGAGCGCTCGGCCACGAGCGTTGGGGACAAAATTGACTTCCTTGGCCGCCGCGCGGACGCGCTTTTTGGTTTCCTCGCTAATGCGGGGCGAATCGTTGAGAGCGCGCGATGCCGTGGAGCGCGACACGCCGGCAGCTGCGGCAACCTCGGCAAGCGTAGGTGCGGTGCGAACTGGTTGGGTCATGGCGTCTCCTGGAGAATGCGGTCGATGTTGTCGCTGATACGGGCTGGTGCGGATACAGCTTACTATAGTGCGCCTGAACAGCGTTCATGATATCCGGTGACCGGTGTCGTTTTGCAACCAAGCCGCAATCGAATACGTCTCGTATGGGTGAGATATCAGCGGGCGTGGCGGTTGCCTACGAGCTTAAGAACGATGTCTTGCGCTGAGTTTCGATACTCAGGGTGACATAAGTGTCGCGGTTGTACAACCGGTTGCACCGTTAACCTGACCAAATCGACCGTTCAGCGGACAACCGGTTGCACAGTTTTTTGCATCGCCCGTAAGATAAGGACAACCGGTTGCACAAGAATCACTACGATGACGAAGGAGCATCACCATGGACGCCATTAACGATTGGGAAAACCAAGCGCTCACCCACAGGAACCGCCTGGCACCCCATGCGTACTTTATGGGTTACGAGACCGCCGATCTCGCCGCTACGTACAGCCGCGAGCTGTCGCGCGGGTTTGTCCAGCTGTCCGGCTCGTGGCAGTTCCGCCTCTTTGAGGGGCCTGCTGCCGTCTCTAACGAGGAGCTTTCCACGTACGAGCCCGAGTGGGATCACGTGGAGGTTCCGCACCTGTGGCAGGTGGACGGCTATGGCAACCTTGCCTACACCGACGAGGGTTTCCCGTTCCCGGTGGATCAGCCGTTCGTTCCCTCTGACGATCCCACGGGCGTGTACCAGCGCATCGTCAATCTTCCCGCCGTGCCTGCCGGCGCTCGCGAGATCATTCGCTTTGACGGCATCGAGAGCTATGGCGAGCTGTACGTCAACGGCAAGTTTATCGGCATGACCAAGGGCTCGCGCCTGTCTGCCGAGTTCGACGTGACCGACGCGCTTGTCGAGGGCGACAACCTGTTTGCGGTCAAGGTCCTGCAGTACAGCGATGGTAGCTATATCGAGGACCAAGACATGTGGTGGGCATCGGGCATCTTCCGCGATGTGTACCTTTTGCAGCGTCCCGCCGCGCACCTGGTCGACTTTAGGTTCCGCACGCACCGCGAGGGCGATACCGCTTTGATCACGCTCGATACGGTTGCCGAGGGCGCTTCCCGCGTTGTGTTTACGCTCAGCGATGGCGAGAACGTGGTGGCTACGGGCGAGTGCGTCGACGGCCATGCCGAGTGCAGCGTTGCCGATGCCCACTTCTGGAATCCCGAGGACCCCTTCCTCTATGACCTTACGTTTGAGGTCTACGACGGTGACCAGGTCAGCGAGTACGTCCCGCATCGCCAGGGTCTTGCCGAGGTGACGGTCGAGGGCAATCATATCTACCTCAACGGCACTTACTTTAAGATGCATGGCGTCAACCGCCACGATCACGACGATCACAAGGGCCGCGCCGTGGGCCTCGATCGCATGCGCCGCGACCTGGAGCTCATGAAGCAGCACAACATCAACGCGGTGCGCACGTCCCATTACGCCAACGACCCGCGCTTTTACGAGCTGTGCGACGAGTATGGCATCATGCTGGTCGCCGAGACCGATATGGAGAGCCACGGCTTCGAGAATATCGGCAATATCGCCCTGGTCACCGACGACCCGGCATGGGAGCCGGCCTACGTCGACCGCATCGAGCGCCTGGTGATGCAGGAGCGCAACCACGCCTGCATCATTATGTGGTCGATGGGCAACGAGAGCGGCTATGGCTGCAACATCCGCGCGATGTACGCCAAGGCTCACGAGCTCGATGGTCGCCCGGTCCATTACGAGGAGGACCGCAACGCCGATACCGTCGACGTCATTTCCACCATGTACTCCCGTGTGTCGCAGATGAACGACTTTGGTGAGCATCCGTTCCCCAAGCCGCGCATCAACTGCGAGTACGGTCACTCCATGGGCAATGGCCCCGGAGGCCTGTCCGAGTACCAGGAGGTCTTCGATCGCTGGGATTGCATCCAAGGCCAGTTTATCTGGGAATGGTGCGACCACGGTTTGGCTGCTGTGACCGAGGACGGCGTTGCCTACGATATGTATGGTGGCGACAACGGCGATTACCCCAACAACAGCAACTTCTGTATCGACGGCATGGTGTTCCCCTGGCAGCAGCCGAGCCCGGGCCTTACCGAGTACGGCCAGGTCATCTGCCCGGTTCGCATGGCCTACGATGCCGAGGCAGGCGAGCTGACTGTCACTAACAAGCGTTGGTTTACCACCCTCGAGGATGTCTGCCTGTCGGCCGAGACCCTGGTGGACGGCGACGTGGTCTGCCGCAAGACGCTCATGCCCGGCGCGGTTGCCCCCGGCGAGTCCGTCCAGCTTCCGCTGGTGATTCGCGAGGCCGCGGTAGGCGAGACCCTGCTGACCGTGCGCGCTTACACCATGGCCGCTCACGTCTGGTGCGAGCCGATGTTCCAACTGGGCGCAAGCCAGTTTGCCATCGCAAACCATCCGGCGCCGGCCATTGCGGCTCCCACTCGTCCTGAGCTTACGGTCGAGGAGACCGAGCAGGAAATCCGCATTCACTCCCTCAACGGTGAGCTGACCTTCAGCAAGGTCAACGGTACCGTGAGCGAGTGGAAGGCATCCGGCCGCGACGTCATGGCCTCTGGTCCCCAGGTTGGTTTTTGGCATCCGCTCGTCGATAACCATGCGCAGGAGTATGACTCACTGTGGAAGGACAACTTCATCGATGTGATGCAGACGTCTACCCGCAAGGTTTCTTGGAAGCAGGATGGCAATGCGGTCGTCGTGACCGTGAGCCAGCGTATCGCTCCTCCCGTCCGCGCGTTCGGCATGCGCGTCGAGCTCGTCTACACCGTGCTTCCGAGCGGTCGTGTCGACCTCAAGGTTTCCGGCGAGCCCTATGGCGATTACTCGGATATCATCCCGCGCATCGGCATCTCCTTCGAAGTCCCCGGTTGCGATCGTGCCGTCGAGTGGTATGGCCACGGCCCGGGCGAGAACTATCCGGACTCGCTGCGCGCCAACCCGGTCGGTCATTACCGCACCACAGTCGACGACATGTTTACGCCCTACGTTATGCCTCAGGACTGTGCCAACCGCGAGGGTACCCGCTGGGTTGCCCTGCGCTCTAGCCACGGTGACGGCGTGCTGGTGACTCGTCCGGCTGACGCCGCCTCCAACCCGTTCTCGTTCTCGGCATGGCCCTATAGCTGCGAGGCCATCGATAACGCCAAGCACGTCTACGACCTTGTCAAGGGCGGCACGGTCACGGTCAACATCAACGACCAGCTGCTCGGCCTTGGTTCGAACTCTTGGGGTTCCGAGGTGCTCGATTCCTACCGCACCCGTTTTGAGAGCTTCAGCTTTGAGGTGTCCCTGCGACCGCTGACGTCTGCCGATCTGGCTCAGGCGCTGGCACCCATTAAGGAGGCATAAGCCATGCATGTCTTTAACTCGCGCGCCGATTTCGACGCCCAGATGAAGTCCGTCAAGAAGTGGATGCGCACCGGCCAGGCGCTCGATGGCGTTGCCGACCTGCAGCACGACGTGGCGTACTCTATCGGCGACTCGCTGGTGTATTGGTGGGTCTATGCCCGCGAGGCCGCAACCGCCGACCTGGTCGGTCACCGTCGCTACCATGCCGTGCTCGCTCCGCTCGACGGCGAACTGACCGTCGAGGTTGCCCCCAAGGCAGGTCTCACCTGCACCCGCGCTTACAGCGATATCGATGATCGCGAGCGCTTTGAGGGGGCGGGGGAGACCGTGACGATTCCCGCCGGCGGCGTTGCCGTCGTCGAGATCGACGAGGCGTTTCGCGTCCTCGCCGACACTACGGATCCCCGCGTCGTCGTGCTTCACGTGACGGTCGAAGGTTATTCCTTCCCCAACAAGTAGTATTCGTCCGCCTGGACGTTTGCTTCGCGCCGTTAAGGGGGATGGCTTTGTTGACTCCCTTTTCCCATTCCCCTTAGCAGGTGCGCCGTCCGTGTTTGCACTTGCAGCTCGGACGGTTTTAGATGGCATTTAATAGATGATTGGGAGGGCTTATGAGCTCTGAAAAACGAGGAACGATTGGTTCGTTCGCTCTGCTGGGCATGACGGTCGCCGCCGTGTTCGGTATCAAGAACATCATCAACAACAACGCGGCCATCGGCTTGGCAGCTGCGCCGTCGTTCTTCTTCGCCACGCTTTTGTACTTTGTCCCCTATACCCTGGTTACCGCCGAGTTCGTCGGCCTCAACAAGGACTCCGAGTCGGGCGTGTACGCCTGGGTCAAGACCTCGATGGGCGGCCGCTGGGCGTTTCTGACGGCATTTAGCTACTGGTTCGTTAACCTGTTCTACTTTGCGTCCGTCCTGCCCAACGTCATCATCTACGCGAGCTACGTGTTCTTTGGTGCCAATGCCGAGCTTTCGCAGCTGTGGATCACCATTATCGAGATCGTCGTCTTTGCTATCGCCACGTGGGTTTCGACCAAGGGCGCTAAGTGGATCGGCTCTATTTCCTCCTTCGGTTCGACCGCGGCTCTCGGCCTGACTGCCGTGTTCATCCTGCTGTCCCTGGCTGCTGCCTTTGGCGGCGTTGAGTTCGCTACGGCTCCTACTCCCGCTAACATGGCTCCCGACATGAGCAACTTCGCCACTATGTGGGGCTTCTTCGGTACGCTTGCCTGGATCATCCAGGGCGTTGGCGGCGCTGAGTCTGTCGGCGTGTTCCTTAACGATCTTAAGGGTGGCGTCAAGGCCTTCGTGCGCACCGTCGTTATCGCCGGCCTGACCATCGGCCTTCTGTATGCAGGCGCTTCGCTGCTGGTTAACCTGTTCATCCCCGAGGGCGGCGTTGCCATCTCCACCGGCATCTTCGACGTGTTCGGCGCTGTCTTTGCCCACTTTGGCATTCCCATGGAAGTGTCTACGCGCGTCATCGGCCTGATCCTTCTCGCCGCTACGCTGGGCTCCCTCATGATGTGGACCTCCGCTCCCATCAAGGTGTTCTTCACCGAGATCCCCAAGGGCGTCTTTGGTAGCAAGATCGTCGAGCTCAACGAGCATGGCATTCCTGCCCGCGCCGCTTGGCTGCAGTTCGCCATCGTCGTCCCCATCCTGATCATCCCGGCCCTGGGCTCTGGTAACCTCGACGACCTGCTCATGATTGTCACCAACATGACGGCTGCCACCGCTCTGCTCCCGCCGCTGCTGATCCTGCTTGCCTACTTTATGCTGCGTAAGAACTTCGACGCTGCTCCCCGTGGCTTCCGCATGGGTTCGCGTACCTTTGGCCTGGTCATTGCTGCATTCCTGCTTGTGGTCTTCTGCTTCGTGCTTATCTGCGGCACCATTCCGCTCGATCAGCCTCTGTGGCTGACGCTGGTCTACAACGTTGGCGGCGTGGTTGTCTTCCTGGGCCTTGCCGTGATGTGGTACAACCGCTACATCAACCGCCTGCGCGAGACCGATCCCGAGGCCGCCGAGAGCGAGCTTCGCCCCTCCGTCCTCGACATGATGGAGTAGCGGCTAGGATTAATCTGCGGCTGTGGAATAAATCGATCCCCTTTCCTAGGGAGGGGCCTTACGAGGCCCCTCCTTTTGTGTTTTGGGGCATGGTTTGGGGGTGCGGACAGAAAGTTGGACCGCGGGGCGGTCCGGACTGGAGGTTCGCATGTACAGCAGGGAGAAGGTCGAGCTCTTCCTCCTGGCGACGGAGGACGGCATGGGGCCGACCGCCGCCGCGAAGTTCGCGGGGGTCTCGGTGGGCGCGGCCAAGAAGTGGGCGACGGGGCACCTCCCGCACAGCTACACCGGGGCGCGCTGTAGAATCGGGGCGAGGAAACCGCCGCGGAAGGAGGCCAGCTTGGGCCCCGACAAGTCGACCTACGCCCCGCCGGCGACCGGCCCGCTCGCCGGGCTCAACGAGGACCAGATAGAGAACCTGCTGCTCAGGGCGGTGTTGGCCGACCTAAAAGCGGAAGGGTGGGACCCGGCTTCGATCTCGAACAGGAGCAAGTGCGAGCTCGGCGAGAGATTGAGGCGGGCGACCGCCCTGCCCCTCCGCTCGATCACAGGTTTCTTGAGGATATCGAAGAGCTCCTATGAGTACTGGAGGCCCCGCGTCGCCGCGCCGCGCGACCGCGACGCCGACATACGCGACCGCGTGGTGCGCATCTTCCGCGAGGGCTCGGGTT
>URCS01000001.1 GCA_900546455.1 uncultured Collinsella sp. | reverse complement strand
GTTGCCGCCGTTTCCGCGGTGCACATCATTGCCCCGTCGGTCTTCTTCGCCCGCTGCGCCGCCCTCGATGAGGCCCGCAAGAACGACGCCGAGACCTTCGACAACCTGGCAACCGCCTACGCCCGCGCGGCGCACATCTCCAAGCCCGAGCTGGGCGCGGAGTACGATCGCGCCCTGATGGGCGAGGTCGAGCTTGCGCTTGCCGACGCCTCCGAGGCCGCTCAGACCGCCGTCGATGCCGCTCTCGCCGCTGAGGATTATCCTTCCGCGTTTGCCGCTCTGGCCGCCCTGCGCGCGCCCATCGACCGTTTCTTCGACGAGGTTATGGTCATGGACAAGGACGAGCAGCTCCGCGATAATCGCCTTAAGCTGCTTAACCGCTTCGAGGCCGTTTTCTCCGGCATCGCCAACATCGGTGAGCTTGCCCGCAAAAAGTAAGCTAGCCTGCGCATAAGCGCAAAAGGAGCCCCGCATGGATTGCCCGGTCACCGCTCGTCCCACCGTTATCGTTATCTCCGACTCGCTTGGAGATACCGCTTGTGAGGTGGTGCTTGCGGCGTCCGGGCAATTTGATGAAGGGGCTTTTCATCTATTGCGCCTGCCCAAGGTGAACTCGGTGGAGCAGGTAAAGTCGTTTGTGGGTCCGCGCGTCGATGCGGATCATCGCGATATTGCCGTGTTCCACACTATCGTCGACCCAGCGCTTCGCGCCCGCGTGCTCGATTATCTGGGCATGCTGCACATTCGCTCGGTCGACCTGATCGGCCCGACGCTTGCCGTGCTGTCGTCGCTCAACGGTGTGCCTCCCAAGGGCGTTGCGGGTGTGATTCATAAGACCGACGATCGCTATTTCCATCGTATCGAGGCTATGGAGTATTTCGTTGAGCACGATGACGGGCGCGGCTGCGATGATCTGTCGGATGCCGATATCGTGCTGCTGGGTGTATCCCGCACGTCCAAGACGCCGCTGTCGATGTATTTGGCCTATCAGGGCTACAAGGTCGCCAACGTTCCGTTGGCGCACGGTATGGAGCCGCCTAAGTCGATTTACGAGGTAGACCCGATGCGGTTGTTTGGCCTGATTTCGACCGTCGACGTTATTTCTGAGATTCGCGATAGCCGCTTGGGCGACGACTATGCCCGTGCCGTCGCCGGCTCCTATGCCGAGCCCGAGAGCGTGCGAAGCGAGCTCGAGGAGGCTCGTGCTCTCATGAAGCGCCTGGGTTGCTTTGTAGTGCGTACCGACGGCAAGGCGATCGAGGAGAGCGCCTCCGAGATCATCGCTCACCTCGATGAGATCCAGGAAGCAAGGGCCCGCCGAGCCGCCCGCCGCGCCCAGCAGCAGTAACTACTGAGTAGCTAATTTGGGACGTGTCTCTATAGTATTGTCAAATCTCCTGGGACGAGCCCGCCCTCCTCGAGTCGCTCGGGAGGCTCGGCGTTGCAGAGACGGCGAGGCCGGACGGGGATTACCTCTTCGTGATGGAGGGGAACCCCGGCGCTGGAGGGCGACGGGGAGGCGCCTCGGGTGCAGCTACACAAGGGGGCCTGTCCACGAGGTCCACGTGCGGGAAGTCAATTAATTTACCGTTCAAAAAGGGGGCAATGTGGGAAAGGGCCAAGCCGACTATTGAAATGACGATAAAGACGAGGCATCCTGATGTATGTCGGAATATAGATAGGACAAAACGTATCATCTATATCGCTTCTATGAAACCCGATGCAAGTTCTTCTCAATCTCGAAATAGATTGAAGGCATTGAGAGGAACTTTATACTACAAAAATCGTAGGTCTGCCACCTAGACAGAAGAAGTGATTTTGTATGCGGAATCTTGCATTTTGAAAACCGGTGCCAACTATGAGGTGTGAGTCGGGCTCGGTAAAGCGCGGGGGAAATGAGATAGGCTGCGCGTCATCAGAGAGTGGCGCGCAGCCTATTGACCTGCTTTCGTATGACGGATGCTTTAGAGGATCCAGGGGCCAAGTGGGTTGCCATCTGCGGAGCAGTCTTGAATCGTTAGGATGGGATTTTGAAAGGGCTGTCTCTCCCTCCACGCCTTCAAGTGATAGGTGCAGACGCGGTCGTAGTGGATTTTTTTGTATGCGCGCGATATCTGTTTTACAGCCTCCTCTTTGCTGGAATATTTTCCTGGAGCATGTGCAACAGATGTGCATGCGATACCGTCGATCCAGCCAGATTGGGGTCCGAGGTTAAAGCTCGAGATTATTGTCAAGACGCCATTGAGGCCAGCTTGCAACAAATCGTTCTGCATTCGTTCAAATGCTGATTGATTGTTGGTTCCAAGGCCAATCATTCCAATTGCAGAGAGGTATCCGCTATCAGTGAGTTTATCTCCTGCACCTCGAATAACCTTGCTTGTGATGTTGAGGCCATCTGGGCCGCCATCGCCAACGAAGGGGTATGGTACGTCTTCTGGGATTGGGAGCAAAGGAGGATTCACCGTAATGAGTTCATAGCTGCAAGAGCTTTCGATATTGTTTAGTGCGTTGTAGAGACTTCCGGTTAGAACAGTTAAATCTTCGCTAATACCATTGACCAGTGCGTTTAGTTGGCAGATTTCTGAGGCGATTGGATTGATATCTATCGCCGTGACGTGCATTCCAGATTTTGCCAGTATGAGTGCCTGGATGCCTGGTCCAGAGCAGAGGTCTAAGGCATTCTTTCCGGGGGATGGGCTTAGCCGACGAGCGAGCCCAATTGAATCAGAGCCAAAATATAGTAAAGGCGAGGGTGATGGCGCATCGGCAAAAAGCCAGATGCCATGATATCGGATTAGAGATAAACCGGAAAGGGAGGCATTGCCATTGTGCTTGCTTAGCAGCCCGAGTGAGGCTATGGTTTCAACAGTGCCTTTCAGCAGACTTCTTTTTGCCACTTCTGAATCGAGATCAATCTCTCCACCTAGCATCAGGAAGGAGACGATCTCTTGATGCTCCCTGTCAAGTTGATCCCAGATGCGATGCGCGCATTCAAAAGGATCTATAGATATGTCAAGTGTGTCTAAAAAATCTGTTACTCCAAGAGTGTCCAATCTACGGAGTGGATTACTCGAGAGCGAATTTAAAGAGGGTAGCACTTCAATCATGTATATCAGACCCATTTCCGATAAAGGTAGTCTCGAATTTAGTCTCGACAATCAAGTCGGCTGCCAGTTTAGGAGCTAGCTTTGCAAGACAGGTCTGTGCCTCTTTCGAGAGGGCGATGTCTTCGCAAATCTCGCATTGAGAGAGGTAGCTTGAGCGCCCAAATGAAGAAAGGCCTCCGCTCGTGCGCAAGTGCTTCAGCAGCCCTCCTGGTCCTATGTATTGTATGTAATTAAGTAGGAGCAGCTGCAGTTCATTAATGTCATCCGTCAGATTGATTTTGCCAAGATCGAAAAGCCAAGTTCCCTCTGCATTTATTCCGCAGCAGGGTGCAAGATGGCAGTTTGGGGAAATAACGAAGTCTCGGCCGCAGTCGGAACAGTGTGACGCTAAGAGACGTGCCTGCGGTCGCGCATTTTGGTTGAGACTGAGATTTCGTGCGCGCCCAATTCGCGTGATGCCTGAATCCGTGATGAAGCGGGCTGGCGCGCTGGGAGGCTGGGTATTATCGTCGAACTGATGCAGGAGTGGAATGTCTTCATTAAGGTACTTGCACAGGTATGCCGGGCTGATTGTACTGTTGTTATCTCTGCAGACCGCAATGCCGAGAGTTTGAAAGCCCATTGTTTTTGCTGAGTTCCAAAGGTTGCGCACATTCTCGAGGGGTATATATTCCGCATGAAAGTCGTCGCAGCTGATATTGATTTCGTCAAGGCCACATGACTTCAATTCGTTGAGGAACGTTTCTGCGTCTCTTTCGCTTTTTGCCCACCACGCATTCGTTACAATTCGAGTAAAGAGTCCTAAAGAATTCGCATATGCGATGGCCTCGAGAAGGTCATCGCCAAGAAGGGTGCATTCTCCGCCCGTAAACACAACAACACCACTTCCGACGCATACTTCGGCGAAGCTATCGATGAATTGCCGCATTTGGGGAAGAGTAAGCCTGTCACTGTTGTTCGGAGTGCAGCTCATCAGACAATGATCACACACAGCGCCACATTTATATGTTGTTATAAATGTCAGCATTCGAGGTCTGCGGAACAGCACGTGCTGCGAGCTTTCGGAAATCATGCCGCGAGCAAACGGGCGTCGGTGATTACCAAGGTGCCTTCGTTCTCGGAGTAAGTAACTTCGAATTCGACGGAGCGATAATACCCGCGGGCGACCCCATTGGAAGCCCCTTCGGGGTTGATGGTATTGGAGCTGGAATTCTTGATTGCTGTTTTAAGCATGGCTGCTTGCCTCGCTGCACTCAAGCCCTCTTGATCAAATTTCCTGAAAACAGAAGTTTGTTTGTACGATTCCGATAGTTCAACAACATCAGGTTTGTTCATAAAAATAGCTGATCCATAGCCCATTGTGTTGACGTCGTACTTAAGGTTGGCGTTGTTTTGAGCATTCGCGTTTGCGTTTGCCATTCCGTTTGCGTTCAGAATGATGTTTGCGTTCGTTACTGCGTTTGCATTAAGTACAACGTTTACGAGAGGTATCGTTTGCGGCTCAGCTTCGTTGTCCTCGTCATAATATGCAAGTTGGATACGACGATATACTGCGCGTGCAACGGGGACACGCGCCTCCTTTTCGGTTGACTCCACCAGTTCGTACAGAGAGACTTTTCGATTTCCCGCTTTGATTTGGAGGTCTGTAATTCCATATTTCTGGAATACGGCACGAGGCTGAGCTTCGAAATCGCGTCTTGCGTCGGTAGATTGTTCCGCGTCCGCGACCAGTTTTTCAAGGATGCTAAGCTGGGACTGTATTGAGAGTTCGTTTAGGTGGTTCACATTGTCCATAGCGGTGACCTCCAATGTTGAATAGCTGTCTTGAAAGACTACGTCATGCTAGTGTCGGTATCGATTTGATACTACGAACAAATTAGAACTAAATGGATATAGTTTCCATACTAATCAAAACAAACTTGCATTCAAGTTTTTATTTATACTTGATTTAAGGCGGAGTGGAATGTGGGTGCGCAAGGAGACGCGGAATCGATGAGAGCCTCAAAAAAAATTACTGCAGTGTTATCATCTTTCATCCTCTCTATTCTTCCATTTCTGATTCTATGGGCGGCTTGGTCAGTCCTCCCTGATACAATTCCCGCTCATTGGAGTGGGGGTGTGGTTGATCGATGGGGTAATAAGCTTGAATTGCTGGTTGTTCCGCTGTTTTCTCTGATTGGTTCTATTGCAATTTCTGTGTACCTTATTGTTTCCACGCGGCGAAGAGAGTTCGCGGATTTCTCTGTTCGAATGCGACGGGACTTTGTTGCGTGCTATATTTCTAGTCTTCTTTTATCGACAACCTGCTCAGTGATAATTGCCGTTTGGGTTCAGTTGATTCTTACGCAAAACACTGCGGTTGATGGGGGGCTTGGACTATCGATCCTGTATTCCCTTCCCGGGCTATATGTGATCTTGTGCGCTTTGCCGCCTTTTTATGCGAGCGGCGAGAGCAAAAAGGCAGAGCGCCTGATAACAGTTCTTATTGGCGGCGCGGAGATTGTTCTTTGTGGAATAGTGCTTGAAGGTTCGGCTGCCTCTTATGCGATGATTGGACTGATGATTCTGTTCTGTGCGTTTGAGATTGTGTCACAGGTAAGGGATAGCCGGTCCTTATGAGTTGAATTACGCGCGTGCGGATATAAAGGGTGGCATGTTAAGCTGGTCGTTTTCTCGTTCTGGGACATTTGCAGTAGGATGAGTGGGACTAGGCGCGCTGCGGTGTGATGGTTGAGACTTGTATCGCTGCAAATCCGCTGATGCACATTTTGCTATTGGGCTTGAAGGTGGGACCGGCAGGCCTTTGTTTGGGTTGTTCTGGTCGTCCAACGCGTGTTGCACGGCTTTATATTGTTACCCTCGTTCGGCGCTCCGTTGGAGCATTTCCGGGTTTGTCGGCATCATGACTTGGCCAAGTGACACGCTTGCCGGGACGGTTGTAACGCCGCGCCGGTTCCGTGTGCTCCTTCGTTGTTGGCCTGTCCAGCCGGGGGCGGATTCGGCCTCATGTTGTGGCGCACGGCCTTCAGGGGCTTCCCCTGGCGAGTTATGTTCGTCCGTATGGGTAAGGGTCGGGTTGAGCTGACAATCCCGTGTCGGAAGGGGCTTGGACCATGCGCGCGATGACAGAGATTGAGTGGCTGGACGGCCGTGTGACGAAGGTGCCGGAGCTCGCCCTGGGCGATGCGTTCGGCGAGAGCGTCCAGGCGGAGCTCGATTTCGGGTTCGACGATGTGTTGGAGGGCCTTTGGGTCGAGGTGCGCCATCATGAGCCGGATGAGGACTCGGACGGCGACCCGCGCGGGAGGGGCTGCGCACTGTACGCGGACTGCCGGTACAGCCTGGTCGAACCGTCGGACCTCGACCGTGTCTTCTGCATCCTTTACGAGGGGCAGCCGAGGGTCTGCCGCGTCGCGGGGGAGCTCGTGAACCTTTTGCGGGCCTGCGCGTTGTCCTGCCTCATGCTCGGATCTCCCTACCCGCCAGGCGCCCTCGAGGCCCTGGCCGCGTGCGCTCGATACCTCTGCGGTCCGGCTTTCACATCCGACCTCGCCGCCCGTGCCCGCGCCGCGGGGGAGCTAGGGCCCCCGCGGCGGCGGTGAACGCGGCCGCTGCGTGGGAATTTGGGATGGGGGCGGGTTCCGAAACGCCTGCGGAGGGGAGAACCCCGTTGGGCGGGGACTATTCGTGATGCTTGATATCGCATTGCAGTATGGAAGCACGGATCATCTTCGCGATGGTCCGACCGGTTGATGGGCTAGGACGCGCATTCAGCAGGGAAGGGGATGGCTTTTAATGCCGCTTTTGGCTTATGCGTGCCGCGCTCCGCGTATGGCCATCCTGCGGTGCTAAAGCATTCTTGAAGTCTGTTAAGTGAATTCGTTTTAATCGCGCACGTGGCCGTTTGCCCATGTCGCATAACAGGATTCACTGTTGATTGCCCGTGTGATGACAGCGTGAGTTTCGGGGGGGGGGTGGCGTGAGCGGAGTCGCCGCGTTGTATAAGTCTGGCCGGCCCGACTGATGTGTCGATCTGTCGGGCCGGCCGAGAATGGTGAAGAGATCTCGCTGTTGAATGAACGAATGTTACAAGCAGCTCTTCAAGGCGCTTTGGGCGTTGGCTGGGGCTGCGCAGTCAATCGCATGCAGTGATAGGCGAGGCGATTGCTCGATGAGCCGGCGACTAGTTCTGTGCTGCACTCGTCCCGGTGCCGTCGTTGTCTGCCGAGTACCAGAATGCGTAGGCCGCAACGACGGCATCATAGACGGCTGCGACTACGTTATCCACGACGGCTGCAAAGTTGACCACAACGGGAACGGGGCCGGTTTTGGAATCCATCTTCTCTACTTCTGGGGTCTCATACATGGGAACATCTCCTTAGAATTGTGACAGGACGCTCAGGTCGCCTAGATCATCGTCGATCAGGTCGATATAGAGGTCGCCGTCCATATTGATGTCTGCAATCAACGATGAGATCTCTTCCATCTCGTCAATCGAGTGCATACGATTGGCCAACGCGGTAACAACGGGCTTATCCCAAACGGTTGCCATTCCGGCATCGTAGTATTCCTGAAGGCTGTGTTTGCGAACGTTTCCGATGATGAGAGGTATATAGGGGGATGCGACGATATCGCCATTGGCGTGGATGGCCACTTGGTCAAATTGCATTTGCAGTTGAGGGAATCTGACCAAGTGGTCGATGGGGTCGCCCCACTCAAGCATGAAATAGCCTCGATAGTCCGGATCGTATCGAAGGTCATTGATCGTGTTGACTAGCCGACGGTATTGATTATTCGAAGGGCGAATCGTGCGGTTTCTTCGGGCTCTACCGAGGAGCATGAGCGGCTGAACTCTAAGGTCAATTCGGTCAGTTCTACCCGACGATTTCAGCTTGTCTCGAAGCATCGTGCAAACTGGTTTGAAATCGTCGACATTGAACGATGTCGGACAAAAGGCAATTGAAAGGTGCAGTGAGGTTTCGTTCAGCGTGATATCGATGGCGTCGAGCACCCGGTCGTATAATCCCGAGAGTCCTCGCATATGTTCGTGAGAATCGCGTAGGCCATCGAGGCTAAACTGTATGCCGTTTAAACCGGCGCGTTCGAGCTCATGCAAAGTATTTGAGTTTGCGAGCAGACCGTTTGACACGAGGTTGCATTTGACGCCAGATGCGCTGAGCCGCCGCAAGGACTCGATGACAAGATCCTTTCGCAGGAGGGTCTCGCCTCCGCAGAAGCAGAAGCTAAAGGGGTGCATTTGACAAATCGAGTCGACGAGTTCGAGGACTTCGTTGTCGGATAATTCGTTCGCGACGACATCGTTTTCTCCACTGTTGTTGAAGCAGTGTAGACAACGAAGGTTGCATTTGTTTGTAATGTCGAGCGCAACGCTGTGGGGCGCTCCGATTATTGCCGGCATGCTCATTATTGCTTCTTATCGAGCGGGCGAACAAACAGCTTGACGTCGCCCGAGTCGAGCTCATTGGGCAGGGTGCCGACTAAGGAAAAGCCAAGGCGCTGGTCGGAATGGTCAAGTTGTTCGGCGATTGGGGTGGAATCAGGCGCGTCAATTCTGAGCGCGCGGTAGGCTTTGGGAGCGGAAGATCCGTAGTATTCCGCAAGGCGGTCGAGCACACCGGCAAGCAGCGTGGAGCTGCATGAGATAAATTTGATGATGACGCTGCGGCCGGCGGGATTAGTGGCCGGCTCGCATATTATCAATCCATTAATTTCTCCGGACTGGCTCGTGAGTAGAAAATAATCATGGGTAAAGGAAAAGAGCCTTTGGCGAAGAACCAGAAAGTTCTCCAATTCGGGCTCAACGTCGAACTCAGAGAAATAGATCCTATTGCCATTTTTGGACTGTTTTGCAGAGAGGGATTTTGCAGCCGCCTCTTCGATTTCAGCAAACCTGCTCGCGTCCGCGAGAATAAGCAGCTCGTCGGGATTCACCGATGTTAGGTAATCGGAGCCGAAAGGGTCGTTCATATATCTCCCTTCTTTCTTCCAAACGATAAGACAGTTTACGGTCAGGCTATGCAGGGTTTGGGCCAGGTCATGCGCTAGCGTCTCGCGCGGTTGATCTGGGTATTTTTCTTGGAACAGACGGAGAATTTTGGGCAAATCGCAGGTGCCGTCGCATAAGTCAAGAATCTCTTTAGCGACCCTGTTGAGGATCGTATAGATTTGTTTCCCATCTGAGCTTAGGACGCTCAGGCGGTTATTTGGTTCACTGCGAAGGTAGCTTGGGTCGAGGGGGATAGGGATGACTCCAGGCAATGATGAGATTTGCGCGCTCCAAACATTCATGGATTCCATTGATCTCCTTTGGTTGTGGCCTATCTTCCTCGAATAGCAACTCGTTCGATAAAATATCACAAATCGAAACGATATATAAAAGAATATATTTATATCGATATACAATATTAGGTTAAAAAAAGTTTTGATGTTTGTCGATAGGGCTGGTATTGAAGGAGTGGACTGGAGTGATGGCGATGTCGGACGTTGTGGTTTCAATGGTGGGGTCATGCCTGCTGCTGTTGTTCGGAATAATGATATATCGAGGCAAGCTCACGGGATTGCTTGCCGGAATGTCATTGCTATCGGGAGAGCGTTTAGAGGAGGCAAAGCGGACGGCCGAGTCTCTAGGCGCAAACCGAGTGGTGGGGGCGTCTATAGTTTTCTCCGCAATATGCCTTTTTCTCTCGTCCCTTTTTCCGGACAAAAGGGCTATTCTCGGTCTGATGGTGGCTGCTGTTATAATCGCCGCGCTTGCCTATGCAAATAGGGGGCTTATTCGTATGTATATAAAGGTGAAATGGAATCCTGGGCACCGCAACCCGAGATAATGTCTTGAGCAAGGATTAACAACAAGGGATATATGGGAGCGATTAAGCGGCGAGCAAATTCAGTTTTGGATAAAAGGCCGCTTGATGGGAGCTGGCATGTTTAAGAAGACGGTTCACGAGTTGTTTCGGTGTAAAGGGTCACGGCTTTTCGTGATTCTCATGCTGGTGAATTTTGCTCTCTCGTGCGTCATGCCCGCCTTAAACGGTGGGTTTGTAGACTTTCTCGTGACGAATAGGGATCCATCTCGCGTCGTGTGGTTTGCGGCCTTTGTTGCGGGCATAGGGATATCGGCCTCCTTCATGTCGTATGCGATGGGTGTGAACGTATCGCGCGTCATCTTGGAGATGACGACGAGACTGATGGGGACCACGTGTGAGTCGTTTGAACGGGGGCCCCTGGAAAAGGGGGAGCAGGCGGATCCATCCTATACAACGCAGAGGGTGTATGCGGATTCGAATGCGGTGTCATCGTTTGTCGTGAACAACTTCCTGACGATCGGGCTTAACATCGTTCTGGTTGTGTTGATATGCATCATCCTGTTTTCGATTAATCCGGTGTTCCTGGTGTTAAGTGCATGTTCGCTTGTTGCGTACTTCATTTTATTCAGGGCGTTGAAAAAGCCGTTGTACAACAGTTCGCTTGCGAACAAGGAGGGTTTGAGTAAGCTTTTCGCGTCCGTGAGCGGCGAGCTGTCGCAGTTGTTTGACATTAAGTGCGATGGCGCATATAACCAGAGCGCTCGGACGCTCAAAGGGGTATTCGAGGGGTACTACCCGATTTACATGAAAGCAAGTAGGGTCTCGAATCTGGCCACATCAAGCGACGGCCTGATCTCGTCTGTGTTTCGGGGGGCACTGCTCGTGATCTCCGGGATGGAAATATTGAGCGGAAGAATGAGCTTAGGCGAGTTCACAATGGTGAACTCGTATTACTCGATGGCGTTCGGATGCTTCAAGTATTTTTTGAATTATTTCAAATCGTATCAGGACGCAAGGGCCTCGTTCGACCGATTGGGGGCTCTGACGGAGGACGCCGAGGACCGCGGCACCCTCACGGTTGGGCACGTGGAGAGCATATCGTTGTCCAACATCGCGTACCGATACGCGGGAAAGCCCTACTTATACCGCGACCTCTCCGTGGAGGTGGAGGAAGGAAAAACCTATGCCATTACCGGGCCGAACGGATGCGGAAAAAGCACGTTTCTGAAGGTGCTCCTTGGACTATATTCTGCTGGGGGACATCGGGCTTTGGGGTCGGTGCCATATGAAGAGCTCGATATGGAGACGATCCGACGGGACCTGTTTGCGGTGTGCCCGCAAAAGCTCTTTATTCCGAACGAAACGGTGGAGAATTACCTTGAGAGGACGTCGATTCGGGGATCGAGCGAAAACCTCCGAGAGCTTGTGCCGAGTTTCTATCGAACCGTCGAATCGTTAAAAGGCAAGAATTGTAGAGACCTTTCTGGTGGAGAGTATCGAAAGCTAAGGATATTCGCAGCACTTCGCAGGCAGCCGGAAGTGCTTGTGTTCGATGAACCAACGAACGATTTAGATGAAGAAAGCCGTCGGGAGTTCACGGAGTATATTCATCGAAATCCCTTCGATCAGCTAATTCTTGTTGTAAGCCATGATCAGGATTTGATTTCAGCATGCGATAGGAAGCTGGATTTGGATTTCGATCCGAAAAATGGGCAATGCTGATGGGAAACGCTTAGAGTTCGGGCTTGCGCGTCATGGAGTAATCTTTCCTCTTATCGAAAATCGTTACAATATAAGAAAAACAGTAAGCAAGAAGAAATGGCTCGGGGAAGAGCTCGCTGCTGTCAGTGATATTGGGTCTATATCCAGATAACACGGAAGGGGCCGTCCTCTACAACGGGGTATCACAGCGTCGCATCGACCGATACGCATTGCGGCGGTGCCGAGTTGGCATTACGGAGCAAGAGCCCCCTATTGTTGGGGGGACGATCCTCGATAATCTTACGCTGCTTTCTGATGATTTCGAGGCCGACAAACTGAATCGGATGCTTGCCATATTGGGGTTAGACAAAATGATTGCCGCTGCGGAGAACGGGGCGGCAGCGATGCTTGGCAGCAAGAAAGGAGGGGTGTCCGGCGGGGAGAAGCAGAACATCGCAATTGTGCGGCAGATGTTGAAATCGCCGGACGTCATGTTGTTTCTTGAGTCAACTTCAGCGCTTGATGCGAAGAGCCGGAGCGCGCTAATTAAATTGCTTCATGAGGTTAAGAGAGACCATATTGTAATTGTTGTCACTCATGACGAAGAGATGCTTGCGGCTTGCGACGAGGTCATTCCGATGCCCGGATGCTTATCGGGACGTGGCGTTGAAGGCCCAGAAGATCGAAATGGCGTGGGTGTTGGGTAAGTCCCTACGCGTACGACGTTGGGTTTCTGATCTTCATCGTCCTGCAAAGAAGGCTTTGTAACACGTTTCCCCTGGGAGGCCCCTTTTGTCCGTAGTGGCAAAGAGGGGCTTTTTCGTTTCCCTCTTGCGGCGGAGGGGGACACCATGCGCCTATACAGGACGACCTGCGCGCTTTCGTCGGATGACGGGCTATGTGTCGAGATGGGGGTCTCGGGTGGAGGCCGCGTCGCGGTCGCGGTCGGCCAGCGACCATCGGTACGGCTCAATCGTATTACCAGAACTAGTAAGGAGCCGCCCTTTCGGACGACTCAAACTGTAATGGGGCTTTTTTAGCTACCCCGGCCGTTACTCCGCCAAAGCATTCGCGCTATCTGCCGGGGTGGCTAAAATAGCCCCGTCCCAAATTAGCTACTCTGACCAAAATCCCTGGGACAAATACTTCTGATAGATTTTGTCTTTCTTGGCTATTGCGTAGTTTAAGAGATTCCATTCCAATAATTACAGCTTTTTGCTAAAGCGTTTTAGCAGTTTATACCGCTTTTGACCTGCGACTACGTTGTACTGGTATCTTCATAAGGTAACCACCTTTACCTACCGTTTACCGCCAGCTTTAGCACGTTTACCAAACCGCGCAGCCTCTGCTCAAGCCCGCCCAAAACCCGCCGTATAGTTCCCTCACGGTCCGCATCCGGCGGGTCGATTCGTTACCACGGTCGTGTGTGCGAACACATAGAAGGGGAAGTATCGTGAGCGATTGCAAGAGGGTTTACCGTTTTGGAACCGACGCCCAGGGCACTTGTGTCACCGAGGGCGACAAGTCTATGAACTTTGTGCTTGGCGGCAAGGGCGCTAACCTTGCCGAGATGAGCCGTATCGGCCTGCCGGTCCCCGGTGGCTTTACCATTACCTGCCAGACCTGCGTTGAGTACTCCGGTGCCGGCAATGTTTGGCCTGCCGGCGCGCTTGACGAGATCGTTGCCGCCGAGGCCGACCTCGAAGCCCGCTGCGGCAAGAAGCTCGGAGATGCCAACGATCCGCTGCTCGTCTCGGTGCGCTCTGGCGCTCCGTTCTCCATGCCCGGCATGATGGACACGGTCCTCAATCTGGGCCTCAACGACGATTCCGTCCTGGGCCTCATCGCCCAGACGCAGAACCCGCGCTTTGCTTGGGACAGCTATCGCCGCTTTATCCAGATGTTCTCCAACGTCGTCATGGGCGTCGACGCCGACCTGTTCGAGAACGCCCTGACCCAGGCCCGCCTGGTTGCCGGCGTCCGCGTCGATTCCGAGCTTTCGGCCGAGGACCTGCAGGAGCTCGTCGAGACCTTCAAGGGCATCTTCTCCGCCAACGTCGAGGCCGCCCTGTACCCCGAGCTCGAGGTCGCCGATGGTAAGCCCGTCTTTCCGCACGATCCGGAGCTCCAGCTTCGCCTTGCCATCCAGGCCGTCTTTGGCAGCTGGATGAACGAGCGCGCCTGCATTTACCGCAAGCAGCACGGCATCTCCGACGAGCTCGGCACCGCCGTCAACGTCCAGGCCATGGCTTTTGGCAACAAGGGCGAGACCTCTGCGACCGGCGTCGCCTTCACCCGCAACCCGGCCGACGGCACCAAGGAGTTCTACGGCGACTTTCTGGTCAACGCCCAGGGCGAGGACGTCGTCGCCGGCATTCGCAACACCGAGCCCATCGCCGATCTCAAGACCACTCCGGGGCTTGAGTCCGCAGGCGAGGAGCTCGAGCGCGTGTTCCTGACGCTCGAGGATCACTATCGCGACATGTGCGACATCGAGTTCACCATCGAGCAGGGCAAGCTCTGGATGCTCCAGACCCGCGTGGGCAAGCGAACCGCCACCGCCGCCCTGCGCATCGCCATCGAGATGGTCGAGGAGGGCCTCATCACCCGCGAGGAGGCCGTGGGCCGCATCGATCCTGCGCAGCTCGATCAGCTCCTGCACCCGCAGTTCGACTCCTCCAAGAAGTACGAGGCGCTCGCGACCGGTCTTAACGCCAGCCCCGGTGCCGCCGTGGGCGAGGTCGTGTTCTCGAGCGACGACGCCGTCGCGCGTTCCGCCGAGGGCCACAAGGTCATCCTGGTCCGTTGGGAGACCAACCCTGACGACCTGAAGGGCATGGTTGCCGCCGAGGGCATCCTGACGAGCCACGGTGGCAAGACGAGCCATGCCGCCGTTATCGCCCGCGGCATGGGTACGCCCTGCGTCTGCGGTGTCGAGCGCTTCCATATCGACGCGGCCGAGAAGGTCGTGCGTATCGAGGGTAGCGATCGCGTACTGCACGAGGGCGACATCATCTCCATCGACGGTACCCAGGGCATCGTTGTCGACGGCGCCGTTGACTTGGTCTCCGCCGAGCTTACTGGTGACCTGGACACTATCCTGTCCTGGGCCGATGAGATTCGTCTGGATGAGACCTGCGGCCACGCCAACCACGTGCGCGTCAACGCCGACAACCCCGAGGACGCCGAGCTCGCGCTCGAGTTTGGCGCCGAGGCCATCGGCCTGTGCCGCACCGAGCATATGTTCCTGGGCGATCGCAAGAACATCATCCAGAGCTTCATCCTGTCCGATGACGAGGCCGTGAAGCAGCAGGCCTTGGCCGATCTGCTCAAGGTCCAGACCGAGGACTTCCTGGCCATGTTTAAGACCATGACCGGCCGCGACGTGGTCGTTCGCCTGATCGATCCGCCGCTTCATGAGTTCCTAGATAATCCTCGCGAGCTCGAGGTCGCCATCACCAAGAAGGAGGCCGCTGGCGCTCCCGAGGAGGAGCTCGCCGCCCTGCGTGCCCGCCTGCGTCGCATCGACGGCATGGTCGAGTCCAACCCCATGCTCGGCCTGCGCGGTGTGCGTCTGTCCGTCGTCTTCGGTGACCTGCCGCTTATGCAGGTCCGTGCCGTGGCAACGGCTGCCGCCCGCCTCATCAAGGAGGGCGTCGACCCGCGTCCTGAGATTATGGTCCCGCTCGTCTCCATCACGGCCGAGCATGTCCAGACCCGTGAGGTCATCGAGCGCGTCATCGCCGAGGTTTCCGCCGAGGAGGGCGTGGAGCTCAACATTCCTGTGGGTACGATGCTCGAGCTGCCGCGCGCCTGCATGGTCGCCGACGAGATCGCCCAGCACGCCGATTTCTTCTGCTTTGGCACCAACGACCTCACGCAGACGACCTTCGGCTTCTCCCGCGACGATGCCGAGGCCAAGTTCATCCCGCTGTACCTGCACAAGAAGATCTTGAAGGAGAACCCCTTCGAGACCATCGACTCGGCGGTGCTCGAGCTGGTGCGCATGGCAGTCGAGAAGGGCCGTGCCACCAACCCCGGCATGCACTTTGGCGTGTGCGGTGAGCACGGCGGCGACCCCAAGTCCATCAAGGCCCTGTTTAACGCGGCCGACGTGGACTACGTGTCCTGCTCGCCCTATCGCGTGCCCCTCGCGCGCCTGGCTGCCGCTCAGGCCAAGCTAGAGGCCAAGCGTTCCGCTTAACTGAGTCGCGTTCCATTTGCGCCTTTTACGCCCCCCTTCGCGCCGTCGCGCCCCTGTGGACGCGGCGGCGTTTTACGTTGGTTCAATACATTGGCAACTGACGGGAGGACTGCGATGAAAAACCTCACCAGGTATTTGCAACGAGCGCGTCGGGGAGCACAGATGGCCCTGTGCTGGGCGGTCGTTGCGGTCACGGCGCTTTGCGGGATACCGACAGCCGGTTTTGCCCTTCAGGATGATTCGCGCGACGAGCTCTATGGTGACGTGGTCAACCCGCTCACCATTACGGTCAACGATCGCGACTGCACGTTTGTAGATATCGATGACGGCAAGCTCGAGGGCCGTACCTCGATGTACGACAATGTCTCGTTCTATACGGCCGCCGTCAAAAAGGTGCTGCCCAACTGGGCATCGCTAGCCTATAACATCCTTGGCTATGGTGGAGGCGACGACTCCGGGGACTTTTTGTACTGGGACCACGCCGGCAAGGGCTTTGAGAAGGACTTTGGTAAGGGTCACTACATCTATCTCTATGATGCGCTTTCGGGCGGCAACGGTGAGCATTCCGATGGTGCCGACAAATCGAAGCAGAGTGGTCTGACATCTGCAAAAAGCCTCAATGCGGTTTACGAGCGCTTGACCGACGATATCGCCGGCTGCATCGGTCATAAGCTGAAGGGCTCCGATTTCCGTAAATACGTGCCGCTCGACGGACTGTCGAAAGACACGACTGAGCAGGACGTCATCTATGCCACCATTGCTTGTGTCGACAAGCTCGGCGGCACCTACCAGTACGATTTCAATGGCTTTGGCATCGCGTTCTATAACTTTAGAGTTCAGCAGCTCAACAGCGTGAACAAGCTTAACTGTGCGCCCGAGGACGCGCCGGGCTATTCCTTTGTCGATTCTAAGACTGAGCAGGAGCTCGTTACCTCGGCACTTAACGTCGGCTATGAGGACGCCTCGCAGAGCATCACGCTCGCCCGCGGTACCGAAGAGACGGTCGGCACGAGCACTTCTGAATCCGCATCGTATTCCAAAGGCGGCTCGTGGGGCGCATCGGTGAGCCTCAAGGAGTCGCTGGGCGTGCCCGCAACAGCGAGCGAGGAGATCGAGACTTCGTTTTCGGCCGAAACCACGATGTCCCAGTTGTGGGAGGCGAGCAAGACCGAGGAACAGTCGATCACCACGACGGACAATCAGTCGGTTACCGTCAACATGACGATCCCGGCGCACACGCAGGTCAATAGCAAGCAGACGAGTTCTACCACGACGCTGTCCGAGGACTATGACCAGCCGGTGGGCGTGACGTTCGACGTGATCATCTTTAACATGAACGGCGAGTGCTACGACGACAACGCCGCCGTGCAGGAGTTCCATACCGCCGGTTATGACCAGCGCTCGTTCTATACCACCTTTGGCGATCAGTCGACCGACGCCGTGCAGAACCTGTTTCTGCGCTCGATTGCCCATCGTGGCGACGACGGCTACGATACCACCGCCGGAAACGTTACGAGCTGGTCGCATCGCACCAACAACCACATGGTGCGAGCCATCGATTGGAATTCGGTCCTGGCCGATCGCGAGGTGCCTTCGCGCAACGGTGGCGCTCCGCGCACGTGCAACGTGCTCAATGACATGGCCGCCACCTACCCCATGTCCATTACGGGTTCCAATCTGTCGTTTGAGTCGGTGACGGTCGATACGCAGCTGGGCACGCCGCAGCCTATTAAGCCCATCTCCAAGATTCTCGTGTCGCTGCAGACCGATAAGACCCGAAGGCTTACGGTGGGAGAGGAAGACCCCATCTCTTCCTATCGCGTGCGCGCAAGGGACGAGGACGATGTTGACTACTACGGCTTTGTGAAGTCGTCGGGCGACTGGCGCGTGGTCGATAAAAAGGGCAAGGAGTGCAAGTCCGACGTCATCGAGATCCAGACCGACCCTGTCACCCACGAGCAAGTCGTGGTGGGTAAAAAGGCCGGCACCGCCTACGTAAAGTACTTTATTCCCGAGGACACCTATGTGGACGTGAACGGGCATGTCTCGACCAATGACGAGATCGACGCCGCGGCCTACAAATATAAGGTAAGCGACGTGGCGCCCGAGCCGTTTAACGGTAGCATCAAACTCGAGGGCTCGGCACAGACCGTCGTCGGCGTCGAGGAAAATCTCAACGGCATCGAAGGCCTGACGGCTACGGTCTATGACACGACGGGCAAGGAGGTCGATAGGGTCTGCAGCTGGGAGGCCCAAGAGCTCGAGAGCAAGGGCATTTCGGTCGCGACGGACGGCACGATGACCATCTCGCAACCGGGCACCTTCCATGTTCGCGCCTTTATTGACGGCGTGTATTCCGATTGGGCCGAGGTCATCGCCGCACCCGCACCGGTCGACCCGATGACGACCGTGGTCGAGACACCGGTGAGCGTTACGTCCGCCTCCACGGGGGATTCTTCGGCAACGACGGATAGCGCGGCTCCTGCCCAGGGAGAACAGGCAGCTTCCGATGCGAACGCGGCCGAGTCTGCTCCGTCGAGCGACGATGCCGCTGCAGTAACTGACGACACCGCGCCCGCTGCCGCGAAGGATACCTCGTCGATTCCTACGGGCCTCGTTACCGTTTTGACCGATATCTGCCGCTACGGCATCGATCACGGCCTCATCAGCACATCAAACAAGGAAGAGATGACCAAGCAGGACTTCGACATCTTAGGCATCCTGTACCTGATGGCGGACAGCCAGGACCTGGTGCCCCAAGACGCCGAGGACGCGATGAATGAATGGGCCCATGACAACTATAATGACGAAGAGCTTGCCACCTGGAAGCAGCATGCGCTTTCGGTGCTGCTCGAATACGGCTATATCGCGCCCGGAACGACCGTGACGACCCCGACGACTGATGCTGCGGACGGCGCATAAGTGCAGAAAGAGTGCGTGTTTTTGTCTTTTTGCGCACGGGCAAAATAGTTCTTGCAGCCAAGGTCGTGGCGTGTATACTCGAATACGTTTGTTCAACTACGTGCCGGCCAAGGTGGTACGGCACCTCTAGAAGAGTAAGGAATTGCACATGGATTACATCCGCGCAATCGAGCGTCAGCAGATCCGCGAGGACATCCCGCAGGTCCGCGTTGCCGACAACGTCAAGGTTCACTACCGCATTAAGGAAGGCGACCGCGAGCGCATCCAGGTTTTCCAGGGTGACGTCATCCGCATGGCCGGCGCCGGTGCCCGTGAGACCTTCACCGTCCGCAAGATTTCCTTCGGTGTCGGTGTTGAGCGTACCTTCCCGCTTCACAGCCCCAAGATCGCTAAGCTCGAGGTCGTCCGTCATGGCCGCGTCCGTCGCGCCAAGCTGTACTACCTCCGCGACAAGGTGGGCAAGGCTGCTCGCATCCCCGAGAAGCGCTAAGAAGATCGCAGCGTCTGTCCACTCATTTGGACAAAAGGGTCACCTTCGGGTGGCCCTTCTTTTTATCTGATTTGCATGCAAGGAGGCCCCGATATGGCCAACATGACGAGCTCGGTTTCGGCATCGCAGGTTGCCGGCGAGCTGGCGAGCGCCACGTTTGAGGAGATCCCCGCCCTCGTGGAGCATTATCGTGAGGATCCGCGCCAGCAAGTGATCAAGGCTTGCGAGCGTGCTCTTAAGCGCCATGCCAAGGAACTTGCCGAGCGCGAGCGCGTCAACGGCATGTACGAGCTGATGCACGAGCTCGGTGGGGATGGCGTGGTCGTGGGCGTGGACGAGGTGGGTCGCGGCTCGGTGGCCGGTCCTTTGACGGTGTGCGCCGTGTGCCTTCCCATGGAGCCGCGCGTCTGGGGCATCAACGATTCCAAAAAGCTCACGCCGGCGCGCCGCGAGCTGCTCTCGGTGAAGATTGCCGAGGTCGCGACGGCGATTGGTTTTTGCCATATCGCGCCCGCGGATATCGACGATATGGGCATGGCCCGCGCCATCCGCGCTGCCGTCGCGGGCGCCGTGGCCGATACGGGGCTCGAGCCCGATTGCGTGCTTATGGACGGTAACCCCTTGGGCGCCGTTCCCAACGAGCGCGACGTGGTGAAGGGCGATGCCAAAATCGCCTGTATCGCCGCGGCGTCCATCATGGCTAAGGTGACGCGTGACGAGATGATGGTCGAGTACGATGCCGAGTACCCCGAGTATCATTTGGCCGAGTCGAAGGGCTACGCAAGCCCCGAGCACATCGAGGCGATTCGCAAACATGGACTTTGTCCGCTGCATCGTGTGAGCTTTTGCGGAAACTTTCTGCAGACTGAGCGCCTTTTCTAGGTCAATTGTGGAGACAGGGACCCCTGGCGTTTTATAAACCTGCTGGTAGCGGGCCGTGTGCAACGCTATTGTTGCGTACGGCCCGTTTTTTGTCGGCATTTGGTCAGCTTTTGGTTTGCTTCCGGTACTTACCCGCATGAAAAGTGCCCTCATCATCGGGGCAATGCAGTGTGCGGGAAAGGAGACCCCATGTGTGCCGCAAGCAAAAAGAGCAAGACGCAGCAACTCAAGGAACGCTGGGAAGACGGCGAGCTCGACTGCGGGGCGATGACGCCCGAGTTTATCAAGGGGCTCAGTCCCCGCGAGCTCGGCATGCTGGGCGAGCTGATCACCATCGATTACTTTAACGAGCGTGGTTACACCTTGTTGGAGCAGGGCTATCGTTGCATTGAGGGCGAAGCCGATCTGGTGCTGCTCGATGAGCTCGACGATGTCGTGGTGATGGCCGAGGTCAAGACGAGACGCGTCGCCCTGGATTGCGCCACGCGGGTCTTTCCCGAGGAGGCCGTGGACGCCCAAAAGCAGCGCCGGTATCGCCGTATCGCAAGTTGCTATCTCATGGAGCACTATCCTCTCAGGTCGATTCGCTTCGATGCCGTGGGCGTCACCATCCGCGGCGGGCATATCGCCGAGATCGAGCACCAGTACAATGCGTTCGATTGGCAGGTGTCGTGATGGCGTTCGAGACGTTTGCCGTACACGCGGCCTGTATCCGCGGCGTCGAGGCAATTCCCGTCACCGTCGAGGTCTCGCTTGCCGGTGGCGTTCCGGGCATCCAGATGCTCGGCATTCCGAGCATGGAGGTGATGGAGTCGCGCGGGCGTATCCGGTGCGCCATGCGCTCGGCCGGCTTCGAGATTCCTCGGTCGGGCATTACCGTCAACCTGGCACCCGGCGATATCCGTAAAACTGGCAGCGGTTTTGACCTGCCGATTGCCATCGCGGTTCTGGCGGCCGATGGGCAGATTCCCCGTGACGACCTCGATCGCTGCCTTATCGCAGGCGAGCTTGGTCTGGACGGCACGGTTGTGCCCGTCAAGGGCGAGGTGGCGTTTCAGCTGTTGGCGCGCGATATGGGGCTTTCCTTTATCGCCGGTAGGTCCGATCAACATGTCCCGCTTGCTGGCGTTGACTGCGGGTTTATCGACCACCTATCTCAGCTTGCCCATGGCATGGGGGATGCCGCACGGCATTACCTGGATTCTGAAGTGCTCGAGGCGACTTTTGAGCCCGAGCTCGATTATGCCGACGTGCTGGGGCAGGAGGTCGCCAAACGTGGCATGGCGCTTGCGGCCGCCGGCGAGCTCGGCCTGCTCATGATCGGCTCGCCCGGTTCGGGCAAGACCATGCTTGCGCGGCGCATGACGGGCATTTTGCCCGAGCTTTCTGTTGAGGATCAGCAAGAGGCGCTGTGCATCCATTCGGTCTTGGGCGAGAACATCGATGGACTGCTTGCGGGGCATCGGCCCTTCCGCAGCCCGCACCACAGCATTTCGACCGCGGGACTTATCGGCGGCGGTCGTCCGGTGCATCCGGGCGAAATTAGCCTAGCTCATGGCGGCGTGCTCTTTTTGGACGAGCTTGCCGAGTTTCCCACCGGCGTGCTTCAGACGCTGCGTCAGCCCATCGAACGCGGCTACGTCAGGATCGTGCGCGTTGACGGGGCCTTTACGTTCCCGTCGCGCTTTCAGCTGCTAGCTGCGAGCAATCCCTGCCCCTGCGGGTTTTTGGGAGATCGCGAAGTGCCGTGTCGTTGTTCCGCGTCGATGGTCGAGCGCTACCGGGGCAAGTTGCGCGGTCCTTTGGCTGATCGTATCGACATGATGATCGATGTGACCCGCCCCGATCCTCAGGTGATCATTGAGGGCGCGGAGGGTATGTCATCGGCCGATCTGCGCGATTACGTCGTGCGTGGGCGCGCCTTTCGCGCCTGGCGTGAATCCCGTATGGACGATGCGGACTCCGAGGCCGAGGAAGATGAGTCGCGGTCCATTGACGGCGTCGTTTCGACCTTTGGGCTTGATGAGGCCGCCGAGAAATGCGTGCTTGGCTTGTCGAAGCGCACACATCTCACGGGTCGCGGCATCGTGCGCCTGGTACGCATCGCGCGCACGATCGCCGATGTTGCCGAAAGCGAACGGGTGTCGCAAGATCACGTGCTCGAGGCGGCGATGTACCAGGGAAGGAGGGACCAATGATGGCCGAGGGGACCTTCGAGCTGCATCCAGGTGATGCGTTGTATCCCGAGACCGTTTTGGAGCTTTCTGATGTACCCCAGACGCTCTATGTGCGCGGCAACGCCGAGGTGCTTTCGACGCCTGCGCTATCCATCATCGGTGCACGTAAGGCATCGCCGTATGGTCTCGCTGTGGCGGAGCTTGCGGCCAAGGTAGCGGTTGAGGCGGGAGTGACGGTGGTCTCGGGCGGCGCGGTCGGTTGTGACCAGGCCTCGGGTTGGGCTGCGGTCAACGCCGGGGGCAAACACGTCGTGGTGCTGGGGACGGGCGCCGACGTGGTCTACCCGCGTTCGAGCGCGGGGCTTATTACGCGCACACTCGATACGGGCGGCGCGGTCGTTTCGATTTCGCCGTGGGGTATGGGACCGCGTAAGTTCGCCTTTCCGCGGCGCAATCGCGTTATCGCCGCTTTGTCGCAAGCACTCTTTGTTTCCGAGGCTGGCATGCCCTCGGGTACGTTCTCCACGGCGGAGGCTGCTATGGACTTGGGTCGAGAGCTCCTTGCAGTGCCGGGCTCCATCCTTTCGCCCGAGTCGCGCGGGACCAACTACCTCATCGCTAACGGCGCCTGCTGCATCATCGACGAGGAATCAATCGAGATGGCCATTTCGCGCATCTACGGCACGCTGCGCTACTCGCGTCCCGATTCACCCGGTATTGCCGATCTCGACCCCACGCAGCAGGCCGTGATGCACGCGCTTATCGCCTCGCCGCTCAAGGTCGATGACATTGCCGCGCTCGTCTCGCTTGATGCTGTCGGCGTGCTCAAGCTCTTGGGCTCGCTCGAGCTTGAGGGCCTTATCGAACGCATGATGGATGGAAGGTATGCGCCCTCAAAGTTTGCGCTTCACGCCCAGACGCCCTTCGGTCACAATGGAAAGCGTGTCAATTAGAAAGGTGTTTGCAGATGCAGTTCGATCAGGTGACGGTTATCGGTGGCGGTCTGGCGGGTTCGGAATGTGCGATCCAGCTGGCAGATCGCGGGTTTGCCGTAAAGCTGTGCGAGATGCGCCCCCAGGTGAGCTCTCCGGCCCACCATACCGATCACTTGGCCGAGCTCGTCTGCTCAAATTCGTTTAAGTCAACCCGTCCGGATTCTGCTGCCGGCCTGCTAAAGGCCGAGCTTGAGCGCATGGGTTCAGTTCTGCTCGATTGCGCCCATCGCGCGGCTGTTCCCGCCGGTGGCGCCTTAGCGGTCGATCGCGTCAAGTTTTCCGAGCTTGTCGAGGCCGAAGTTGCCGCTCGTCCCAATATCGAGGTCGTGCACGGCGAGGTCACGCAGATTCCCGAGGGCCACGTGGTCATTGCCGCGGGCCCGCTGTGTTCACCTGCGCTGAGCGAAGAGGTCATGAAGCTCGTCGGTGGCGACGCCCTTGCGTTCTTCGATGCCGCGGCGCCGATCGTCGATGCCTCCACGCTCGATATGGACGTGCTGTTCTCGCAGTCGCGCTACGAGGAGCAGGGGAGCGGCGACTATCTCAACGCTCCGCTCAACAAGGAGGAGTACGAGGCCTTTATCGAGGCGCTTACCACGGCCGACCGCGTGGTGCTCAAAGACTTTGAGGGCGGCGATCTGTTCCAGGCCTGCCAGCCCGCCGAGGAGGTCGCGCGCACGGGCAAGGATGCCATCCGCTTTGGTGCCATGAAGCCCGTCGGCCTCACCGACCCGCGTACCGGACGTCGCCCCTGGGCGGCGATTCAGCTGCGTGCCGAGAACAAGGAGAAGACCGCCTATAACCTGGTGGGCTTCCAGACCAACCTGACCTTTGGCGAGCAGAAGCGCGTCTTCCATATGGTGCCGGGCCTGGAGAACGCTGAGTTCTTCCGCTACGGTGTCATGCACCGCAATACCTTTGTCGACGCCCCGCACGTGCTCGATGGCACCTTTGCCGTGCCCGGTACCGGCGTGCGCCTGGCCGGTCAGATCACCGGCACCGAGGGGTACATGGAAGCCGTGGCGACAGGTCTGCTCGCGGCGCTCAACACCTATGCCGAGGCTATCGGTGCCTCGGGCGTCGAGTTGCCGCGTGTGGGCGCCCTGGGTGCGCTCGTGGGTTATGCGACCGATCCTGCCACCGTGGGCTATCAGCCTATGCATGTCAACTTTGGCCTGGTGCCGCCACTCGAGGATGGTAAGCGCCGCAGCAAGCGCGACCGCTACCAGGCCTATGCGGACCGTGCGCTCGAGGCCCTTGATGCCTATCTGGCCACTCGCCCCGATCTGTTTGGAGGCGACCGGTCATAGCCTTTGACCTGTACGACACCGTCGACTCGTTTATCGCCTATATCTCACGTGTCGAGGGGCTTTCTCCCAACACGGTGACGGCCTATGGCTCGAGGCTGGAGCGCTTTGCTGCCTGGTGCGAGCGCGAGGATATAGATGCTTTCGCTGCCGACGTGCGCACCATTCGTCGCTATCTTGCCGAGCTTTCGCGTGGGCAGGTGGCTCCCCGAACGCTTGCGGCGCATCTGTCGGCTATCCGATCGCTCTATCGATGGATGGCTGCCGAGGGGGTCGTGGAGGGCGATGTGGTCTCGGCAATTTCCTCGCCCAAGCTCCCGCGCGATCTACCCGGTGTGCTGACGACCCAACAGGTGGAGGCGCTGCTCAAGACGCCTGATACCTCAACACCCGCGGGACTGCGCGATGCGGCGATGCTCGAGCTGCTCTATGCCTCGGGCGCCCGTATCTCTGAGCTCGCAGCACTCAATGTGGAGTCCATTGCGTGGTCCGAACGCACGCTGCGCCTGTGGGGCAAGGGGAGCAAAGAACGTATCGTCCCTCTGTATCGTCGTGCGCTCGAGGCGACGCGTCTCTATATTGAGGAGGGGAGGCCGGAGTTGCTCGCTCGGGCAAAGCGCCGTGACCCCGCTACCGGGGCGCATCCGCTGCTTATATCGGCGCGCGGCAATCGCATGAGTGCCGCCATGCTCAGGCGGCGGTTCCATACGCTGGCGACACTTGCCGGCATTCCGGCCGACATCGCCCCGCATGCGATGCGCCATACCTTTGCGACCGACTTGCTCGAGGGCGGTGCGGACCTGCGCTCGGTTCAAGAGCTGCTGGGTCATGCGAGCCTGTCCACGACGCAGATCTACACGCATCTCACGCCCGATCGGCTTAAGCGGGCCGTGGCTCAAGCCCATCCCCGCGGCGAATAGTGGCTGGTCCGTCCCGCGCCGCACTCAGGTGTGTGGTTTTGATTGCGGGTTGGCAGGAAGAAGCATTCCTGCTATCATTCATCGGGTTGCTTCACGGCAACAGGTTTTTATCACGCACGCGCGGCTACTTCATACCGTGGTGCCCGGGCTTTGGTAGCACATGTCCGGGTTGGTTTTGGAGGATGACCCCGCGCGGAGGCAAACCACAGGAGGTTTTACATGGCTACCAAGATTAATATCCGCACCCTGCTCGAGGCCGGCTGCCACTTCGGTCACCAGACCCGTCGCTGGAACCCCAAGATGAAGCCGTTCATCTTCGGTGAGCGCAACGGCATCTACATCCTCGACCTCAAGCAGACCATCCTCGACGCCGACCAGGCCTACACCTTTGTCAAGAACGTCGCCAAGGGCGGCAACGTGCTGTTCGTCGGCACCAAGAAGCAGGCTCAGGAGGCCGTCAAGAACGCTGCTGAGCGCGCCAACATGCCTTACATCAACCAGCGTTGGCTCGGCGGTATGCTGACCAACTTCGTTACCATCCGCTCCCGCATCAATCGCATGGAGGAGCTCGAGGCCATGGTCGAGGACGGCCGCATGGCAGTGCTCCCCAAGAAGGAGCAGGCTGTTCTCGGTAAGGAGCTCACCAAGCTCCAGACCAACCTCGGTGGCGCCCGCGACATGAAGGGTCTGCCCCAGGCTCTCTTCGTCATCGACACCAAGCGCGAGGAGAACGCCATCAAGGAGGCCCAGCGCCTGAACATCCCCGTCGTCGCCCTGATCGACACCAACTCCGATCCCGACGAGGTCGAGTACGGCATCCCCTGCAACGATGACGCTATCTCCGCTGTCACCCTTATGTGCGAGCTCATGGCTGACGCCTGCCTCGCTGGCTCCGGCAAGGAGCAGGTCTCCGAGGCCGAGATGGCCGCTGAGCCCAAGGCCGAGTAAATCAGTCTTAGTTAATTCTTTTTCATCTCTTTGAAAGGAACCACAATGGCCCAGATTACCGCCGCTATGGTCAAGCAGCTCCGCGAGATGACCGACTCCCCGATGATGGAGTGCAAGAAGGCTCTCGTCGAGGCTGACGGCGACATGGACGCCGCTGTCGACGTTCTGCGCAAGAACGGCCTCGCCAAGGCTGCCAAGAAGGCTGGCCGTGAGACCAACGAGGGCGCTGTCGCCGCGTTCGTCTCCGAGGACGGCAAGACCGGCGCTCTGCTCGAGCTCTCCTGCGAGACCGACTTCGTCGGCTCCAACGCCAAGTTCACCGGCTTTGCTTCCAAGGTCGCTGAGGTTGTCGCTACCACCGAGCCTGCTGACGTCGACGCTCTGCTAGAGAAGCCGATGGGCGAGGAGACCGTTTCCTCCGAGCTCACCGAGATGATTCACATCATGGGCGAGAACATGAAGATCTCCCGTTTCGCCGCCCGCAAGGCTGAGAACGGCGCTCTCGCTTCTTACATCCACATGGGTGGTAAGATCGGCGTTCTCGTCGAGTTCGCTTTCGAGAAGGCCGAGACCGCTCAGGCTGAGTCCTTCAAGACCTTTGCTCACGACGTTGCCCTTCAGGTTGCCGCCGTCGCCCCGATCTGCGCTACCCGCGATCAGGTTCCGGCCGAGACCGTCGAGCACGAGAAGCAGATCTACATGGCTCAGGCTGCCGAGTCCGGCAAGCCCGAGGCTATCCAGGAGAAGATGGCTGTTGGCCGTCTGGAGAAGTTCTACAAGCAGTCCGTGCTCACCGAGCAGGAGTTCATCAAGGACAGCTCCCTCACCATCAAGAAGTACGCTGAGCAGGTCTCCAAGGGGCTCGGCGACACCATTACCGTCGTTGCCTTTGACCGCCTGGTCCGTGGCGAGTAAATAAGCTCTTGTAGCTGGTAATGAGCAGGCTGTGGGTTTTACTCACAGCCTGCTTTTTCATGGCTCTCCGTTAAGCCTTTGATATTATGTTATGAGTCTAATTAAAGGAGGATCGCTTTGTCCGACATCCGATATAAACGCGTGCTTCTGAAGCTCTCCGGTGAAGCGCTGATGGGCGATGGCAACTACGGCATCGACCCCAAGGTTACCGATCATCTTGCCAAGCAGGTCAAGGAGCTGCTCGCCGTTGGTCATGAGGTCGGCGTCGTTGTCGGCGGCGGCAATATTTTCCGCGGCATGGCCGGCGCCGCCGGTGGTATGGACCGCGCCCAGGCCGATTACATGGGCATGCTCGCTACCGTTATGAACGCGCTTGCCCTGCAGGATGCCTTCGAGCACAACGATGTTCCCTGCCGCGTGATGAGCGCTATCCAGATGAACGAGATCTGCGAGCCCTATATTCGCCGTCGCGCCATCAACCACCTGTCCAAGGGCAACGTCGTTATCTTTGCCGCCGGATCGGGTAATCCGTACTTTACGACTGACACCGCCGCGGCCCTTCGCGCCTGTGAGATCGGTGCCGAGATTCTGATTAAAGCCACCAAGGTTGATGGCATCTACGACAAGGATCCCGTCAAGTGCGCTGACGCCGTCCGCTTTGACAAGATCACCTATCACGAGGTGCTCGTTCGCGGCCTGCAGGTTATGGATTCCACGGCTACGGCTCTTTGCCAGGACAACCGTATGCCCATTTTGGTCCTCAACATCGATGGCGAGGACACCGTCAAGCGCGCGCTCGCGGGTGAGCCCGTCGGCACGCTCGTCTATCAGGAGGATTAAGCATGGCAGAGAACATCACCGCCCACATGGACAAGTCGCTCGAGTCTCTCAAGCATAACTTCTCCAAGGTCCGCACTGGCCGCGCTAACGCCAACATCCTATCCGACATCACCGTCGACTACTACGGTGTTCCCACGCCCGTTACGCAGGTTGCCGCCGTTAAGACCCCCGAGGCCCACATGCTGCTTATCGAGCCGTGGGATAAGGCGCTCATCAATGCCATCGTCAAGGCTATCAGTGCCTCTGACCTGGGCATTACCCCCAACTCCGATGGTACCGTTGTGCGCCTGCCGTTCCCGGCTCCCACTGAGGAGCGTCGTCGCGAGCTCGTTAAGGAGTGCCGCGAGTACGCCGAGCAGGCCAAGGTCTCCATCCGCAACATCCGCCGCGACTTTAACAACAAGCTCGAGCGCGACGAGGAGCTCACCGAGGACGATGTCCGTCGCGAGCAGGCCAAGGTCCAGAAGCATACCGACGAGTATGTCGCCAAGGTCGAGGAGCTTCTGAAGGAAAAAGAAGCCGAGGTCATGGAGATCTAAGGTGCAATACGACGAGCATAAACTGGTCGAGTTCTTTGCCGACGCCCCTGCGGGCGTCGGTTTTTCCGACCTTGACCTCAATAACATCCCGCACCATATTTCGTGCATCATGGACGGCAACGGCCGTTGGGCCACGGCGCGCGGTCTTGCCCGCACCGAAGGCCACAAGGCCGGCATCGTCTCGCTGCGTGAGATCATTACCGCCTGCGTGCGCCTGGGCGTCGACGTGCTTTCGGCCTATGCGTTTTCGACCGAAAACTGGAATCGCCCGCAGCACGAAGTCAACGTTCTGATGCACCTGTTTGCCAAGACGTTTATCGATGAGCTGCCGCTGCTTAAGCGCGAGAACGTTCGCGTTGTCTTTTTGGGCGATATTTCCGCGCTGCCCAAGAAGACCCGCGACGTCTTTGAGCGCGGCCTTGCCGAGTGCGCCGACCATACCGGTATGACGCTGGCGCTGGCCGTTAACTATGGTGCCCGTGCTGAGATCACCCGCGCTGTCCGCCAGATCGCACTTGATGCGGCTGCCGGCAAGATCGAACCCGCCGCGGTTGACGACAATATGGTGGCTTCGCACCTGTACACCGCTGGGCTGCCCGATCCGGAGCTTGTGATTCGCACCTCCGGCGAGCTTCGTCTTTCGAACTATCTGCTGTGGCAGGTTGCTTATTCCGAGTTCTATGTCACCGATACCTATTGGCCCGACTTTGATCGTTGGGGCCTTGTCGACGCCATTTTGGCCTACCAGGGTCGCGACCGTAGGTTTGGTGGACTGAGCAAGACCGAGGAGGCTTAATCGTGTCCGAACGTCCCAAGGCATCCGCTCCCAAGGCGCCTACTTCCGCGACGCCCGCGCGTAAGGTTGCCACTGCAGGGGCGCCTGCAGCGAAGGGCAGCTCCGGTTCGTGGCTGGCGGGCTTTATCACCCGTGCCGCCGCCGGTATCGTCTATGCTGTTGTCTTTATCCTGTGCCTCGTTTTGGGTATTGTGCCCACGGCCATCTTCGTGTCCGTCATGAGCGGTCTGTGCTGCTACGAGTTCTTCCGCATGACGAGGCTCGACGGCAAGGTTGCCAACGAGTGCCTTGGAATCGCTGCCGCCGTGCTCTTTCCGCTCTCGGCTCTGGGCGATTCGCTGCTGTTGAACGCTCTGCTGTTCGCTTTGATGCTTGCGGTTGGTATCTGGTATGTCTGGTCTCCGCGCACGCGTATCTCTGACGTTGCCGTGACGCTCATGGGCCCTATCTACACTGGCTTTATGCTGTCGGCTATCGTGCTGCTGCGCGATGCCGTGCCCGGTTTTGCCGGCGCCCTGCTTTCGGTTGGGGTTTGCGCGTCCCTTTGGGTCTCCGACTCGTTTGCCTACATCGTGGGCAGCCGCATCGGTAGGCATAAGATGGTTCCCAAGATCTCTCCCAAAAAGAGCTGGGAGGGCTTTGTCGGCGGCATTTTGGGCTCTGTTTTGATCTGGCTCATCCTGTGGGCAACGCACTTGTATAAGCTGAGCCTGCCCTATGCACTGCTGTGCGGCGTGGTCGTCTCCATCCTGGGCGTTATCGGCGACCTCATCGAGTCGCGTATCAAGCGCGGTGTGGGCGTCAAAGATTCCGGCAATCTCATCCCCGGCCACGGCGGCATGCTCGATCGCAGCGATTCGCTCATCTTTGGCTGCATTACCGCGCAGCTGCTGCTGATGATCGGAGGCGTGCTGTAATGTCTTATCAGACCACCTACGGTCCCGACGGCCGTCTTCGTGTTGCCATTCTGGGCTGTACGGGTTCTATCGGCACTCAGGCGCTCGACGTGTGCCGTCAGCATGCCGATCGATTGCAGGTGACGGCGCTGTCCGTTAACTCCAGCACCTCCGAGCTCGTTGCCGCTGCCCGTGAGTTCTCGGTTCCGGCGGTTGCCGTAGCGGACGCCTCCCATGGCTCCGACGCGGTGCTGCAGGAACTGCCCGAGGGCACAGAGCTCGGCGTCGGCGCACAGGCCGTGTGCGAGCTCGCATGCCGCGATGATGTCGACTGCGTGCTCGTGGCCATCGTGGGCGCTGCCGGTCTCGAGGCGAGCCATGCTGCCCTGACCTCGAACAAGCGTCTTGCCTTGGCCAACAAGGAGTCGCTCGTCGTCGGTGGCGATCTGCTTATGCCGTTGGCGCAGCCGGGTCAGCTTATCCCGGTCGACTCCGAGCATTCTGCCATCTACCAGTGCTATCTTGGCGAGAATCCGCGCGAGGCTCACTGCATTTGGCTTACCTGCTCGGGCGGCCCGTTCTTTGGCCGCACGCGTGACGAGCTCGATCGCGTGACGCGCACCGATGCCCTGGCTCATCCTACGTGGGCTATGGGTGCCAAGATCACGATCGACTCCGCCACCCTCATGAACAAGGGTCTGGAGCGTATCGAGGCCATGCATCTGTTTGGCTGCGATCTCGATTTCATTAACGTGGTCGTGCAGCGCCAGTCCAAGATTCACTCCATGGTCGAGTTTGCCGACGGCTCTGTGATGGCGCATCTCGGTGCTTCCGACATGCGTATTCCCATTCAGTTTGCCTTCTCGTATCCTGAGCGTTGGGATACGCCGGCTCCGCGTATCGATTTCCGCGAGTTGGGGCAGCTTACCTTTGACGCGGCCGATATGGATACCTTCCGCTGCCTAGCGCTGGCCGAACGTGCCGGCAAGACGGGCGGCACCATGCCGTGCGTGCTCAATGCCGCCAACGAGGTCGCCGTCGATGCCTTCCTGCATGATGGCTGCAGCTTTACCGATATCGACCGCATTGTGGAATCCTGCATGGATGCTCACGATGCGCAGACGGTCGATTCGTTTGAACAGCTTCGCGACATCGATGCGTGGGCGCGTGAAAAGGCCGCGCAGGTGCTCGCCGCATCCCGTTCTTAACCCATAAGGATTGCTTTTTCGTTTTATGGATACTGTTCTGAGCGTTCTCTCATCGGTCTTTTGGGGCCTGCTGATGCTTTCCGTCCTCGTGTTTTTGCACGAGGGCGGCCACTTTTTGGCGGCGCGTGCCTGCGGTGTCCGCGTGACTGAGTTCTTTTTGGGCCTGCCGTGTCGCTTTGATATCCACCACACATCGCGTCGCATCGGCACCAAGTTTGGCGTGACGCCGCTGCTGCTGGGTGGCTATGCTGCCATCTGTGGCATGGATCCGACCGATGTCTCGTGTGCCGACCGCGTGCTCGCGGCCATCTATCGCCACGGCCGTGTGACGGTGGCCGATCTTGCTGTCGAGCTCGAGCTGTCCGAGGAGGATGTTCTCGAGGCTTGTGTTTTGCTGTTGGGCTGGGGCTCCATCGCCCCCTGGTATGAAGAAGGGGAAAAGCCTTCGCCCAGTTACTATCCCACCAAGTACCAGACCCTGCCGCGCGATGCTGCAGGATATACCACCTTTGACGGTCGCAAGTTCGATCGAGAGCATGCGACTGCCGAGGGCGATGTATGGGAACTGCCGTGCGGCGAGGCCGAATTCCTTGCACGTGAGCGCTCGCACACCTATTTGGGCCAGGGCTTTGTTAAACGTGCCTTTATGCTGCTTGCGGGCATTATCGTCAATATCCTGACGGGCTTTTTGCTCCTTATGAGCATCTATTCCATCGCAGGTGTCACGGTGCCGGTGGATACCAATGTGATTGGCCAGGTTGACGAAGGCTCGATTGCCGCCGCGGCGGGAATCGAGGGCGGCGACGCGATCCTTTCGGTCGACGGAGTATCGTGCTCTACCTGGATGGACGTTTACGATGCCATTGGCAAGGCTGCCGGTAAGGACGATATCGCCATCGAGTACGAGCGTGACGGCAAGCGGCATTCGACCACGGTTGCACTCAAAGAGGACGAGCGCCTAGGTGTGTATGCCTCTACGCAGGTGGTCCGTTTAGACCCCATCACGTCGGCTCGTCTGTCCTTCTCCTATGTCGTGCAGACAGCGAAGGGTGTGATGCGTCTGCTCCAGCCGCAGCATACGATGGAGATTCTCGATCAGTCCTCTTCGATCGTGGGTATTAGCGTTATGTCCTCGCAGGCTGCTGCCGCTGGCCCTGCAACGTTCCTTTCGTTTGCCGCCCTCATTTCGTTCTCGCTTGGCTTTATGAACCTGCTGCCTATCCCACCGCTCGATGGCGGCAAGCTGGTCATCGAGATCATTCAAAAGATTGCTGGCCGCGAGCTTCCGCTCAAGGTCCAGTCGATCGTGAGCTATGTGGGCATCGCGCTTTTTGCGCTGCTGTTTGTCTATATGCTTCGTTCCGACATCCTTCGATTTATTCTGTAGGGGAGTGTTTGGATTGTCTTTATCCCGTCCTTTGCCTCGCGAGCTGACGCGCCCCGTGCATGTGGGCGGCGTGCAGATCGGTGGCGGTGCGCCGGTGGTGGTCCAATCCATGACCTGCACCGATACCGCTGATGCCCAGGCAACGCTTGCGCAAGTGCGTGCTTTGGCGCAGGCTGGCTGCGATATCGTGCGCGTGAGCGTGCCCACCGAGGCTGCGCTTGAGGGTTTTCGCACCATCTGCGCCGAGTCTCCGGTGCCGATTGTCGCCGATATCCACTTTAACCATAAGCTCGCCATTGGTGCCGTTGAGGCCGGTGCTGCCAAGCTGCGCATCAATCCCGGCAATATCGGCGATTGGGCCAAGGTTGACGCGGTGATCGATGCTGCGGGTGCCGCTGGCTGTGCGATTCGTATCGGCGTCAATGCCGGTTCGCTTGAGCAGGATATCGCCGAGCGCGACGACCTTACGCAGCCCGAAAAGCTCGTGATGTCGAGCGAGCGTTTCGTTAAGCATTTTGAAGACCGCGGCTTTACGAACATTGTGCTTTCGGCCAAGGCCCATAGCGTGCAAACGACGCTCGATACCTATCGAGCCCTGTCGCGCGAGATTCCCCACGTTCCGCTTCACCTGGGCGTGACGGAGGCCGGAACCAAGCTGCAGGGCACCATCAAGAGCTCGGTGGGCCTTGGTATCCTGCTGTCTGAGGGTATCGGTGACACCATGCGCGTCTCGCTCACGGCTGATCCGGTTGAGGAGCCGCCGGTTGTCTGGGGAATTTTGCAGTCGCTGGGCCTGCGTCGCCGTGGTCCCGAGATTGTCTCGTGCCCCACGTGCGCCCGCTGCCAGGTTAACCTGATTCCTATCGCCGAGGAAGTAACCGAGCGGCTTAAGAACTATGCCGCGCCGCTTTCGATTGCCGTCATGGGATGTGCCGTTAATGGCCCCGGTGAGGCTTCTGATGCCGACCTGGGCGTTGCTTGCGGACGTGGTCAGGCCCTGCTCTTTTCGCATGGCCAGATCATTGGTAAAGTAGCTGAGGATCAAATTGTCGACGCGCTTATGGCCGAGGTCGACAAGCTTATTGAGGAGAAATAAATGACTCGAGCAATGTATATGTCTAAGCTCTATGCGCCGACGCTTAAAGAGGATCCGGCCGACGCCGAGCTTGCAAGCCATCGTCTGCTGCTTCGTGCCGGTATGATCCGCAAGGAGGCCGCCGGTCTCTATTCCTATCTGCCGCTCGCTTGGCGCTCGATTCGTAAGATCGAGAACATCGTGCGCGACGAGATGGATGCCGCCGGCGCCCAGGAGCTCATGATGCCCATTATGGTCGATGCCGAGCTGTGGCGTGAGTCCGGCCGCATCGATGCCTATGGTAAGGAGCTCGTGCGCTTTGACGACCGTCATGGTCGCGAGTTTGTGCTGGGCCCCACGCACGAGGAGACCGTCACGGCCCTGGTGCGCAACGAGCTGCGCTCCTATAAGCAGCTGCCCGTCAACCTGTACCACATTCAGGACAAGTTCCGCGATGAGTTCCGTCCCCGCTTTGGCCTGATGCGCGGCCGTGAGTTCATCATGAAGGACGCCTACAGCTTCTCTGCCACGCAGGAGAGCCTGCAGGAGGAGTACGACAAGATGAAGCAGGCCTACGCCAACATCTGCGAGCGCTGCTACATCAAGGCTCTGCCCGTTGTCGCCGACTCCGGCGAAATCGGCGGCGACACCTCCGTCGAGTACATGGCGCTGGCCGACGCCGGCGAGGCTTCGCTCGTCTACTGCGACGATTGCGGCTTTGCTGCCGATGACGAGGCTGCAAGCACCAAGGTCGTTGTGACCGAGGGTCCCGGCGACGGCACGCTCACCAAGGTCGAGACTCCGGGTATGGGCACCATCGAGGCCGTCGCCAAGTTCTTCGGCTTCCCCGAGAACGGCACGCGCAAGTCGCTGGCGTTGATTGACTCCGAGGGCAAGCCGGTCGTGGCCATTGTTCCGGGCGACCACGAGCTCAACGACTGTAAGGCCGAGCACGTCTTTGGCAAGGGCTATCGCATGATGACCGACGAGGAGCTCCAGACCTACGGGCTGCATAAGGGCTTTATCGGACCGGTCAACCTGCCCGAGGGCATCCGTCTGGTGTGCGACGAGAGCCTGCGCGAGTCTAAGCAGTGGGCCTGCGGTGCCAACGAGGTCGATTATCACTTTACCGGCGCCTGTCCCGAGCGCGACTTTACCGTCGACGAGTGGGCCGACCTGGTCACCGTCGTCGCCGGCGATCCCTGCCCGCACTGCGGCAAGCCGCTCTCTGCTGCTCGCGGCATCGAGGTTTCCCAGGTCTTTCAGCTGGGCACCAAGTACTCCGAGGCCATGGGTGCCACCTTTATGGACGAGGACGGCAAGGAGAAGCCGCTTATCATGGGTTGCTACGGTGTGGGCGTGTCCCGTTCGCTCGCTGCCGTCGTGGAGCAGCACAACGACGAGCACGGCATCGTCTGGCCGGTCTCCGTTGCTCCGTACGAGGTTGCGGTGATTCCGCTCGATCCCAAGAAGGAAGAGTGCGCTACCGTCTGCGAGCAGATTGTTGATGGCCTGTGTGCCGAGGGCATCGAGGTCGTCGTCGACGATCGCGATGAGCGTCCGGGCTTTAAGTTTGCCGATAACGACCTCATGGGCTTCCCGTATCAGGTGGTTCTGGGCAAGCGCGGCCTTAAGAATGGCACCGTTGAGCTCAAGGACCGTGCTACGGGCGAGCGCGAGGACGTGGCGATCGACGAGGTCGTTGCCAAGGTTGCCGAGCTTGTTAAGGCAGCCCGCCGTTAATCGACGATTTCGCTTGTAGTTCGATATGTGGGACGGCCCCGCATTTCTCCAATCGGGGAGATGCGGGGCCGTCCTATTATCTTGTAGCATCTTCGATATCTAAAAGGAAAACCCCACAGCCCATGCGAGCTGCGGGGTTTTCCTTGTGCCTCCGATGCGAAATAAATCGCTCAGATATTACTGATAATCGACGACGTCGATCCAGTTCTTCAGGAACTCATCGTTCACGTTGCGATTACGAGCGAGCTCGGAAGCGGCGACGATGCTCGTCCACTGACGCACGACCTGCATGGGCATGTCGGCACGGTCGCAGTAGAGCTCCAGGTAGGCCTCGGCCTGGTCCTTGCTGTTGAGGGCAAAGAGCAGGTAGGTGGTGGCAACGTCGGCAGCAGGGGAGCCCTGGGTGGCGTGTGCCCAGTCGCACACATAGAGCTGGCCGTCGTCGCCGACGATGACGTTGGAGGGGTTGAAGTCGCCGTGGCAGACCTTGAACTCCTTGGTCATGCCGTCCAGACGCTCCTGAAGGTTGTAGCGCGTGGTGGCATTGAGCTGATCAAGGCTGTCGATCATGCGGGCGAACTTGTCGCGCTGACGGTTGAGCAGCGGGGAGGTGTAGCCGTGGATCTCGATCTGGAGGTCGACGAACATCTCGAGGTACTCACCAAAGCGCTGGGGCTCGGCAGTCATCTTCTCGGCAAGGGTGGTGCCCGGAACCTTCTCGGTCACGAGCGCCCAGCCGTTGGCGTTCTCGAGCTGGGAAACCTCGAGAGCCTTGGGGCTGCGGATGCCGCACTCATTGATGCGGGCAAGATTCAAAGCCTCGTTGAACACGTCGGAGACAGGCTTGGTCTCGTTAAAGACCTTGACAATCTTGTCGCCCAGGTCGTAAACGACCTTGTTGCCACGGCGGACGAGCTCGGTCTTGGAATCGGGTAGCAGCATGGTTGCATCCTTTCAACGATGCGATAGAAGCGACGGCGGGGGTGTGTGAAACACCCGTGCACCCCCGCCGTTAAAAACCGTGCTAAAACTAGCAGACGGCGTAATCCTGGGGCTCGCGGCCGTAGTAGGCGTCCAGGTAGAGCTCCTTGATCTCGCTCATGAGCGGGTAGCGCGGGTTGGCGCCGGTGCACTGGTCGTTGAATGCCTGCTCGGTCATCTCGTCGAGGGTGTCGAGGAAGTACTGCTCGTCAACACCGTAGTCGGCGATAGTCTTCTTGACACCGATGAAGTCCTTGAGCTCCTCGAGCTTCGTGATGAAGTTCTCGAAGACCTCCTTGTCGTCCTTGCCCTCGATGCCGCAGTACTTGGCCATCTCGGCGTAGTTGTGCAGCGCGTTGGGGTAAGGATACTGGGAGAAGGTACCCATCTTGACGGGAGCCTCGGCGGCGTTGTAGCGCATGACGCGGGTCAGGATGACGGCGTTAGCGATGCCGTGGGGCAGGTGATGGAAAGCGCCGAGCTTGTGAGCCATGGAGTGGTTGAGGCCCAGGAAGGCGTTGGCGAAGGCCATACCGGCCATGCAGGAGGCGTTGTGCATCTCCTCGCGGGCGTGCGGGTCCTTGGCGCCGTTCGTGAAGCTGGAGGGCAGGTTCTCAAAGACGAGCTTGGCAGCGCGCTCGGAGAGGCCCTTGGTGTAGTCGGAAGCCATGATGGAGACGTAGGACTCGATGGCGTGGGTCATGACGTCGATGCCGGAGGCAGCGGTCAGGCCGCGCGGGGCGGTCATGCAGTTGTCGGCGTCGACGATAGCCATGTTGGGGAGCAGCGCGTAGTCGGCGAGCGGCCACTTGATGCCGGTCTCCTTGTCGGTGATGATGGCGAACGGCGTGCACTCGGAGCCGGTACCCGAGGAGGTCGGGACGGCGACGAAGTAGGCCTTCTTGCCCATCTCGGGGAAGGTGAAGATACGCTTGCGGATGTCCATGAAGTCCATGGCCATGTCCTCAAACTTGCACTCGGGGTGCTCGTACATCATCCACATGATCTTGCCGGCGTCCATAGCGGAGCCACCGCCGACGGCGATGATGACGTCCGGCTCAAAGAGAGCCATCTGCTTGGCGCCGCGACGTGCGCACTGCAGCGACGGATCGGGCTCGACGTCGTAGAAGCAGTCGTGGGCGATGCCCATCTCGTCGAGCTTGGCCTCGATGGCGCGGGTGTTGCCATTCTTGAAGAGGAACTGGTCGGTAACGATGAAGGCGCGCTTCTTGCCCATGACGTTGCCCAGCTCGTCGAGGGCGACGGGCGTGGAACCCTTCTTGAAGTAGACCTTCTCGGGAGCGCGGAACCACAGCATGTTCTCACGGCGCTCGGCCACAGTCTTAACGTTGATCAAGTGCTTCACCCCAACGTTCTCGGAGACGGAGTTGCCGCCCCAGGAGCCGCAGCCCAGGGTCAGAGACGGCTTCATGCCAAAGTTGTACAGGTCACCGATGCCACCGTGCGAGGACGGGGTGTTGATGACGATGCGGCAGGCCTTCATGACGTGCTCGAACAGGCTGATCTTCTCGGCCTGGGCGGGGTGCACGTACAGAGAGGCGGTGTGGCCCGGGCCACCGGCGAGCACCAGGTGCTCGGCCTTGTCGACGGCCTCCTGGAAGTCCTTGGCGTGGTACATGGCCAGGACCGGGGAGAGCTTCTCGTGGGAGAACTCCTCCTTGGCGGGGTCGGTGGAGGTGACCTCGGCGATCAGGATCTTAGTCTTGGCGGGAACCTCGATGCCGGCGAGCTCGGCGATCTTGGCGGCAGCCATGCCGGGGATGCGGTGATCGAGGGCGCCGTTCTTGAACATGGCGGCACGCAGGGCCTCCATCTCGGCACCCTGCTTGACGAAGTAGCAGCCGCGCTTCTGGAACTCGGCCTTGACCTGGTCGTAGATGGTGTCGATGACGGTCACGGACTGCTCGGAAGCGCAGATCATGCCGTTGTCGAAGGTCTTGGAGTGGATGATGGAGTTGACTGCGAGCAGAACGTCGGCGGTGTCGTCGATGACGACCGGGGTGTTACCGGCGCCAACGCCCAGGGCGGGCTTGCCCGAGGAGTAGGCGGCCTTGACCATGCCCGGGCCACCGGTGGCGAGGATGATGTCGACGTCGCGCATGACCATGTTAGTCAGCTCGATGGAGGGGACATCGACCCAGCCGATGATGCCCTCGGGGGCGCCGGCCTTGACGGCGGCGTCAAGCACGAGCTTGGCGGCGGCGATGGTGCACTTGGCGGCAGCCGGGTGCGGGGAGATGATGATGGCGTTGCGGGTCTTCAGGCAGATCAGCGTCTTGAAGATCGCGGTGGAGGTGGGGTTGGTCGTCGGGATGACGGCGCCCACGATGCCGATGGGCTCGGCGATCTTGGTGATGCCGTAAGCCTCGTCGCGCTCCAGGACACCACAGGTCTTGGTATTCTTGTAAGCGTTGTAGATGTACTCTGCGGCGTAGTGGTTCTTGATGACCTTGTCCTCAAGAACGCCGCGGCCGGTCTCCTCGATGGCCATCTTCGCCAACGGGATACGAGCCTTGTTGGCGGCCATGGCGGCCTCATAGAAGATCTTGTCGACCTGCTCCTGCGTGTACGTAGCAAAAAGCGCCTGGGCCTCTCGCATCTGAGCGAGCTTAGCCTCAAGCGCCTCTACGTTGTCCACAATTGCGGGAGTAGTGTTTTCCGGTGACTTTTTCACCATTTGTGTCTCCTTGCGATCGGAGATTTACCCTACGCCTTGCATGATAGCAAGAAATTATTCGGTGAACGGTAAGATTCCCGTAAAAGGCACACTAAAACGCTTCAATAAACTGAAGCGTTTTAACTAAAACTATTTGCCTGCTGCATCGCCCCGCTCATTGGGTACAGACTCTCATGAGTATTTCAATGGGAAAACGGGACATCTGTTTGATGATCGCTATTCGCGGGTCGCGGTTGAGTCGGACACACAGGCGGTGCAGCTACTCGATTACATCCATTTCAATCCCGTGTAAGGTGCGTCCGACTCGCTCGAGGCGTACCGTTAGTTACAAGGCATACCAGCTGGGCTATGATCCCTTTGACATCTGCAAACCCTCATATAAGTCTGTCCCCAATGAGTGCAAAAAGGCGCCCTCCGTAGGGGAGGGCGCCTTTGGTAAGTTCTATATGAACGCGAGGTCTTTGACCCGGAGAGTCCGAGGTACTTGTTGGTAAGACCTTATTTACGAGCGCGCAACCTTGCCGGACTTGAGGCAGGTGGAGCAAACGTTCATCTTGCGACGGTGACCATCGACGACGACGTAGACGCGCTGGATGTTGGGGCGGAACTTACGGTTGGTGACGCGGTGAGAGTGGCTGATGGAGCGACCGGCAACGGGGTGCTTACCGCAAACTTCGCAAACTTTGGACATAACTGACCCTCCTTGGGCGACAAACGAACATGTCGCGTTAACAAACAAGCCTGAACTATAGCACAGAAGCATGTCTCTGTGCGCAATCTACACAGAGATATTCCTCTTTTGGCGATAGTGCCCACGCTACGGCCCTGGACGTAGATCCGATTTGCGTGCGGCAGAGGGGATTATGCCAGCTCGCAACAAGGTTTTCAAGCGCGTCCCACAAATATATATAGGTTTATGGAGCGATTGGCTCCGTTTACGGATTGACTAGTATTTATGCTCGCATTTGAGCCCGAGGTTGGCTACACTATGCCTTGACCATTAAAGGGGTACGAGATACCCGCATGGAATTACATAGCTGTCAATGAGCAGTACTTCCTGTGGGTGTCTGGTTCCGCTTTGAGCGGTCGGGCATCTATTTTTTTGACTGTGTCAGCAGTCAAGACATGTGAGGAAGGAGATCGATGGGCACGACTTCCCCCAAGGCGGTCATCATGGACGAGACCGCCGTCAACCGAGCGATGACCCGCATCGCGCACGAGATCCTCGAGCGCAACGAGGGCTGTGAAGACCTCGCTCTGGTCGGCATCGTCACGCGCGGCGACCTTCTGGCAAAGAAGCTCGCCGAGGCGATCAAGGAGATCGAGGGTGTCGACGTTCCGCTCGGCAGCCTGGACATCAGCTTCTATCGCGATGACTATGCGACCAATTTCGCTCCCGCGATCCACGCTACCAACATTCCCTTCAGCGTCGACGGCAAGCGTGTCGTGCTGGTGGACGACATCCTGTACACGGGTCGCACCATCCGCGCCGCTCTGGACGCCGTTATGGACCTGGGTCGTCCGAGCCGAGTCGAGCTGGCAGTTCTCGTTGACCGCGGTCACCGCGAGCTCCCTATCTCGCCGGACTTTGTCGGCAAGAACGTTCCCTCGTCGCACGAGGAGAACGTGCACCTATATATGAAGGAAGTCGACGGCCACACCGCTGTCGAGATCAACGACGTCGCGCCGGGTTCCCACGTGGGCTCCGCGCCGCTGGGAGGTGAGTAGTACCGTGGCGTTTAATCATAAGCACCTGATCGACATTACCGAGTACTCCGAAGAGGACATCAAGCTCATCCTCGAGACCGCCAAGGCGTTCTCCGAGGTCAACGAGCGTGCCATCAAGAAGGTCCCCACGCTCAAGGGCAAGACCATCGTCAACATGTTCAACGAGCCCTCGACGCGTACCCGCAGCTCCTTCGAGCTCGCCGAGAAGCGTCTTTCGGCCGACAGCCTCAACTTTGGCGGCTCCTCGACCTCCACGGTCAAGGGCGAGAGCCTCGTCGATACCGTCGAGACCCTCAACGCCTACAAGATTGACTGCATTGTCGTGCGCGACAAGCATGCCGGTGCTCCCTACATCGTCACGCAGAATTCGCCCGCGAGTGTTATCTGCGCCGGTGACGGTAAGCACAACCACCCCACGCAGGCTCTGCTCGACCTGTACACCATCTGGGAGCACAAGGGTGACTTCCACGGTCTGAAGGTCGCTGTCGTCGGCGACATCGCCCACTCCCGCGTTTGCGGCTCGCTGATTCCCGCGTTGAAGATCATGGGCTGCGAGACCTACGCCGTCGCCCCCGGCACGCTGCTGCCGCCGGCGCCCGAGGTTCTGGGCTGCGACCACGTGACGAGCGACCTCGATTCCGTCCTGCCCGAGCTGGACGTCGTCTACATGCTGCGCGTACAGCAGGAGCGCCTCGAGGGTGCCCCGTTCCCGACCATTCGCGAGTACCACAAGCTCTTCGGCCTGACCAAGGACCGTGAGAAGCTCATGAAGCCCGACGCGATCATCTGCCACCCGGGCCCCATCAACCGCGGCGTCGAGTTCGACTCCTATATGGCCGACCACCCGCAACGCTCCGTCATCCTGGAGCAGGTCTACGCCGGTATCTGCGTGCGTATGGCTATCCTGTATCTGCTGCTTGGAGGTGCCGATAATGGCCTTGCTTCTTAAGAATGCCCACGTCGTCGACCCGTCCGTCGAGCTTGACGGTGTCGTTGACGTCCTGATTGACGGCGACAAGATCGCCGAGGTCGGCGAGAACCTCGCCGCCGAGGGAGCCGTGGTCCGCGACCTTTCCGGTAAGTACCTCGTCCCTGGCTTGGTGGACATGCACGTCCACCTGCGCGAGCCCGGCTACGAGGTCAAAGAGGACATCGAGAGCGGCACCCGCGCAGCTGCCAAGGGCGGCTTCACCGGCGTGTGCGCTATGCCCAACACCGATCCCGTTACCGATAACGGTACCGTCGTTGAGTTCGTCAAGTCCCGCGCTGCCGAGGTCGGTCACTGCCGCGTCTATCCGTCGGGCGCCATGACCCGCGGTCTTAAGGGCGAGGCCATGTCCGAGATGGGCGATATGGTCGCCCACGGCGCCGTCGCCTTCACCGACGACGGTCGCGGCGTGCAGGGTGCAGGCATGCTCCGTCGCTGCATGGACTACGGCAAGATGTTCGGCAAGGTCTTTATGAGCCACTGCCAGGACGAGGACCTGGTCGGCCACGGCCAGATCAACGAGGGCAAGGTCTCGACCCGTCTGGCTCTTGAGGGCTGGCCGGCTGCCGGCGAGGAGCTCCAGATCGCTCGCGACATCGAGATCGCCAAGCTGACCGGTGCCAAGCTGCACATCCAGCACATCTCTACCGCCCATGGCCTGGAGATCGTGCGTGCCGGCAAGGCCGCTGGCGTTCAGGTTACCTGCGAGGCAACCCCGCACCACATGTTCCTGACCGAGAACGACCTGGACGAGACCTACAACACCTCGCTCAAGGTCAATCCGCCGCTGCGCACCGACGAGGACGCCGAGGCCATCCGTCAGGGTGTCATCGACGGCACCGTCGACGTTATCGTCACCGATCATGCTCCCCACACCCCGTGGGAGAAGGCCCGCGAGTTCGAGCTTGCGCCCTTTGGTATGACCGGCCTCGAGACCTCGCTGTCGCTCGTACTCACCGAGCTGGTCAACACGGGCAAGATGAGCGTGGGCCGCATGGTCGAGCTCATGGCCATCAAGCCGCGTGAGATCCTGGGCCTCGACCAGGTTCAGGTCAAGGCGGGCTCCGTTGCCGACCTGACCGTCTTCGACCCCGCTGCAACCTGGACGGTCGGCGAGGACGGCTACGAGTCGCGCGCCGAGAACTCCGGTTTTGCCGGCCGTACGCTCACCGGTCGTGCCACCGATGTGTTCGTCGGCGGTAAGCAGACGCTTGCCGACGGCTGCATCTGCTAGCATAGCCTTATCGCTTTTGTGCGCGGCGCCCTTGCGGTGCCGCGCTTTCTGTTCGCCTGAACCATGCAACCGCATGGGGGATTGGAGCGTCTATGCCCACACCTTCCACTGCACGCATGCACGACTTCGAGGTCGTCTCGAACCAGGAGATCGCCGACGGCATCTTCTCGCTCGTTATCTCGGCCCCCAAGCTTGCAAGTGCGCTCAAGCCCGGTCAGTTTGTGAACATCGCCGTACCCGGTGATGCGTCCTCGCTGCTTCGCGTGCCCCTGAGCTTCTATCGTGCCGACGCCGAGGCCGGCACCGTCGAGCTGTGGTACGCCGTCGTGGGCGATGATACCCGTCGTCTGTCGCAGATGGCCCTTGGCTCCACCTCCAACCTGCTGGGCCCTGGCGGCCGCGGCTGGTTCGTGCCCGAGGGTACCAGGAAAGCACTGCTCGTCGCCGGCGGCATTGGCGTTCCGCCTGTGCTCTGCCTGGCTGACATGCTTGCCAAGCAGGGTGTAGCCGTCGACGTGTGCCTGGGCTTTTGCACCGCGTCCAAGGCCGTGGGCGTCGATGAGTTCCGCGCGCTGGGAGCTACGGTCAACGTATGCACCGACGACGGCTCGTTGGGCACGCACGGCTTCTGCACCGATCCTGCCGCTGAGCTGCTCGGCGAGGGCGGTTACGACTACGTCGCCAGCTGTGGTCCCGCCGTCATGATGAAGAAGGTCGCCGCCGCTGCCGCCGAGGCCGGCGCGTACTGCGAGGTGTCGCTCGAGCGCATGATGAGCTGTGGCTTTGGTGCCTGCAACACCTGCAATGTCGAGACGGTCGACGGTATGAAGGGCGCCTGCATGTGCGGCCCCGTGTTTGATGCTTCCAAGGTGGTGGTCTTCTAGTGGGTACCGTGAACATGGCCGTCGATTTCGGCGGCGTCAAGATGCAGAACCCCATCAACACCGCAGCCGGTACCTTTGGCTACGGTTGGCAGTTCCAGAACTTCTTCGATGTCTCCCAGCTGGGTGCCATCACCACCAAGGGTTGCGCTGCCGAGCCCTGGCCCGGCAATCCCGCACCCCGCATGGCCGAGATCCCCGGCGGCATGATCAATTCCGTGGGCCTGCAGAACCCCGGTGTGGCCGCTTTCGCCCGCGAGTCCGGTCCGTGGCTCGAGCAGCTCTCCAAGGACGGCTGCCAGGTCATCTGCCAGGTTGCCGGTCATTCCGTGGACGAGTTCGTCCGTGCGCTCGAGATGTATGTCGAGCTGTGCCCCTGGGCTGCCGGCTATGAGATCAACGTGAGCTGTCCCAACATTGCCGCCGGCGGTGCCGCCATGGGCTCCACGCCCGAGGGCGCCTCTGCCGTCATGGCCGCCTGCCGCAAGGTGACCGACAAGCCGCTGTTTGTGAAGATGGCCCCGGTCAACGTCGCCGAGATCGCCCGCGCCCTCGAGGCCGCCGGCGCCGACGGCCTTTCGGTCATCAACTCCATCCAGGGTATGGCCATCGACGTTCACACCCGCAAGTCGCGTGTGGCCAAGCCCAAGGGCGGTCTTTCGGGCCCGCTGTGCCATCACATCGCCGTGCGTATGGTCTGGGAGGTTGCCCAGGCCGTCGATATCCCCATCAACGGCGTCGGCGGCGTCATGACCGGTGAGGATGCGGCCGAGTTTATCCTGGCCGGCGCCACCTGCGTATCGGTCGGTATGGCCAACTTCGTCGATCCGTGCGCTTCGCTCAAGATTGCGCGCGAGCTCGAGGCCTGGGCCGAGTCCCAGGGCGTGAAGGACATCAACGAGTTGGTAGGTGCTTTCGAATGCTAGAGACCGATGCCCGCGACCGCGTTATCGTCGCCCTCGACTGCGACCGTGAGCGTGCGCTCGAGCTCGCCCATGAGCTTTCGGGCCATGCCGCCTGGCTTAAAGTGGGCATGACGCTCTATTACGCCGAGGGTCCCGAGATCGTCAAGACGTTCAAGGACCTGGGCTTTAAGGTCTTCCTTGACCTTAAGTTCCATGACATTCCGCATCAGGTGCGCGGTGCCGCTCGCTCGGCCTCGCTTGCCGGTGCCGACCTGCTTTCGGTTCACGGCTTGGGTTCGGGTGCTATGCTCGCCGCCTGCCGTGAGGGTGCCGAGGAGGCACGCGAGGATCGAGCCAAGCTCGTCGCCATCACCGTGCTTACGAGCATGAATCAGGATGCGCTGAGCGAGATCGGCGTCGAGTCGCCCGTTGCCGAGGAGGCCGCCCGTCTGGCAAAACTCGCCCAGGCCAACGGTATCGACGGCATCGTGTGCTCGCCGATGGAGGCTCATGACATGCGTGAGCTGCTAGGCCCCGATGCGCTGATTGTGACCCCGGGCGTGCGTCCGGTTGGTGCTGCGCTGGGCGATCAGTCCCGCGTGGCCACGCCTTCCCAGGCTATCGAGCGCGGCGCGAGCCATATCGTGGTGGGCCGCCCCATTACCGGCGCCGACGATCCGGTTGCCGCCTTTGACGCTATTGTCGCTGAGCTGGTCGAAAACGTCGCCTAAAAGATTCCCCTAAGTCACCACTTTTGGGTCTCATTAGCACAAAATAGCCCCTGTGCCTGCGTAAACTTTCTCATCCTTTGTGTGGAATCGCAGGTCAGGGGCTTAACTTTGGGCGCAGTATATTGCACTTTTTGCGGGTATCGTCTAACCTATGGAGCCGCGATTGGGCATTTTGTACGTTCTACGTGCTAAAATGCCAATTATTGAATCAGATATAACCCAACTTTTTGGAGGTACGAATGGCACTCCCTCAGCTTACCGATGAGCAGCGCAAGCAGGCTCTTGAGAAGGCTGCTGCCGCACGTCACGCCCGCGCTGAGCTTCGCGAGCAGATCAAGAAGGGCGAGAAGTCCCTCGAGTCCGTGCTCAACTCCGATGACCCCATCGCTTCCCGCATGAAGGTTTCCACCCTCATCGAGTCTCTCCCTGGTTATGGCAAGGCCAAGGCCGCCAAGATCATGGAGGAGCTCGGTATCTCCGCTACCCGTCGCGTCCAGGGCCTCGGCGTCCGTCAGCGCGAGCAGCTCCTCGAGCAGCTGACCAAATAAGTGAGCGCTCAGGATTCCAAGCTCTTTGTGATTTCTGGACCGTCAGGCGCAGGCAAGGGTACGCTCGTCACTCGTGTTCGCGAGCGTCGCTCTAACCTGGGCCTGACGGTTTCGGCTACCACGCGAGCCCCACGCAAAGGCGAGGTCGATGGCGTCAATTACTTTTTCCTGACGCGTGAGGAGTTCGACCGCCGCGTGGCAAACGGTGAGTTTGTTGAGTGGGCCGAGGTCCACGGTAACTGCTACGGCACGTTGGTGAGCGAGGTTCAGTCCAAGCTCGCCTCTGGTTCGTCTCTCATCTTGGAGATCGATGTCCAGGGTGCCCTGCAGGTGAAGGAGCGTTTCCCCGAGGCCGTGCTGATCTTTATCAAGCCGCCTTCGCTTGAGGTACTCCGCGAGCGTCTAGTCGGTCGCGGTACCGAGACGCCCGAGACGATTGAGCTGCGTATGGCAAACGCCGCCGATGAGCTTGCCCTTGCCGACCGCTACGACGACGTCGTGGTAAATGACGATCTCGACCGCGCGACCGATGAGCTCGTTCGCGTTCTCGATATGCATGAAAGGATCTGAGGTCCGTGTCCGTTGTAAAGCCTTGCATTGACGATCTTCTGGAGAAGACCGATCACAACCGCTTCCTGCTCGCTTCGCTTGCCTCCAAGCGCGCCTGCGACATCAATAGCATGCTGCGTGGCCAGCACAACCGCGTGCTTGCCGTCCAGGATGTCGATGACATCACCATCGGGCTTTCCGGTGCCGATACCATCTCGATGGCTATGGACGAGATTGTCGATGGCGACATCTCTTACGACGAGGCCCGTTACGAGAAGGCGCTCGGCCACAAGGTTGCTGAAGCCTAAATGGCAGCTCGCGTCTGTCTGGTCCACTATCACGAGGTTGGACTGAAGGGCAAGAACCGCGCACATTTTGAGCATATCCTCATGGATAACATCAAGGCGGCCTTGGCCGCCTTTTCCGTGAATGCCGTGTCTCGAATTTCCGGTTATATCCTCGTGACCTTTAACGAGCATCAGGCCGATGAGGCGGCGCGTGTCATTCGCACCGTTCCCGGCGTTGCTCGTGTGTCTTTGGCGTATCACACTAACCGCGACCCGCAGGAGTACTGTGCCGCCGCCGTCAAGGCGCTGCGCGAGTTTGGTCCTTTCGATTCGTTTAAGGTGCACGCCAAGCGCTCCAATACTGACTATGAGCTCACCTCGATTGACATCAATCGTCAGGTGGGCGAGGTGTTGTGCGAGGCGTTTCCTGATAAAAAGGTTCAGATGCACGATCCTGACGCTATGGTGCACGTACTGGTGGTCCAGGGTAGCGTCTACGTGTATGCGCGCTCCGAGCGCGGTGTGGGCGGTCTGCCGGTGGGTTCTGCCGGCAAGGTCGTGACGCTGCTGTCGTCGGGTATCGATTCTCCGGTGGCGACCTGGATGCTCGCGCGTCGCGGCGCGGTGTGCGTGCCGGTACATTTCTCCGGTCGTCCGCAGACGCCCGATACGAGCGAGTATTTGGTGCAGGACATCATCCGTGCGCTTGAGCCGGGTGTCCAGATCGGCCGCCTGTACGTGGTGCCGTTTGGTGACTGCCAGCGTGAGATTTCGGTCACCTGTCCCAGCAACCTGCGCGTGATCATGTATCGCCGTATTATGTATTCGGTTGCCGAGCGCATTGCGCACATCGAGGGCGCCAAGGCCATCGTGACGGGCGAATCGCTTGGGCAGGTTGCCTCCCAAACGCTTGAGAATATCATGGCCGTCAACGAGGCCGTGAAGATCCCCGTGTTCCGTCCTCTCATCGGTTCGGACAAGCAGGAGATCATCGCGCGCGCCGAGGAGATCGGTACGTTCGATATCTCGACTGAGGCCGCTCCCGACTGCTGCACGCTGTTTATGCCGCGCCGTCCCGAGACGCACGCTAAACTCGATGCCGTGCATGAGGCCTGGGAGTTGTTCGATCACGAGGAGATGATCGAGCGCCTGCTCAAGCAGACCGAGTACATCGACTTCGAGAGCAACACGTATAAGGCCCCTAAGACCTTAAAACGCAAACATTCGGAGCTTGCTCCGCGTGAGATTTACCAAGATCACGAGTAATTTTGTGCATAGACCGACGATGCGTCTGCATCGTCGGTCTTTTGCTATCTGGGCATTTTGCGGCTAAGTGTTCATTTGCTGACGTGTGCCTGAATAAATGGACAGTATTTCGCAAGGTTTTGGTCGGCTTTTGGTTTGACCGCGAAAACCGGTTTTGGAGAATGGCTGTTGCAGGACTCTTTTCCTGACACGATGTTGTTGGGAGGTTTTGCTATGGCGCAGCGCGAACAACACGAACGGGTCAAACGGATGGACCGCTTGGCGGACAAGCTACTCGGTCATAAGGCAGTGGTGATGGCGATACTGGTCGTCATTGCGATGGCGAGTGGACTGGCGATGGCGAACCTTGGCGGTGGTTCCGGTGGCGTGTCGTTTGAGCGCACTGACGGTTCGGGCTCGTTGGTGGAGCCGGGATCCGGTGATGCCTCAAGCGGAAAGACATCCGAAGGTTCTTCGACAAAGGCTTCTGCCGCGGCAGAGGTTTATGTCGATGTTGATGGCGCCGTTGTGTCGCCCGGCGTATATCGGCTCAAGGACGGCGCTCGGGTGGCTCAGGCGATTGATGCCGCCGGCGGGCTGGCGCCCGAGGCAGACGTTACGGGGCTCAATCGGGCATCTAAGGTCACTGATGGACAAAAAATTCACGTTCCAACGGTAGGGGAACAGCAGGCGTCCATTTCGGAAGCCGGTGTTGATGGTGGGGCTTCCGCATCATCGGGCGTGAGTGGCGCAACAGGCCTAGTAAACATCAATACGGCAAGTGCGGCAGAGCTGCAGACGCTCTCGGGCATCGGCCCCTCCATGGCCCAGTCGATTATCGATGAGCGTACAAAGAACGGTGCTTTTGCCTCGGTTGACGATCTGATGCGTGTGTCGGGGATCGGCGAGAAGAAGCTTGCCAAAATCAAAGATTGCATCTGCGTATGAGTGCGACAGAGCGCGAGCATGTGATGCCTCCGCGGCCCTTGATGCCGTGGACGATGGCTCTGTGTGCCGGCGTGTGCATGAGCTGCGCCTTGGTGCTCAACGTGGCCGCTGATGTGCTGCTGAGGGAGCAGGCGCCGGCGGTCGGGCTGCTATGGGCCATTCCCGTTGCGGCGGCGGTATTCGTTGTGCTGGCTCAATTTTGTGCGCGGCTTGCCCCTTGGAAGCGGTGGCTGTATGCCGCGTCCGTCGGTCTCGTGGCGGGAGCGGTCGTCTCGGCGTGGTGGGCTGTGGGCGCGCTAAGCGCCTCGAAGGCGCTCGACGCTCGAGCGGCAAGCAGCCTCGAGTTTGTCGTGCAGGGTGATCCATCCATAAACGACGACGTGTATTCCTATACCTGCGAGGCACGCGCGGACGGCAAGAACTTGGCAACGGTTCGCCTATCGTGTGACCGCGAGCTCAGGGTCGGGGCGCACATGCGTGTTATCGGTCGCGTTTCACGTTTTGAGAACGATGCGTATGGACGATCGCGTGTGCTCCGAGGCGAGGTGCGCAAGGTTCAAGCCGTTCGGATTGTGCCGGTCGATGAGGGCTCTCCGGGCCCGCTGCTTCGGCTGCGAAATGGGCTGCTTGCGTCCATCGCGCCTGCGACCGACCTGGCGCGTGCGCTCATAGCCGGTGTCGTCTGTGGTCGTTCGTCCGAGCTGCGCGCCCAGTCGGCTGGCGATTGGTTTTCGGTGACGGGAACGGCGCATCTTATCGCCGTCTCGGGCAGCCATTTGGCTATCGTGGGGTTTGTAATCGAGGGCGTATTGCAAAAGACTCGGTGTTCACGTGGTCTTCAGCGGGCGATATTGGCGATAACGCTTGTGGGCTACGCTGCCTTTACGGGCGCGTCTCCCTCGGCCGTGCGCGCGTGCTGCATGGTGTTCGCGACGCTTGTCGTAAACGGCGCGGGGCGTCGCCGGCACGGCGCATCGGCACTCTTTGTTACCATGTCCATCTTTGTGCTACTGCGGCCGACGGTGCTGTTCGAGATGGGTTTTCAGCTTTCATGTGCCAGCGTCTTAGCCATTCTGTGCTTTTGCCCCTATGCGACCTACGCTTTGGGTGAGCTGGGTGTGCCATCAGACGTTGCCAGCATGCTTTCCGTCACGCTGTGCTCGCAACTGGCGACACTTCCCATTACCATTCCTGCCTTCGGTACGTTCTCGCTCATTGCTCCGCTGGCAAATGCGGTCATCGGTCCGGTGGTGAGCGTACTGCTTGCCGTGTCGATCGTGCTGGTTCCCTTTTCGCTCGTGGCACCGTTGCGGACTTGGGCGCTCGTTGTGCCCATGATTGCCTCCCGTTGCGCGCTGTTCTTCGAGCAGCTGTTTGCCGCCGTGCCGGGTGCATCCGTGAGCGTGCCGCCCGATAGCATGTGGATTTATCTAGTGCCGTGTTTGCTGGCGGTGCTGCTGGTCTGGTGGCCGCGTCCCCGTGCACGTCCTGTGGCGGTGGGGCTTGCATGTCTGGTGTTCCTGGCTGCGATTCCGTACGTCTACTGGGATCGATTCGCTCCGCCTTCTGTGACGGTGCTCGATGTGGGCCAGGCCGATGCGATTCTTATCCGCCAGGGCGGTGCAGTGGCACTCGTCGACTGCGGGCTCGACGAGCGCGTGGTGGCGGCGTTGGTTCGCAATAACGTGCACCATATCGATGCCGTCTTTGTGACGCATTGGGATGAGGATCACTGGGGTGGTCTGCCTGCCGTGCTCGAACAGTTTCCGGTCGGTACGATTGCCGTGGCGGCGGATGCGCTGGAGGATGCTCCTGCCGAGGTATTGAACCGACCTGGCGTGGAGTATCGGCAGGTGCGCCGTGGGGATACGGTCGATATCGGCTCATTTTGCGCCCGCGTGATGTGGCCATTCGAGTCCGTGGATGGTGAGGGAAATGAGGACTCGCTTGTCCTGCTGCTCTCATATGTTCAGGAAGGCAAGGGCCTGCGTATGCTCCTCACCGGTGATGCCGAGATCGACCAAGAACGGGAATTCGTGCAGGAGGTGGGGGATATCGACGTACTTAAACTTGGGCATCACGGCTCTAAGGTTTCAGTCGATGATGAGTTGCTGGACGTCCTGAAGCCCGAGCTTTCCCTCGCGAGTGCGGGCGAAGGGAATCGATACGGCCATCCGTCCGATGCCTGCATCGATGCCGTTAAGGAAGCGGGCGCCGTGTTCGCGTGCACTATCGAACACGGCGACATTACCGTCACGCCGACTGCGAATGGCTTTGCGATGCGATGCCAGCAACCGTGACGACATCGTTGGCGTGTGGTGGGCCCCTGGGCTAGAATGGCACGGAGCGAATACGAAGGCCTGCGGGAGGGGAGCGCAATGTCCGAAACCGGTCTGCTGCCGGCATATCTGATCGTCGGTACCGACGGCGTCAAGCGCGATCACGCCGTCTCGCGTATGAAAGCGCGTCTGGAAAAGACGGGCATGGTCGAGTTCAACCTCGACGAGCGCGATATGACCAAAGACCCCGATATCGAGTCGATTATCGGATCGCTTAACACCTTTCCGATGGGCAGCGAGTTTCGCCTGGTAATCCTTGACGGCTGTTCAAAGCTCGCCAAGGCGGTCTCGGAGCCGCTTGTCGAGTATTTGGCGAGTCCCAGCCCCACAACGGTCTGCCTCATCATTGCCGACTCGCTTGCCAAGAACACACGCCTGTATAAGGCGATCGCCAAGATCGATAAGAAGGCCGTGATCGATTGCTCCGGCACCAAACGCTGGGAGCTACCGCGTCGCGTGCAGCAGATGGCGACGCAGCGCGGCAAGTCGATCTCGACGGCGGCCGCCGAGGAGCTCGTCTCGCGTTCGGGCGAGAACACTCGCATGCTCGATAACGACTTGGCTAAGCTTGCCCAGATGGTCGAGGCGCCCCAGATTGAGCTTACCGACGTTGAGCGCTGGATTGTACGTACGGCCGAGGTTCAACCCTGGGACTTTCTCAATGCGGTCTCGGCACGTGACATGCGACGCTCGCTCGAGCTTTTCAATCTATTGCCCGCCAAGAGCTACGTGTGGACTTACACGTTGCTGTGCGGCCGCATCCGCGAGCTTATCGTCGCCAAGGCGCTCGATGCGCGCGGACAGGGTCGTGAGCTGGCCGCAACGCTCAAGCTCCAGTCCTGGCAGGTCAAGAATCACTTGACCTGGGCACGTCGCTTTTCGATGGCAGAGCTCGTCGCGGCGCTCGAGGGGGCGGTCGATGTAGAGCTCGCGCTCAAGGGTTCGGCCGATTCTGAGGCCGCGCTTTTGCTCTGGATTACGAACATCTTGAGAAAATCGTGATGATACCTGCCTATTTGACAAATTCGTTCTATCCCTTTGAGGGGGAGCGTGCTATAGTAGGCGCTTGCATGACCTCACCGTGTCTCAGAGGTGTCATACATTTTTTGCAAGGAACTCGAAAGGAACTCCAGAAGTGGCAAACATCAAGTCTCAGAAGAAGCGTATCCGCACCAATGAGGCAGCTCGCATGCGTAACAAGGCTGTCAAGTCCGAGCTCAAGACGCTGACCAAGCACGTCCAGTCCGCCGTCGCCGAGGGCGACGCCGAGAAGGCCCAGGCTGCCCTCAAGACCGTCACCAAGCGTCTCGACATGGCTGCCGCCAAGCATGTTATCCACAAGAACCAGGCTTCCAACCGCAAGTCCGGTCTTGCCAAGCTCGTGAACAGCATCAACGCTTAAGTTGTAAATTTCACACCACACAGATTACGCGCATAAATGGAGCCTGTTTTATGGAACAGGCTCCATTTTTTGTACCGCTCGGGTAAGATAGTCCGCATGAATACTTCAATTGACATTTCCCACATCCGCAACTTCTCGATTGTTGCGCACATCGACCATGGCAAGTCCACGATCAGTGACCGCATTCTCGAGCTCACCCATACCGTCGACGAGCGCGACATGGAGTCGCAGCTGCTCGACACCATGGATATCGAGCGCGAGCGCGGCATCACGATCAAGTCCAATGCCGTTCGCGTGTCCTATGACGCCGACGATGGCGAGACGTATCAGTTCAATCTGATCGATACGCCGGGCCACGTGGACTTTACCTATGAGGTCTCGCGCTCGCTGGCAGCCTGTGAGGGCGCGGTGCTCGTTGTCGACGCCACACAGGGCGTCGAGGCACAGACCGTCTCCAACGCGACGCTTGCCATGAACGCCAATCTGGACATTGTGCCGGCCATCAACAAGATCGACCTGCCCTCGGCTCATCCCGACGAGGTTAAGACCGAGATCGAGGATGACCTGGCGATCCCTGCCGATGATGCCGTGTGTGTCTCGGGCAAGACCGGCGAGGGCATCCACGATCTGCTGGAGTCCATTGTCTTTCTGATCTCTCCGCCCAAGGGCGATGCGAATGCGCCGCTCAAGGCACTCATTCTGGATTCATACTTCGACGAGTATCGTGGCGTCGTCGCCACGGTGCGCATCTTTGACGGCTCCATCAAAAAGGGCGATACCTTGCGCATGATGCAGGCAAAGGGCGACTTTTTGGTCGATGGCGTGGGCGTCAAGCGTCCCGCCGAGACGCCGGTCGACGCGCTGACGGTCGGCGAGGTCGGATACGTGGTCACGGGCCTGAAGGACCCCGAGGCCGTTCGCGTGGGCGACACCCTTACCTGGGCGTCGAACCCCTGCCCCGAGCCGCTTCCCGGTTACCGCGAGGCTAAGCCCATGGTCTATACGGGCCTGTTCCCGATCGATAACAAGGACTACGAGAACCTGCGTGACGCGCTCGATAAGCTGCATGTCAACGACCCGTCGTTGGTGTGGGAGCCCGAGACTTCGGTGGCGCTCGGCTTTGGTTTCCGCGTTGGCTTCTTGGGCCTGCTGCATATGGAGGTCGTCAAGGAGCGCCTGGAGCGCGAGTTCAACCTGGACCTGATTGCCACGAGCCCTTCGGTGGACTATCACGTCTACAAGACCGACGGCGAGATGATTGATGTTCGCAGCCCGCAGGATCTGCCCGAGGCTACGCGCATCGAGCGCATCGAGGAGCCCTACCTCAAGGCCAAGATTATCTGTCCGCCCGAGTATACGGGTGCCGTCATGCAGCTCGCTATCGAGCATCGCGGCATTACAACCGACATGATCCATCTCACGAGCAAATCGGTCGAGATGCGTTTCGACATGCCGCTTGCCGAGCTCATTCTGGACTTTTTTGACCAGCTCAAGAGCCGCACCAAGGGTTACGCCTCGCTCGACTACGAGTTCAACGAATATCGCCCCTCCGAGCTCGTCAAGCTCGACATCCTGCTTTCGGGCGACGAGGTGGACGCGCTGTCGTTTATCGTGCACAAGGATAAGGCTTATGGCCTGGCCCGCGGTCTGTGCGACAAGCTCAAGGAAATCATTCCGCGCCAGCTGTTCGAGGTGCCTATCCAGGGCGCCATCGGCAACAAGATCATTGCCCGCTCTACCGTCAAAGCGCGCCGCAAGGACGTGCTGGCCAAGTGTTATGGCGGCGATATCTCGCGAAAGCGCAAGCTGCTCGAGAAGCAGAAAGAGGGCAAAAAGCGCATGAAGGCCATCGGCTCGGTCGAGGTTCCGCAGGAGGCCTTTATGGCGATTCTCAAGGTGGACGAGTAGGTCCATGGCACTTTCTGAATACAGCAAGCGGTTGCTTGGCGCCTATGCCGAGCAGCCGTTCCTTATGGCTCCCATGGCGGGCGTGACCGATCCTGCCTATCGCATCATGTGCCGCCGTCGCGGTGCCCATCTTGCCTATAGCGAGATGGTGAGCGTGGCGGGCCTTGCCTATGCCAGCAATAAGACGTGGCGCCTGGTACTGCCGGCCGATGAGGAGCAGCAGATCTGCGTGCAGCTCTTTGGCTCCAAGCCCGATCAGTTTGCGAGCGCTGTTGCTGCCGTCGAGGAGCGTGTGGGCGATCGCCTGTCGCTGATCGATATCAACATGGCCTGCCCGGCTCGCAAGGTCGTCACCAAGGGCGAGGGCTCGGCGCTTATGCGCACTCCCGATCTGGCCGAGCAGATCGTCGAGGCGGCGGTGGGCGCGGCGCATGTGCCCGTGACCGTAAAAATCCGTAAGGGCTTTTACGCCGAAGACCGCAACGCCGCGACGTTTGCTCAGATGCTTGAGGGAGCAGGGGCCGCCGCGGTGGCGGTACATGGTCGCTGCGCCACGCAGCTCTATACGGGCCAGGCCGATTGGTCGGTCGTCGATGAGGTGGCCGACGCCGTCGAGATTCCCGTTATCGGTTCGGGCGATGTGTTCTCGGCAGAGGACGCTGCTGAGCATCTGCAAAGCTCGGGTGCCAGCGCGGTGTTTATCGCGCGCGGCATCTACGGCAATCCATGGGTGTTCGACGATGCCCGAGCCCTTGCACTCGATGGCATGCCGGTTCCTTCTCGCTCCTCGGTTGAGCGCCTGGATGCCCTGCGCGAGCACCTGACGCTCACGCACGAGCTGTTGCCGCTCATGTCGCGTGCCCGCACGTACGCAAGCTGGTATCTAAAGGGCATGCCCCATGCTGCCGCCTGGCGCGCTCAGGTGGTGCGTTGCTCCACATACGAGGAGTTCATGGCACTGGTCGATGATATCGAGCACGATGTGGTGGCCTGTGAGGCCGCACTTGCCGCCGGCGAGTCGGTGCCCGCTCATCCGTTGGAGGCCTAACGGTGGCCGTTACCGCGCTGTACGTGCATGTGCCGTTTTGCGCCCAAAAATGCCGGTACTGTGACTTTGACTCACGCAGTTTTGCTCCGTGCAACATGAGCGTTGCGCTCGATACCTATTTTGAGCAGTTGTATGCGCGCCTCGATGCTTTTGGCGACGCAGGCGCGCTTGCACAGATCCGCACCGTCTATGTTGGCGGCGGCACGCCGTCGCTGGCGGGGGAGCGTTTGGTAGAATTTGCCCGGCGTATCTCTGCGTGGTGCAAGCCTGTTGAGTTTACCTGCGAGGCCAATCCCGAATCGCTGACCGCAGAGCTTGCCACTGCGCTTGCCGGGGTGGGTGTCACGCGCGTCTCTCTGGGCGTGCAAACGCTCGATAACGCCGAACTTACCGCCATCGGCCGCATTCACGATGCCGATCGGGCGCTCGCTGCCATCACGACGGTCAAGGACGCTGGGCTTGTCGTGTCGTGCGACCTGATGTGCGGCCTTCCCGGGCAGACCGACCTAAGCTGGCAGCGCACACTCGATGGCGTGTTGGCGGCGGCGCCGCATCATGTGTCGGTGTACCCGCTCACGCTCGAGGAGGGCACGCCGCTCTATCGCGTGGCGTGTCGCGACGAGTCGCTCGAGCCCGACGAGGATTTTCAGGCTGCATGCATGGATGCGGCGCGTGAGCGCCTGAGTGCGGCCGGCTATCACCCGTATGAGGTGGCAAGCTACGCGCTCGACGGCCATGAGTGCGCCCACAACATTGCCTATTGGACCGGACAGGGCTATCTGGGTTTGGGCCGCTCTGCCGCCGGTATGCTCGACGCCGAGGATTTCGATCGCTTGGCCGGGCTGTTTCCCGACGTGCTTGCTCGCGGCGATGCGTATCGCGTGCGCTTGGTGCAACGCGACGATGCCGCGACGACGTTTGATGCCGAGTATCTGTCGCAGCGCGAGGCGGCGGCCGAGGATTTGATGCTTGCCTGTCGCATGACGCGTGGCATTGGGCCCGATCTGTTGGTTCGCTCGGCAAGCGTGATCGCTGCAGATGAGTTGGCGGCGGCCTGCGACCGTGCGGTCGAGTTGGACCTTGCCACCTGGGTGCCCGATCATATTGAAGGACATGCGGGGCGCGTCACCTCGAAAGACGTTATCGCAGGTCGCGTCCGTGCTCGTTTAGCGCCCACTCACTTGGGCTGGCTCGATGGAAATGTGCTGTTCGAGCTGTTTTGGGGTCTAGCCTAGGCCGCTCGGGTAGAATTACCGCAATATATACGCTGCTGTGAGCAGGAGGTTGCCGCGCATGGCGACGATGAACGAAAAAGATTACTACGAGATTTTGGGTGTCTCCAAGGACGCCACCTCGCGTGATATACAGAAAGCCTTCCAGCAAAAGGCCCGCAAGCTCCATCCGGACGTCAACAAAGAACCGGATGCCGAGGAAAAGTTCAAAGAGGTTTCCGAGGCCTATGCTGTGCTTTCGGACGAGCAGAAGCGTGCGCGCTACGACGCCATGCGCTCGGGCAATCCCTTTGCCGGCGCTCCCACGGCTTCGCCCTATGGCGGCGGTTACGCCGGCAGCGCGGGCTACGGCAATCCCTTTGAGGGCGGCTTTCCCTTTGGTGGCGCCTGGGGTCAGCCGCGTCGCGGGCAGGCTGCCTATAATCCCGAGAACGGCGCCAACGTGGTCGTCGATATTAAGCTCGACGCCAAGGAGGCCAAGGGCGGTGCCCGCAAGACCGTCCGCTATACGCGCTTCGATACCTGTGGTCACTGCGGCGGTTCGGGCTCTGTTTCGTCCGAGCATGCACATACCTGTCCGAGCTGCGGCGGTCGCGGCCACATCGATGTCGACCTGTCCTTTCTGTTTGGTGCCGGCACGTTCCAGTCTGTCTGCCCTGAGTGCGGTGGCTCCGGTAAGGTCGTCGCCGACCCCTGTCCCGATTGCGGCGGCAGCGGGCGAACCCGTGTGACCTCCGAGCAGACGATTGAGTTTCCCGCCGGCACGCACGATGGCGACGAGGTCCGTATTGGCGGCATGGGTCACGCCGGCACCAACGGCGCCTCTGGCGGTGATCTGGTCGGTCGGGCCCATGTTGAGGCCGAGCGCCTGGAAGGCAAGGCCCGTACCGGTTTTTACCTGATGGGCATCGTGGCGCCGTTTTTGGTGCTATCGGCCATCTCGGGCGTGTTCTCGGCCTTTGCCGTGATGTGCTTTATTCCGTTTGCCATGGGCCTGTTCATGGTGCTCTCGGACGGCGTGCTGCACCGCAGCCTGCTGTGGTGGAAGCGCGGCGCGATGCAGTTTGCCAACGGTTTTGCCAACGGATTTATGTTTGCGCTCGTGTCGGTTTGGTTTGCGAGCTGCTCGCAACGTGCCATGCTTTCGCCCTACGCAATGCAATAACATCAAACCCTCTGTTTGCGGCCGGCCCAGCTTGGGTATAGGACGCACTGTGACAATAATGAAAGTCGGAAGGATTCGGTCGTGTCGGAAAATAGGGATTACTACGAGGTGCTTGGCGTCGACAAGGATGCCGACGCGCGGACGATTAAGCGCGCGTTTCTAAAGAAGGCCCGTACCGTACACCCGGACGTTTCGGACGACCCCGAGGCCGAGGCTAAGTTCAAAGAGCTCAACGAGGCATATTCCGTTCTTTCCGATGAGCAGAAGCGTGCTAACTACGACCGTTACGGCACTGCCGACGGCCCCGGTGGCTCCGGCTACGTCGATATCAACGATATCTTTGGTGGCATGGGCATGGACGACTTGTTCTCGTCGTTCTTTGGCGGCGGTGCCGGCGGTGGCGCCCGCAGCCGTCGTGAGCGTCGTCGCGGACGTGATATGGCCATCTCGCTTTCGGTGACGCTCGAGGAGGCGGCGCTCGGCTGCAAAAAGACGATCAGCTATGACCGCCTTGCTCCCTGCGAGGATTGCAACGGTACGGGCAAGGCTGACGGTGCGACCGAAAAACAGTGCAGCCGCTGCCACGGCACGGGCTATGTCACCACGGTCCAGCGCTCTTTTTTGGGCCAGGTCCAGTCCTCTTCGCCTTGCCCCGACTGCCACGGCGAGGGCACGGTCATCGATCATCCCTGCGAGACCTGTGACGGCCAGGGCCGCACGCCTTCGCATGAAAAGATCGACATCGATATTCCCGCCGGCGTTTCGACCGGTCGCCAGCTGCGTGTGAGCGGCTTTGGCGAGGCCGGCCTTCGCGGCGAGCCTTCGGGCGACCTGATTGTCAACGTGCGCGTTGCCGACCATGAGCGCTTTAAGCGCAACGGTGACGACCTGTACCTGGTGAGCGATATCTCGATTGCGCAGGCTGCGCTCGGCTGCGAGATCGAGGTCGAGGGCATTATGCCCGACGAGGTCGTTAAGGTGACGGTTCCCGCCGGTGCCCAGTACGGCGACACCGTGAGCGTCAATAATTACGGCATGCCGCGCATTGGTGGTGGCGGTTCGCGTGGCCGCCTGATCGTGCAACTGCGCGTGGTCGTTCCCACCAATCTTTCCAATAAGCAGCGCGAGCTGCTCCGTGCTTTTGCCGATGAGATGGGCGATGACGTCGCTTCCGGTAAGAAGTCGGTGACCGACCGTATCAAGAGTGCCCTCGACGATATCCTCGATTAAGGAGCCCGCGTGCTCGCACCCCATATTTCCGTCGTCAACCTCGGATGCCGTGTCAATCGGGTTGAGTCTGACCGTATCACTGCCGATCTTATGCGCCTGGGCTTTGCTATGGTGGAGCCCCAGGATGCCGATCTGATCGTCATTAACACCTGTGCTGTTACGGGCGAGGCCGAGGCCAAGACCCGTAAGGCCGTTCGCCATGCACTGGCCCATCAAAATGAGCCCTATGTGGTCGTGACCGGATGCGTGGTCAATTTGCATCCCGAGGAGCTGCTGGAGCTTTCGGATCGCGTGATCGCCGAGCCGTCCAAGATCGATGTCGCCGAACGTGTCTGCGAGCTGCTGGGCGTTGAGTCCGATAGCGTCCCCGCCTGCAGCGATGGCGAGGTGGTCGATGCGCTCGGTCGCTCTCGCCTGGGCGTGAAGATTCAGGACGGCTGCAACCATCGCTGCACCTATTGCATTGTGTGGAAGGCACGCGGCCCCGAGCGCTCCGTGCCCGTCGAGTCCGTGCTCGAGCAAGTTCGTGAGGCCCAGGAGGCCGGCGTGCCCGAGGTGGTGCTGACCGGTGTGAACCTGGGTGCCTACGATGGCAAGAGCGCGACCGACGAGCATGTCGAAATCGATGAGCTGCTTGAGGCCATCATGGAGCGCACGTCTATTCCGCATGTGCGCATTTCCTCGGTCGAGCCCATGGATATCTCTGAGCGCCTGCTTAAGGTGATGGCGCGCTATCCGCAGCGTATCGCCCCGTTTTTGCACCTGCCCGTGCAGTCCGGCTGCACGGCGACCCTGCATCGCATGGGCCGCCCCTATAGCGCCGAGACCTTTGAGGACACGGTGCGTATGATTCGCGCCAACTTGCCCCAGGCGTCTCTTTCGTGCGATGTCATCGTCGGTTTTCCTGGTGAGACGGACGAGGAGTTCGAGGAGTCGCTGGCGCTGTGCCGTCGTGTGGGTTTCTCGCGTATGCACGTGTTCCGCTATAGCAAGCGTCCCGGTACCCTTGCTGCCGATATGCCCGACCAGGTGCCGCCCGAGGTTATGGCCGAGCGCAGCCGTCGTATGCGAGCCGCGGCGCAGGAACTCGCCATTGCCGACGCTCGTCGTCGCGTGGGCACCGTCGAGCGTGCCGTCCTCGAGTACGGCGACAACCTGACGCTCGGTTCGTTCCATCATGCCCGTCTTGACGATACCTGTGGACTTACAGCCCCGTGCCTGCTCGATGTTGCTATCATCGGAGTCGATGATTCCGGCTTGGTCCATGCGCGCAGGGAGGTTCATGGAAGCCTCGAAGATTAGACTTACCGTTCCCGAGGGAATTGATCCCTCGTGCGTTTTGGGCGCCGGCGACGGCGTCCTTCGTGCGCTCGAGAGCTTGGTTCGCGCCCATGTGGTCGCCCGTGGCGATAGCATCGCCGTGAGCGGTGACCCGGATGAGGTCGAACTCGTGGCGCGTTTTTTCGAACATGCTTTTCGCGAGGCGGCCGCCGGGCGCACGCTGTCTGCCGACGATGTCTCTCGCTGCCTGGCCGTCTTGCGCGACGGTGAGCACGAGGCTACGTCGCTTCGCGATGACGTGCTGCTTTCGTATCGCGGCCGCGTCATTCGTCCCAAGACGCTCGGGCAAAAGCGCTACGTGGATGCCATTCGCTCGCATACCATCACCTTTGGCTTGGGTCCAGCCGGTACCGGTAAGACCTATCTGGCCATGGCGCTCGCCGTTGCCGCGCTCAAGCGTCACGAGGTGGGCCGTTTGATCTTGACGCGTCCGGTTGTCGAGGCGGGGGAGAATCTGGGCTTTTTGCCCGGTACCCTTGAGGAAAAGATCGACCCCTACATGCGTCCGCTCTACGACGCCCTTTTTGACATGATGGATCGCGAGCGCACCGATGAGCTTATGGAGCGTGGCGTGATCGAGATCGCCCCGCTTGCCTACATGCGCGGCCGCACGCTGAGTGATGCCTTCGTGGTGCTCGACGAGGCGCAAAATACCACGCCCGAGCAGATGAAGATGTTCCTGACACGCCTTGGGTTCAACTCCAAGTTCGTGATTACCGGCGACCTGAGCCAGCGCGACCTGGTGGGTCGTCGTGGCGGTCTTGCTGACGTTGAGCAGATTTTGGGCCGTGTCGACGATGTCGCATTTTCTCACCTCGAGCGTGCCGACGTGGTGCGCCATGCCCTGGTGGGTCGTATCGTCGAGGCATATGAAGCTTATGATGACGTGCGCGAGCAGCGCCCGCGCGACCGAAAGGAGTCCCGTTGAGTGTATTGATCAGCAACGATGCCGAGCTCGATACGCTGCTCGACGCGCAGGAGGTGGAGCACATCTGCGAGGTTGTGCTTGCCGCCGAGGGCGTTGAACGTGGAGTCGAGATTTCCCTTTCGTATGTCGACGAGGACGAGATGCACGAGCTCAACCACGAGTGGCGCGGTATCGACCGCACCACCGATGTGCTCTCGTTTGAGTGCGATTCGGCCTTTGACGATGACATTCCCGCCGATGAGACGCTCGAGCTCGGCGATATTATCTTGGCCCCGCAGGTTATTGCCCGTCAGGCCCCCGGTTTTGGCAATAGCCCCGCTGACGAGTGCCGTCTGATGCTCGTACACGGAATGCTGCACCTGCTGGGCTATGACCACATCGAGGACGACGAGGCCGAGGTCATGGAGGCCCGCGAGGACGCCATCCTGCGCGATCTGGCGCTCGAGCGCGGCGAGGACCCTAAGCTAGTCCACGTCGGCCCCATCACCAACCACGCCCACGACTAGGAGCCGTCTATGATTCCCGGATCGAACAAGGACCATCCGTCCTTTTTAAAGTCGTTTTCCTACGCCATGGAGGGCTTCGTCACCGCCGTCAAGACCGAGCGCAACATTAAGATCATGCTCGTTGCGGGCGTGTGCACCGTCATTGCCGGCTGCGTCGTGGGGCTCGACATTGCCGAGTGGGCCACGATTATCATCTGTTGCGGCCTGGTGATTCACGGCGAGCTGTGCAACACCGCTATGGAGGCCATCGTCGACCTGGCGACCCAGGAGCTCCATCCGCTGGCCAAGCGTGCGAAGGACATCGCCGCCGCTTCCGTATACATACTTTCCATCACCGCCGCGATTGTGGGCGTGCTGGTATTTGCCCACGCGCTCGGCTTTATTTAGAAGGGGATTCCCATGTCCGACAATATGCAGCCTACCGATGAAGTTTTGGATGACGAGGTCCTTGACGCGGTGGATACCGAGGAGCTCGAGGATGTCGAGGAGTTCGACCCGTTTGAGGGCATGAGCGACGAGGAACTCGACTCCCTGTGCGACGAGGACGACGGTCCTATGGGCTTTGGTGACGTGGAACCCGGTTTCCGCAGCGGCTTCGTGGCCCTGGTCGGTCGTCCCAACGCCGGCAAGTCCACGCTGCTTAATGCCTGCTATGGCAAAAAGGTCGCCATCACCTCGCCGGTGGCACAGACGACCCGCCGCCGCATGCGCGCCGTCGTCAACCGTCCCGGCTACCAGCTGGTCTTTGTCGATACCCCGGGTATTCATAAGCCCAAGGACGGCCTGGGGTCCGAGCTCAACAAGAGCGCACTGTTCGAGTTGAACGATGTCGACGTCGTCGCGTTTTTGATTGATGCCACCAAGCCGATCGGCAGGGGAGACGCCTGGGTTGCCGAGTGCGTCAGATGCGCTCGTTGCAAGAAGGTCCTGGTGCTCACCAAGGCCGATGAGGCCGACCCCGCACAGGTCATGGAGCAGCTTAAGGCTGCCCACGAGCTTATGGAATATGACGACGAGATTGTGACGTCGTCGGTTAAGAACTTCAACGTCGATGCCTTTATCGAGACCGTTGCGCACTTTTTGCCCGAGGGTCCGCGTTGGTTCCCCGAGGACATGGGTACCGACGCTTCCGATGAGACGCTCGTTGCCGAGTTTGTGCGCGAGAAGGTCTTGCGCCGCACCCGTGATGAGATCCCGCACTCCGTTGGCGTGATCTGCGATGCGCTCGAGCAGACCAAGAAGGTGCTGCGCGTGCACGCCACCATTTACGTCGAGCGCGAGGGCCAAAAGGGCATCATCATCGGCAAGGGCGGCGAGATGATCAAGCATATCGGTATCGACGCCCGTCGCGATCTTGAGCGCATTTTTGGCACGCAGGTCTTTTTGGAGTTGGACGTGAAGGTCAAGGCCGGCTGGCGTGACGACGAGGCCCAGATTCGCCGCTTTGGCTATAACGCCGAGGACTAAGGACGCGCGGCGCGCATGGCAGGCTCCCGGACATATCGCACGAAAGTGCTCGTGCTCGATAAGACTAAGCTCAAAGAGACCGACCTGATCTTGACGATGCTTGACGAGCGGGGGCGGCAGGTTCGTGCCGTGGCAAAGGGCGCCCGCAAACCCGGCGGACGCCTGGCTGCGCGCTGCGAGCTGTTCTGTACGGTAGATATGCTGCTCGCACATGGACGGTCACTCGACGTGGTTTCCCAGGCCGAGCTTATGGAGGCGCCGCTCGGCGTTGCGCCCGATTACGAGACGACCTGCGCCGCAAGCGCGATCGCCGAGGTCGCGCGCGTGTGCTCGTTCGAGGACGCCGAGGACCCGTTTACCTTTGCCATCACGCAGCGAGCGCTTGCCCTGGTGGGCAGCGGGCTCGACACGGCGCATATGGATCTACTTGTGGCGGCATATGTCTTTAAGCTGCTGTCGCACGTTGGCTATCGACCCGATTTTTCGGCCTGCGTGCTGTGCGGAGACCCCATGCTGTCGTATTTTTCGCCCCAGGCGGGCGGCCTCATGTGCGGGTCGTGCGCGTCGAGCGTTCCAGGTGCCGAACTGGTGTCGACCGGTGAGGCCGCATGGCTGCGCGCCCTCATGTCCATGACCTTCGATGCGCTTTTGGCCGAGCGAATCGACCCGCATACCGCAGCCTTTTTGCTGGGGCTTTCGCATGTTTGGGCTGCGACGCACACCGATCAGCGCCTCCGTGCGATGGAATTCATGTTGGGTCGGTGATGATGCGCAGGCGCGGGCTGCTTGTGGTAACATACCGACCTGTTGGTACCTCGACCTTGGTTGCTCGCTCCACCGGCGGCTTCCCAGTCCGAGGCGAATCGAGTCGCCCGATGGCGACGCAAAAAGAAAGGTGAAACAATGACTGTTTCCAAAGAGCGCAAGGCGGAGCTGACTGCCCAGTTCGGTAACACCCCGGTCGACACCGGCAACCCCAAGGTTCAGGTCGCCATCCTGTCCGAGCGCATCAAGGAGCTGACCGAGCACATGAAGTCCCATCAGAAGGACTTCCACACCCGTCGTGGTCTGCTCATGCTCGTCGGTCGTCGTCGTCGTCTTCTCTCCTACATCAAGAAGAACGACATCGTCGAGTACCGTGAGCTCATCAAGGCTCTGGGCATCCGCGACAACATCCAGTAGGATTTGTACATGCTAAGAGCGTCCTGCGCAGCGGGGCGCTCTTTTTGTGTAAGGGCGCGAACAATCACGCTCTGAAGCGTGGCGGGGGCAGGGGGTCCGCGTCACATGAGAAGCCCGCAGGCAAGGGGCCTGTGGGGTAAAGGAGAACAATGACACTCGTATCCAAGACCTTTGAGCTGTACGGCAAGACCTACACCTTTGAGTCGGGCGAGCTTGCCAAGCAGGCCACCGGCGCCTGCCTGGTCAAGCAGGGCGACACCACGATGCTCGATACCGTGGTCGTCTCCAAGGAGCGCAAGAACTATGACTTCTTCCCGCTGACCGTCGACTTCAACGAGAAGATGTACGCTGCCGGCCGCATCCCGGGTGGCTACCTCAAGCGTGAGGGCCGTCCCAGCGAGAAGGCCACGCTCACCGCGCGCATGATCGACCGTCCGATTCGCCCGAGCTTCCCGGACGGCTTCCGCAACGAGGTGCACATCGTCGCTACCTCGCTTGTCGCCGACCAGGTCAACCCCTTTGACGTCATCAACGTCATGGGTGCTTCCCTGGCCATGACGCTCGGCGGCGTGCCCTTCGAGGGCCCGCTTGCCTGCGTGCGCATCGGCCGTAACGTGGAGACCGGCGAGTTTATCGTCAACCCCACCTACGAGGAGCGCGAGAACTCCGATCTGGACTTGGAGCTGGGCGGCTCCGCCGACTTCATCTCGATGGTCGAGGCCGGCGCCGAGGAGATCTCTGAGGACGACATGCTCGCCGCCATGAAGTTTGGCCAGGAGGCCCTTGCTGCCTTCTGCCAGGCTCAGGATGAGTTCGTCGCCGAGTGGGAGCAGGTCAACGGCCCCATCGTCAAGAAGGAGTACCCGCTCGACCAGCCCGTCGAGGAGGTCCAGGAGCGCATCTTCGCCCACTACGACGAGATGGCAGCCGCCTTGCGCGACGCCGACAAGCTCTCCCGTATCGGCAAGGTCGAGGCTCTGAAGGAGTCCATCCGCGCCGAGTTCACCGAGGAGGAGCAGGCTGCTTGGGAGCGCGAGATCCCCGTGGCGCTCAAGAAGCTCGAGAAGAAGGCCATGCGTACTATGGTCGTCGAGACCGGCGAGCGCGTCGACGGCCGTGCCGCCGACGAGATCCGTCCCATCATGGTGAAGGACAACTACCTGCCGCTCGTTCACGGCTCCGGTCTGTTCCAGCGCGGCCAGACCCAGGTGCTCTCCGTCCTGTCGCTCGGCATGCTCAACGAGGGCCAGCGTCTGGATACCATCGAGCCCACCGAGGGCAAGCGCTACATGCACCACTACAACTTCCCGCCGTTCTGCACCGGCGAGACTGGCCGCATGGGCAGCCCCAAGCGTCGCGAGATCGGTCACGGCAATCTGGCAGAGCGCGCTCTGCTTCCGGTGCTTCCCGACGAGAACGAGTTCCCCTACGCCATCCGCGTCGTCTCCGAGGTCATGGAGTCCAACGGCTCCTCTTCGATGGCTTCGACCTGCGGCTCCACGCTCGCCCTTATGGACGGCGGCGTGCCCATTAAGCGCCCGGTCTCCGGTATCGCCATGGGCCTGATCCAGGAGGAGGGTAAGACCGTGGTCCTGTCCGACATCCAGGGTCTCGAGGACTTCCTGGGCGACATGGACTTTAAGGTCACCGGCACCACCGAGGGCATCACCGCCCTGCAGATGGACAACAAGGCCACCGGCCTCACCTTCGACATCCTGGCCCGCGCCCTGCAGCAGGCCAAGGAGGGTCGCGCCTTCATCCTGCAGAAGATGCTCGATGTGATCCCCGAGCCGCGCCACACCACACGCAGCACCGCTCCGCGCATCGTCTCCATCCAGGTCCCGACCGACAAGATCCGCGACGTCATCGGTTCCGGCGGTAAGGTCATCCGCGGTATTCAGGACGAGACCGGCGCTTCGGTCGACATCCAGGAGGACGGCACCGTCTTTGTCGGCGGCACCGGCGAGTCCGTGGACCAGGCCGTCGAGCGCATCAAGCTCATCATCAAGGTTCCCGAGCCGGGCGAGGAGTACACCGGTCGCGTGGTCTCCATCCAGCCCTTCGGCGCCTTCGTCAACCTGCTGCCCGGTAAGGACGGCCTGCTGCACATCTCTCGCGTCGCCAAGGGCCGCGTGGAGAAGGTCGAGGACGTCCTCAACGTGGGCGACGAGGTCAAGGTCGTCGTCATCGAGGTCGACGATCGTGGCAAGATCTCGCTTGATCGTCTGGATAAGCCCGAGGCCCCGGCTCGCGCCGAGGGTGCTTCTGAGGGCGACGGCGAGCACTTCCAGCGCCGTGAGCGTCCGCGTCG